>NZ_JBFBIL010000002.1:0-337142 GCF_040685575.1 Kitasatospora sp. NPDC088351 | reverse complement strand
CTCGGACCAGCTGCTGGCCCAGGCCAAGGACGTGGAGACCAAGGAGCAGATCGCCTCCACCGCCTCCATCTCGGCCGCCGACACCCAGATCGGCAGCACGGGGTACGCGGTGGTGATGCCGTTGGCGCCGAGGATCGTCCGGGCGCTGCGGGCGATCTCCAGCGCGGCGCGCACGTTGTTGAGCTTGCCGAAGCTGATGTGCGCCGGGCGGGCCGCGCCCTCGTCCTTGAGCCGGCCGATCCGCAGGGCGACCAGGTAGGCCTTCTCCACCTCCAGCATCATCTCGACCAGCTTCTGCTGGGTGAGCTGGAAGCCGGCGATCGGGCGGTCGAACTGGACCCGGCTCCTGGCGTAGTCGAGCGCGGCGGTGTAGCAGTCGCGGGCGGCGCCGACGGTGCCCCAGAGGATGCCGTAGCGGGCCTCGCCCAGGGAGGACAGCGGTCCGCGCAGGCCGCTGACGCCCGGCAGCACGGCGTCGGCGGGCAGGACGACCTCGTCGAAGACGAGTTCGCTGGTCACGGAGGCGCGCAGGGAGAGCTTGCCGGGCACGTCGCGGGTGGTGAAGCCGGGGGTGCCGGGCTCTACCAGGAAGCCGCGGACGCCCTCGTCGGTCTGCGCCCAGACGACGGCGACGTCCGCGATCCCGCCGTTGGTGATCCACATCTTGCCGCCGGAGAGGACCCAGTCGCCGCCCTTGCGGCGGGCCCGGGTGCGCATGGCGGCGGGGTCCGAGCCGACGTCCGGTTCGGTGAGGCCGAAGCAGCCGATCAGCCGGCCGGCGGCCATGCCGGGCAGCCAGCGCTGCTTCTGCTCCTCCGAGCCGAAGGCGTGGATCGAACGCATCGCCAGCGAGCCCTGGACGGAGACGAAGCTGCGCAGCCCGGAGTCGGCGGCCTCCAGCTCCATGCAGGCGACCCCGTAGGCGACGGCGCCGGAGCCGGTGCAGCCGTAGCCGTCCAGGTGCATGCCGAGCACCCCGAGGGCGCCCAGTTCGGGGGCGAGTTCGCGGGCCGGGAAGACGCCGCGCTCGAACCAGTCGCCGATGTGCGGGCGGATCCGCTCGTCGGCGAACTTCCGTACGGTGTCGCGGATCAGCCGCTCCTCGTCGGTGAGCAGGTCGCCGACGGCGAGCAGGTCGGCCGGGTCGATCCGGGTCGGCTTCGTCATTGAAGCTCCTTGTAGTCTCGGCGGGGTACCGGCGAGTATTCCGCACGCCGCAGGGTTCGGGCGGGCGGGGAGCGAAGGAGTGACCATGTACACGATCAGCAGGGTGACGGCGGACGAGCTGCTGGACTCGGCCGTGCCGCTCGCCGGGCTGCTGGTGGACACCGTCGGGGCCGGTGCCTCGCTCGGCTTCCTCTCCCCGCTCGACCCCGCCGAGGCGGCCGCGTGGTGGCGGGCCCTGGCGCCGGACGTCGAGGCCGGGCGGCTGCTGCTGTGGACGGCCCGGAGGGACGCCGACGGCCTGATCGCCGGCACCGTGCAGCTGCGCCCGGCGGCCTCCGCCAACGGCCGGCACCGGGCGGAGGTCTCCAAGCTGATGGTGGACCAAGCGGACCGCGGCAAGCGCCTGGCCGGATACCTGCTGGCCGCCCTGGAGTTCGCCGCCGCCGACCTCGGCATCCGGCTGCTGGTGCTGGACACCCAGACCGGGAGCCCGGCCGAGCGGATGTACGAGGCCGCGGGCTGGACGCGGGTCGGCATCGTGCCCGACTACGCCACCGACCCGGCGGGCGTAGCGCACCCGACCACCATCTTCTTCAAGTCGCTGACCCCTGCGGCACCGTAGCCCGCGCCGCGGTCCACGTCGGTACGATGATCCTTTTCGGGAGCCGGGCAAGGGGTGGGACATGGCGCGCTGGGCACTGGTCGTCCAGGAGACCGAGGGCCTCGGCAACGACCGGATCTGGGGCCCCAAGGTGCTCGCCGAGGTCGAGGGCACCCGCGCGGAGGCGCTCGCCGAGCTGAAGCGGCTCGTCCCGGCGTACACCCCGCAGCACCCGTTCAACAGCCGCCGGCGCACCCTGCTCCGCGACGGCGACACCTATCTGCTGATCTGTCAGGGCAGCATGCGCGACTACCACTGCGAGTTCACGGTGTGGGAGCTGCTCTGGGACAGCGAGCGGCCCGAGATCCAGCGGGAGCGCCTGACCGACGGCACCACCGGCTGAACACGACGGGCCCCCGACCGAGCCCGGGGCTCAGACCATCAGTGATGCCAGGGCAGCCGAACCGGCTCAGCAGGAATACGCCCGGCGACGAGCTCAGCGGCCAGCTCGACGAGACCGAGGGGGTAGATGGTGTCGCTGCCGGCAGCGAGCTCATTCAGTGTCCACCAGCGGTACCCCGCATGGTGTTTGCGCTCATGCGCTTCCTGCCCACCGACATCGACCTGGTGGGCCGTGACCCGATAGTGAAAGAAGTCGTCCTGGAAAACGCCCTCGGCCCACCCGAGGTCCGCATACCCGGACGTCTCCGCGACCTTTGGCCCGAGAGCCTCCGCGTCGACGGACAGCCCCGTCTCCTCACGCAGTTCCCGGGCCGCCGCCTCGGCCAGGCTCTCGTCGCCCTCCACGCCCCCGCCAGGGGTGCACCAGCCGTGGCCACCCTCGGGGTCGTCCGGATCGACACGGAACTTCAGCAGTAGCACCCGGTCCGCCTCGTCGACCAGCACCACACGGGCAGAGCGACGGCGATAGCCTTCTCGATCAGACACTCCGGCAGGGTAGCCGGGAAGACGCGAGTGCGCCGCCTTCGAGGCGGCTCGGCGACGGGCCCGGGCTCCGTCAGGCGACCCCGCAGAGCCGGAGCAGCGCCGTCGTCGCCGCGCCCGCGACCACGACGACGGGGAAGGGCGCGCGGCGCAGCGCCAGCACCCCGGCGACCAGGACGCCGGCCGGGCGGGCCCAGCCGGCGAAGCCGTGGCCCTGGGTGAGCGCGCCGGTCGCGACCAGGGCGACCAGCAGGACGGCGGCGGCGACGGCGAGCAGGTGGCGCAGCCGGTCGGAGATGGTGAGCCGGTGGCCGAGCGTGGGCCCGGCGACGCGGAAGGCGTAGGTGCCGGCGGCCAGCAGGAGGATGGCGAGCAGGGACATCAGCGGACCTCCTCGGTCAGGGGTTCGGGCCGGTTTCGGACGAGCGGGTCCCTGGCGGGCCGTCGGTCCGGGTCCGGGCGGGTGTCCGCGACCGGCTCGGCGTCCACGGCCGACACGGCGTCCGCGGCCACAGCCGCGTCCCCGGCCGGACCCGCCGCCAGGTCCGCGCTCGGCGCCTTGGGCCGTCCGGCGAGCAGCAGCCCGAGGAGGGAGAGCAGCACGGGCAGACCGGCCGGCAGGAACGGCGTGGCGGCGACGGCCAGGACGGCACCGAACAGGGCGGCGGCGCGGGTGCGGCGGTCGGCGAGCGAGGGCAGGACGAGGGCGAGCAGGACGGCCGGGAAGGCGGCGTCGAGTCCGAGCGCGTCGGTGTCGCCGATCAGGCCACCGGCCGCCGCGCCGAGCACGACGGCGACGTTCCAGACCGCGAACAGCGCGAGCCCGCAGAGCCAGAACGCGGCCCGCCGTCGGCGACGGTCGGGCTGGAGCAGGGCGAAGGCGACCGACTCGTCGGTCATCACCTGCGCGCCGACCAGCCGCCGCCACCGGGGGCCGTCGAACACGTCGGCGACGGTGAAGCCGAACGGCAGCAGGCGCGCGTTGAGCACCAGGCCGGTCGCGACGGCGGCCAGCGCGCCGCCGCCCGAGAGGACCACGCCGACGGCCGCGAACTGGGCGCCGCCGGCGAAGACGAGCAGGGACATGGCGACCGGCACCCAGAGAGGCAGGCCGCCGGAGACGCTGATCGCGCCGAAGGAGGCGCCGACGAGCGCGTCGGCGAGGCAGACCAGAGCGATGTCACGGAGCGTGGCACGCTCCAGTGTTCGGATCATCGAACGCATGTCCAGTAGAGTGAACCCCATGACCGTCGTTCGTCAAGACGAACGCCTGGACCTGTGGAGCGAACGCATGAGCGCGGGCAGCAGCGGCAACACCTCCCCCGCCGGCTCGGGATCGGATCTGATCGGGCTGATCGCGGCGTCGATCCGGCGCGAGCGCGAGCGCGGCGGCCTGTCGATGGCCGAGCTGGCCCGGCGCGCCGGGATAGCCAAGTCCACGCTCTCCCAACTGGAGTCGGGCGTGGGCAACCCCAGCGTGGAGACGCTCTGGGCGCTCGGTGTCGCGCTGGACGTGCCGTTCAGCCGACTGGTCGACCCACCGCGACCGGTGGTCCGGGTGATCCGGGCCGGCGAGGGGCCGGTCACCCACTCGGAGCGGGCCGACTACGCGGCCACGCTGCTGGCCTCCTGCCCGCCGAACGCCCGGCGCGACATCTACCGGATCGAGGCGCAGCCGGGCGAGACCCGGGCCTCCGACCCGCACATGCCCGGCACGGTGGAGCATGTGCTGCTCGGCGCGGGGCGGGCGCTGGCCGGGCCGTCGGACGCCCCGGTGGAGCTGGGCCCGGGCGACTACGTCAGCTACCCGGGCGACGCCGCGCACGTGTTCCGCGCCCTGGAGCCGGGCACCCTGGCGGTGATCGTGATGGAGCACGTCTGAGCGGGCCGCCGGCCGGGGCGGTCGGCGGGTCGGCCCGGTCCGCCGACCCGCCGCTCAGTTGCTCAGTTGCTCAGCCGCTCAGCAGGCCGTCCAGGAAGGCGTTGCCGAACACCCGGTACGGGTCGTGGCGGTCCAGCACGGCGACCGCCTCGTCCCAGCCGGGCCCGCCGCCCTCGCGGTGGCCGGCGGGGATGACCCGGCCGAGCACGTCCGGGTCGGCCCAGGCCGCGTCGGCGGTGTAGGCCCAGCCCTTGGACCACTCGACGCGCAGGCCGGCCCGGGTGCCGTCGAAGGTGCGCAACAGGTACTGCTCCAGGTCGCGGCAGAAGCGGTGCAGCCCGGGGGTGCCGGGGAGGCTGAGCACGTCGAGCCAGACGGCGGTGTCCCACTCGGGGCGGTCGGGGCGCGGGCGCAGCGCGGAGAGCAGCGGCGGCCGGGCGCCGGGCACACCGCACCAGGCCGGGTCGTCCAGCCCGGTGACCCGGATCTCCACCGCGCCGTTCACCGGGAACTCCCCACGCGCCTGGTATTCGGCGAGCAACTGCCGGTAGTGGGCGGTGAATTCGCTGACGACCCACTGGAGGTCGGCGCGCCGGGCGAGGACGGCGTAGCCGTTGGCGGCGACCCGCAGGGTGGTCGGGCGGACGTACTGCAGCAGGGTGCGCGAGGGGCCCCAGAGGTCGGAACGCAGGCCGTCGGCGAGCAGGTGGGTGAGGAGTTCCCCGCTGAGCAGGTCACGGAGCAGTCCGCCGGAGAGCAGGACGTCGGTGATGTCGCCGGTGAGGGCCACCTTGGCGATGAGGTACTGGAGTTGACCGAAGAGCGGGGCCGATCCCCAGGTACCGGCGACGAGTTCGCCGGCCAGCCGGGCGACCGGCTCCGGAATGCTGTCCGAGAAGGGGTAGTTGTAGGGCTCGGCGACGGTGCGCGCGGCGAACGGGCGGTTCGGGGTGACGCTCCAGGTCTTCAGCCAGGGGTAGTCGGTGTAGGCGAACCAGATCGCCTCGGCACGCCCGTCCCGCTCGACGAAGTCGGCGAAGGTACGGGGGCGGCCGGCGGCGCCCGGGCGGGCGAAGAGTTCGCTCGCCGGGATGTCCAGCCGGCTGACGCAGCGCAGCGGCCGGTCGGCGCCGGCGCGGAGCACGACCTCGGTGACGAAGGCCCGGCCGAGGTGGACCAGGAAGGCGGCGCTGTCGGCCTCGGCCCGGTCGAAGGTGCGCAGGGTGTAGCGGCCGGTGGCCGGGTCGTGGACGACGGCGGTGAGCCGGGTGACCTGGTTGCTGAGCGAGCCGTAGCCGTGGCCGTCGGGGCGGGTCTCGCCGGCCGCGGGGACGGCGGTGCCGTGGCCGCCGACGGCGAGAACGCCCCCGACGGTCAGCTCGCCGGGGGCGGGCACGGCGGTGAGGCCGAGGCCGCGGGTGGCCAGGTGGGCGAGCAGGTCCTCCATGGTGGCGCCGGTCTGGACCCGGACGGTGCCCGGGGAGTCGGCGGCGATCGCCGTGAGGTGGCGGCCGGTGTCCAGCAGCAGGACGCGGGCGGCCTCGGGGGTGCCGGCGGCCACGGTGAGCGGGGACCAGCCGTGCCGGCGGCCCTGGGCCCGCAGCCGCCAGCCGTTGGCGTGCGCCCAGTCGGCGAGGGCGGGGACCTCCTCGGGGGTGCGCGGGGCGCAGGTCCAGAGCTGGTCGGTTCGGATCTCGCCGGACCAGTTCTGGTAGACCCGCTGGTAGAGCTCGGTGCCGGCGGGCAGACCGGGTGGGACAGGCGTGCTCGCCTCGGCATCGTCCGGTCCGACGGTGCCGCGCAGCAGCCACGCCGCTCCGCCGAGCGCCGCGGAGGCGCCGAGAAGCTGCCGCCGGCTCAGGCCCGCCCGGTGGTCCTGGTCGGTCCGGTCCCGCTCGGTCCGGTGTTGTGCGGCCTGGTGCTGACCGACCTGGTGCTCCGGCCGTCGTGCTGTGGTCATCGTGTCCGCCCCCTGCTTGGTGATCGCCCGGCCCCGGGCGTGCCGGCGTACGCCGGTCTTCGCAGGAGCGTACGAATCGGTGTTCGCCGGTATGACCGGAACGGCTGCCACCATCACCCGATCGGGTGCACATTTGGGGGCGGCGGCGGACGCGGGCCGCGGAGTAGGGCGGTCCGGCAACGCCGTCCACCGGGGTTGTCCGTGGCTGAGGGCGCCGCCTAGGTTGGCCTTGATCGCCCGCCCTGCCCGATCGCTCCGGAGGCCCCGTCGTGCCCGCTCCCCTGACCGTCGCCGTCGTCCAGCCCGCCGCCGCCGAGGCCGCCCGGCCGGACACCGTGGCCGTGAACGCCGAACGGCACGCCGCCGCCGTACGGGAGGCCGGGACACGGCTGGTGGTCTTCCCGGAGCTGTCGCTGACCGGCTACGACCTGGCCGCGCCCGCCGTCGGCCCGGACGACGCCCGGCTGGCGCCGCTGGTCGCGGCCTGCGCCGGGACCGGTGCCACCGCACTGGTCGGCGCGCCCGTGGCCGATGCCGACGGCCGCGAGTACATCGGCACCCTGGCCGTCACCGGCGCGGGCGCCGCCGTCGTCTACCGGAAGATGTACCTCCACGGGTCCGAGGCCGACCGGTTCTCCTGCGGCGGGAAGCCCGTCGTCCTGGAGCTGGACGGCTGGCGGCTCGGGCTGGCGATCTGCGCCGACGCCGCGGAACCCCCGCACGCCGAGCGGACCGCCGCGCTGGGCATCGACGCCTATGTGGCCTCCACGCTGTACGGCGACGCGCCCGAGGCGGTGGCGCGCCGGGAGAGCCAGCTGCGCGACCGGGCCGCCGCCCACGGGGTGTGGGGCGTGCTGGCCACCACGGCGGGGGCCAGCGGCACGTACCCGCGGACCTCCGGCGGTTCGGGTGTCTGGGCCCCGGGCGGCGCGCTGGTCGTCCAGGCGGGTGCCGAGCCGGGCGAGATCGTCCGTACCGGGCTGCGGTAGGCCCGGCCCAGGGGCGGAACGCGGGGGCGGGCGTCCGGGGCGGACGGCCGGAAATACCCGGGGCCCGCGCGCGGCTGTCGTGATCGGAAGCCGTTCAGTGGCCGATCAGGAGGTGCAGCGCGTGATGGGTGACGAGCAGGAGTACCGGACCGAGCACGACTCGATGGGCGAGGTACGGGTACCGGCCGCCGCCAAGTGGCAGGCGCAGACACAGCGGGCGGTGGAGAACTTCCCGGTGTCGGGCCAGCGTCTGGAGCGGGCGCACATCGCGGCGCTGGCCCGGATCAAGGCCGCCGCGGCCCGGGTCAACGCCCGGCTCGGGGTGCTGGACGAGGAGACGGCGGAGGCGGTCGCGGCCGCCGCCGAGGAGGTCGCCCAGGGCCGCTGGGACGCCGAGTTCCCGGTCGACGTGTTCCAGACCGGCTCGGGGACGTCGTCCAACATGAACGCCAACGAGGTGATCGCCACCCTGGCCGGCGAGCGCCTGGGCCGCCCCGTCCACCCGAACGACCAGGTCAACGCGAGCCAGTCCTCCAACGACGTGTTCCCGTCGTCGATCCACATCGCGGCCACCGCCGCCGTCACGCACGACCTGGTGCCGGCGCTGGAGCACCTCGCGGAGGCGCTGGAGCGCAAGGCGGCGGAGTTCGCCCGGGTGGTCAAGGCCGGCCGGACGCACCTGATGGACGCCACGCCCGTCACCCTCGGCCAGGAGTTCGGCGGGTACGCGGCGCAGGTCCGGCACGGGCGCGAGCGGCTGCTGGCGACCCTCCCCCGGGTCGCCGAACTGCCGCTCGGCGGCACGGCGGTGGGCACCGGGATCAACACCCCGCCCGGGTTCGCCGCAGCCGTGATCGAGGAGGTGGCCCGCGCCACCGGTCTGCCGCTGACCGAGGCCCGCGACCACTTCGAGGCGCAGGGCGCGCGGGACGGCCTGGTCGAGCTGAGCGGCCAACTCCGCACCGTCGCGGTCGGGTTCACGAAGATCGCGAACGATCTGCGGTGGATGGGCTCCGGACCGCGCACCGGCCTCGGCGAGATCAACCTGCCGGACCTCCAGCCCGGTTCGTCGATCATGCCCGGCAAGGTGAACCCGGTGCTGCCCGAGGTGGTGCTGATGGTCGCGGCGCAGGTGATCGGCAATGACACCACCGTCACGGTGGCCGGTGCGAGCGGGAACTTCGAACTCAACGTGATGCTCCCGGTGATCGCCCGCAATGTGCTGGAGTCGGTCCGGCTGCTGGCCAACAGCGCCCGGCTGCTGGCCGACCGGACGGTGGACGGCATCACCGCCAACACCGAACGGGCCCGCGAGTACGCCGAGTCCTCACCCTCGGTGGTCACCCCGCTGAACCGGTACATCGGCTACGAGGAGGCGGCGGAGGTCGCCAAGCAGGCGCTCGCCGAACGCAGGACGATCCGTCAGGTGGTGCTGGAGCGCGGCTACATCGAGCAGGGCAGGCTCACCCTGGAGCAGCTGGACGAGGCGCTGGACGTGCTGCGGATGACCCGGCCGTAGGAGGCGGCCCCAGGAGGCGGCTTCGGGACGCGCACCGGGGCGCGGAGGGCGGCCTCGCCGCTCCGCGCCCCGGGCTCCGAGCTGTTCGGGGATGTCAGCCCTTCACTCGCTCGCCGGCCTCAGCTCTTGGCCCGGCCGGCCCGGCCACGCCGCATCGACGCCCCGTTGGCCGTCATGGTGGCCATCGAGATCGCCGCGAGACCCAGCAGGAACATCACGGCGCCGACGATCAGGCAGACGACGATGTTCTTCCCTCGGGCGACCGAACCGGAGATCACCCAGGGGGAGATCATGGTCCAGAGGCCGAGCGCCGTTGCCGCCCACGCCCGGGCGTGGGTCCGCTCGTAGGCCGATCCGTACCCGGCCATCAGCACGCAGTAGGCCAGGCCGACGATCAGGCAGGTGACGGTCAGCGTGTTGAACGCGGTGAAGCCGACAATCCATGGCGAGGCCGCCAGGAAGAGACCGGCCAGCACGGCCAGGGCCTCGACACCCTGGGCGCGCGGGGTCGACGTGACCCGCTCGTAGTGTTCCCGTAGTTCGACGATGTCCGGGTGATGCTCCATGCCCATCGGAATCTGGGTAGACACCGATACCACCTCCTAGGTCCGAACATGGAATCGCTTGCCCCGTACCCATTCTGGCGCTTATCTAACGTTTTGCACCTGCTCGCCCGAAATGATCGACAACCCTCGCATCACGCCGGTGACCTGCGTCTCACCGCGCCCGGCCACCATTGCCTATGCAACTAATTGCACAGCAGGATGCCGGCCATGGCACTGGAGCACGCGATCCTCGTCTCACTACTGGAGCAGCCGGGCTCGGGCTACGAACTGGCCCGGCGCTTCGACCGTTCCATCGGCCGCTTCTGGACCGCCACCCACCAGCAGATCTACCGGGTGCTGCGGCGGATGGAGGCGGACGGCTGGATCTCGGCCGAGGAGGTCGCCCAGGACGGCCGGCCGGACAAGAAGGTGTACTCGGCGGCCGCTCCCGGCCGGACGGCGCTGGCCGACTGGCTCCGGGAGCCGGTCGAGGCGGAGACCGTCCGGCACGAACTCGCGGTCAAGATCCGCGCGGCGGCCTTCGACGACCCGGCCGCACTGATCTCCGAGGTCGAGCGGCACCGCGCGGGCCACGCCGCCCTGCTCGCCCGCTACCTGCACGGCGAGCAGCGCGACTTCCCCGAGCCGGGCGCCCTCGACGACCGGCAGCAGTTGCAGCACGTGGTGCTCCGCGGCGGCATCGAGTACGAGCGGATGACCCTCGCCTGGCTGGACGACGTGCTCGCCACCCTGCACCGTCTCGCCGCCGGTGGCCGCTCCACCCCTGACCGCTCCGTCTGAGCCCCGCCCGGCCCGGACACGCGCCGCCCAACTACCGTCCGAGGAGCACGTGGTGACGTTCGGACTCTCCGAACGCCGCCACGGCGCCGACATCCACTCGACCGATCCGGCTCCCATGTCAGCGAGTTCCGCCTGGAGGACTACCCGGTGCGCGCCGAGAACGTGCCGCACACCGGCCGGGCCGCCTTCGACACCGCACTCAACACCGTCGACGTCGGCGAGTTCAACCCCTGCGCGGCTCCCATCGGCATCGGCGAGCACGCGATGCACGAGGTCGTCACGCACGCCCACGACCGGGCGCCGTACGGCAAGCGCGTCACCGGCTTCCCGTATGTGCGAAGGGAGTCGACCGACGTCTACGAGATGCGGCCGTAGGGCGGGCGGGGGTGCCGGCGGCGGCCGGCACCCCCTTCCGTCAAGGCCCGTTTCAGCTTTCAGGTTTCAGAAGGTGAGCTTCCAGCTGTCGATGTAGCCGGTGTCCTGCGGGCCCACGTCCTGGACCTTGAGCTTCCAGGTGCCGTTGGCGGGCACCGCCGAGGCGTTCACCGTGTAGGTGGTCTGCACGTTCGGCGCGGAGTCGCTGCCGCTGGAGTTCTTCAGCCGGAAGGTGGTGCCGTTCGGCGCGACCAGGTCGATCACCACGTCGCCGCGCCAGGTGTGCTTGATGTCGACACCGACCTGGAGGGCGGCCGGCGCGTTGCCGGTCCGGCCGGTCACGGTGACGGCGGAGGTCACCGCCGGGCCGTTGTCCGGGATCTGCACGTCGGTGGTGTTCTCGAAGACGGTGCCGGTGGGCGGCGTTGTGGTGTCGCCGGCCGCGAGCGTCCAGACCGCGTACGCGATGGCGTCGCTCATCCGGTCCAGCGCGGTGTCGTTGACGTTGGCGCTGGTGTCGCAGGAGGAGTGGTAGCAGCGGTCGAACGGCTGACCCGCCGTACCGCCCCACTTCGCCGCCTGAGCACTGGTCTTGGTGTAGTCGGCACCGCTGAACAGGCCGCCGACGCGGATGCCCGCGTTCTGGAACGGGGCGTGGTCGGAGCGGCCGTCGCCCTCGAAGTCCTGCTCGGTGCTGATGCCGAGGCCCGCGAAGTAGTCGCGGAACAGCGCGTCCAGCGAGGCGTCGTAGCGGTAGGTGAAGTAGCCCGGGTTGGGCGAGCCGATCATGTCGAAGTTCAGATAGCTGTCGATCTTCGAACGTTCACTGACGGGAAGGCTGTTGACGTAGTTCCGGGAGCCGACCATGCCGTACTCCTCCGCACCCCACCAGCCGAAGCGCAGGTGCTTGGCGGGCTTGAGCCCGGCCCGGGAGACGGCCAGCGCGGTCTCCAGGATGCCGGCCGAGCCGGAGCCGTTGTCGTTGATGCCCGGACCGGCGGTGACCGAGTCCAGGTGGGCACCGGCCATCACGACGTGGGAGGTGTCGCCGCCCGGCCAGTCGGCGACCAGGTTGTAGCCGGTCGATCCGCTGTAACTGAAGGTCTGCAGCGTGGTGGTGAAGCCGGCCGCGTCCAGCTTGCCCTTGACGTAGTCGATCGAGGCCTTGTAGCCGGACCGGCCGTGGGCGCGGTTGCCGCCGTTGGCGTTGGCTATCGACTGCAGCTGGGCGAGGTGGGCCTTGACGTTGGCCACCGGGATGTCGGGGGCGGCGGTGGCGGCCCCGGGGCCCGGGGCCGCCAGGGTCACGGGAGCCGCGGGGGTCGCGGGGGTCGCGATGGCGGCGGGGGCGAAGAGGGCGGCGGCGAGTGTGACGACCGCCCCGGTCGACAGGGCGGACAGGCGCAGGCGGGATCGCCGCGAGGCGCGCTCGGTCAATGGAGGCTCCAGATTCTGGTGGGGCAGAACGGAAGCGCGGCGCCTCGCAGGCGGAGACCGGCCCGGGCCGGGTCGGTCTCGGGTCGGGGATCCGACGAGCGGATCCGAGGAGCGGGTCCGGTGAGCGGATCGGGGTCGGGATCCGGTTCAGGATCCGGTGAAGTGCGAGACATGGCCGCGAAGTTGACGCGACCATGATGATTGGGCCAAGCCCCGGTTCCGTCAAGGGGTCCGGGACGGCCGTCCGACACCGCCGGTGGTCGGACCGCCCGCTTCGGGCACGACCGGTGTCCTGGGCGGTACCGCTCGGACGAGGGCGCCGCCGCCATGGCCGAGCGCGGCGAAGCCGCCGCCCGACTCGTCGGCGCGCTCGGCCGTCGAGCGCGGACCGGGGCCCGAACCGGGCCGGCGGCCGGTGCGGCATCGGCGACGTCGAACGCCAGCCGGACACGGGACATGACACCCCCCGAACACCCTGAATTGACGCCTGTCGATGCAGCCTTGCGCCCTGGATCGAAAAACGTCAACATAGAAGTATGTCGAAACAAGAGCTCGTGGTGCTCGGCCAGGACATCGACGGATGCTGCCCGGGCCTGTTGACCGCGCCCCTGGACGAGGACCAGGCCGACGGACTGGCGAAGGTGTTCAAGGCCCTGGGCGACCCGGTCCGTCTGCGGCTGCTGTCGATGATCGCCTCCCGTGCGGGCGGGGAAGTCTGCGTCTGCGACCTCACCCCGGCCTTCGACCTGTCCCAGCCGACGATCTCCCACCACCTCAAACTGCTGAAGCAGGCCGGACTCATCGACTCCGAGCGGCGCGGGACCTGGGTGTACTACCGGCTGCTGCCGCAGATGACCGACCGCCTCGCCGCAATCCTCACCCGTCCCGCAGGGCAGCCGCTGCCCGAGCCCGCTGAACCTGCCGAGCCCGCCGGGCCCGCGTCATGAGCACCGAAGCCGCCACCGCGGGGCGGGTCGCCGGACGGCTGTCCTTCCTGGACCGCTTCCTCGCCGTATGGATCCTCGTCGCGATGGCGGCCGGCCTGGGCCTCGGGCGCCTCACCCCCGGCCTGGGTGACGCGCTGGCGAAGGTCACGGTCACCGGTGTCTCACTGCCGATCGCGCTCGGCCTGCTGGTGATGATGTACCCGGTTCTCGCGAAGGTCCGCTACGACCGCCTGGACACCGTCACCCGTGACCGCCGCCTGCTGATCCCGTCCCTGGTCCTGAACTGGGTCGTCGGCCCGGCCCTGATGTTCGCGCTCGCCTGGATCTTCCTGCCCGACCTGCCCGAGTACCGCACCGGACTCGTCATCGTGGGCCTCGCCCGCTGCATCGCCATGGTCGTCATCTGGAACGACCTGGCCTGCGGCCACCGGGAAGCCGCGGCCGTCCTGGTCGCCCTGAACTCCGTGTTCCAGGTGCTCGCGTTCAGCCTGCTCGGCTGGTTCTACCTCTCGGTGCTCCCGGGCCTGCTCGGCCTGGAACAGACCGCGCTGACCGTCTCCACCTGGGACATCGCCCGGAGCGTCCTGATCTTCCTCGGCATCCCCCTGCTGGCCGGGTTCCTCACCCGCCGGATCGGCGAGCAGGCCAAGGGCCGCGCCTGGTACGAGTCCAGGCTGATCCCGCGGCTGGGACCGTTCGCCCTGTACGGGCTGCTGTTCACGATCGTCGTGCTCTTCGCCCTCCAGGGCGACGCCATCGCCTCGAAGCCGCTCGACGTCGCCCGGATCGCGCTGCCGTTGCTGGTGTACTTCGCCGTGATGTGGGCCGGGTCCATGGCCGTCGGCCGCGCGGTCGGACTCGGCTGTCCGAAGGCCACGACGCTCGCGTTCACCGCCGCGGGCAACAACTTCGAGCTGGCCATCGCCGTCGCCATCGCCACCTTCGGTGCCACCTCGGGCCAGGCCCTCGCCGGAGTCGTCGGGCCCCTCATCGAGGTACCCGTGCTGATCGGGCTGGTCCAGGTCGCCCTGGCCACCCGCCGCTTCTTTCCCCGGCCCGCCCTCACGACGGCCGGAACGGCCGTCACTCCGGAAGGTTCCGCCCGTGTCTGAGTCAAGGCCGTCCGTCCTGTTCGTCTGCGTCCACAACGCCGGCCGCTCACAGATGGCCGCCGCGTTCCTCACCCACCGCGCGGGCGACCGCGTCGAGGTCCGCTCCGCCGGGTCCGCCCCGGCCGCCACCGTGAATCCGGCCGTGGTCGCGGCGATGGCCGAGGTCGGCGTCGACATCTCCGCCGAGACACCGAAGGTACTGACCGTGGAAGCCGTCCAGGCGTCCGACGTGGTGATCACCATGGGCTGCGGCGACACCTGCCCCGTCTTCCCCGGCAAGAGGTACCTCGACTGGACGCTGGACGATCCGGCCGGGCAGGGCGTCGACGCGGTCCGGCCGATCCGGGACGAGATCGACCGGCGCATCCGCGGCCTGCTCACCGAACTCCTGCCCGGGCGCAGCTGACCCCCGTCGCAGCCGGCCCTCGTCCGGCGGCATGGCGCCCCTCGCCCGAGGGCGTCGCCGGGCGCCCTCGGCCGGGCGGCGGCCCCGCTTCAGGGGGAGGGTGATCAGCAGAGCGAGTCCCGTTCGCTGTTACCCCTTCCCCGCCCGCGCCCTCCACCACCCACGTGCCCCGCCCGCCGACGTACGGTGGAACTCGGAGGCCGCGCCATGCACGTCACCGGTACCCACTTCACCGACCGCACCGACGCGGGCCGCCGGCTGGCCGCCCACCTGAGCCATCTGCGCGGCCCCGACACCGTCGTGGTGGCCCTGCCGCGCGGCGGGGTGCCCGTGGCCGCCGAGGTGGCGGCGTCCCTGGGCGCCCCGCTCGACATCTGCGTGATCCGCAAGCTCGGTGTGCCGTCCCAGCCCGAGCTGGGCATGGGCGCGATCGGCGAGGACGGCGTCCGGGTGCTCAACGAACAGGTGCTGCGACTCGCCGGCGTCACCTCCGCGCAGCTGACCCGGGTCGAGGAGCGGGAGCGCGCCGAGCTGGAGCGCCGGGCCCGCCGCTACCGGGGCGACCGGCCGCCCGCCGACCTGCACGGGCGCACCGTGGTCGTGGTCGACGACGGCATCGCCACCGGCTCCACCGCCCGGGCGGCCTGCCTGATCGTCCGGGCCAGGGGGGCGGCCCGGGTGGTCCTGGCCGTCCCGGTGGCACCCGAGGACTGGACGGACCGGCTCGCCGGGGCCGCCGACGAACTGATCTGCGTGGGCACGCCGTCCCCGTTCTTCGCGATCGGCGAGTTCTACGGCGACTTCACGCAGACCGAGGACGCCGAGGTGCTGCGCCACCTCGCCGAGGCCAGGGCCGCGCCCCCGCCCGCCACCGCCGCGGTGGACCGCGAGCTGACCCTGGCGGCCGACGGCGTCGAGCTGGCGGGCCGGCTGACCGTGCCGGCCGCCGCGAGCGGCGTCGTGGTGTTCGCGCACGGCAGCGGCAGCGGCCGACACAGCCCGCGCAACCGCCAGGTGGCTGCCTTCCTCAACCGGGCGGGCCTGGCCACGCTGCTGTTCGACCTGCTCACCGAGGACGAGGAGCCGGACCGTCGGAACGTGTTCGACGTGGAGCTGCTGGGCGCCCGGCTGACCGCCGTGGCCCTGCGGATCCCCCGGCAGCAGGCGACCCTCGGTCTCCCGCTCGGCCTGTTCGGCGCCAGCACCGGCGCCGCCGCCGCGCTCTGGGCGGCGGCCCGGCTGGGCGACCGCGTGCGGGCCGTGGTCTCCCGGGGCGGGCGACCGGATCTCGCCGCAGCCGCGGACCTCGCCCGTACCACCGCGCCGACCCTGCTGATCGTCGGCGCCCGGGACGGCGCGGTGATCGACCTGAACCGGCAGGCGCGGGCACGGCTGCGCTGCGAGAGTGAACTGGTGCTGGTGCCGCACGCCGGCCACCTGTTCGAGGAGCCGGGCACCCTGGACCGGGTCGCCGAGCTGGCCCGGGACTGGTTCCTGCGCCGCCTCCCCGACCCGCTCGCCTCCCCCGGCGACCCTGCGGGCCCCACCGACCCCGCCCACCCCACCACCCCTGACGGTCCCGCCCCCTCCGGCCCGGTTATGCAGACCTCGTGAAACCACCCCGAACGGCAGTGCACTTTGTGCAGCCGGACCCTGGATTCTCTGATCACGTTGTACACATTGAACAGTGAAATCCCGACCTGTTGCCCAACGCCCCAGACAGGAGCAAGCTCTCCGCTCAGCCGCACCGCCACCCCTGCGGCGCGGCCGCCTCAAGCGGATGCCTCAGAGCCGAGGCCTCGATGTGGAGGAACGACCGATGACCCCGCAGTCCCACACCCTTGAGCTGACCCCTGAGGAACGCGAGGCCGGTCTCGACGCCGAGCAGCTGCGCCGCCTCGTCGGCCTCGTCGAGCACGACCCCGCCACGGACCCGTTCCCGGTCATCGCCCAGGACGCCGTCGTCTTCGTGGTGGGCAACGCGACCCAGACGGCCCACTTCTACCAGGCCGTGTTCGGCATGGAGCTGGTGGCCTACTCCGGCCCCGAGAACGGCCGCCGCGACCGCAAGTCCTTCGTGCTGCGCTCCGGCTCCTGCCGGTTCGTGATCAAGGGCGGTGTCGCCCCGGACAGCCCACTGCTGGACCACCACCGCCGGCACGGCGACGGCATCGTCGACCTGGCGCTGGAGGTGCCGGACGTCGACAAGTGCATCGCGCACGCCCGCGCCCAGGGCGCCACCGTGCTGGAGGAGCCGAACGACGTCTCCGACGAGCACGGCACCGTGCGCCGCGCCGCGATCGCCACCTACGGCGAGACCCGGCACTCCCTGATCGACCGCTCCCGCTACCACGGCCCGTACCTGCCGGGCTACGTGGCCGCCGAGACCCGGGTGACCCGCCCCGCCGGGCAGCCGAAGCGGTTCTTCCAGGCGCTGGACCACGCCGTCGGCAACGTCGAACTCGGCAAGATGGACGAGTGGGTGGCGTTCTACAACCGGGTCATGGGCTTCGTGAACATGGCCGAGTTCGTCGGCGACGACATCGCCACCGACTACTCGGCGCTGATGTCCAAGGTCGTGGCGAGCGGCAACCACCGGGTGAAGTTCCCGCTCAACGAGCCGGCCATCGCCAAGAAGAAGTCGCAGATCGACGAGTACCTGGAGTTCTACGGCGGCCCGGGCTGCCAGCACCTGGCGCTCGCCACCAACGACATCCTCAGCACCGTCGACATCCTGCGGGCCAACGGCGTGGAGTTCCTCTCCACCCCCGACTCGTACTACGACGACCCGGAGCTCCGTGCCCGGATCGGCAAGGTCCGGGTCGAGGTCGAGGAGCTGAAGAAGCGCGGCATCCTGGTCGACCGGGACGAGGACGGCTACCTGCTGCAGATCTTCACCAAGCCCCAGGGCGACCGGCCGACCGTGTTCTTCGAGTTCATCGAGCGGCATGGCTCGCTCGGCTTCGGGAAGGGCAACTTCAAGGCGCTCTTCGAATCCCTGGAGCGCGAGCAGGACCGCCGCGGCAACCTCTGATCGACACCCCTGATCGGAGCGGAACCGACGAACGGCCCAGGAGGAGCAGGACGATGGCGTACTACCGGCAGCTGGGCAGCATCCCGCCCAAGCGTCACACCCAGCACCGCACACCCGAAGGCGGGCTGTACTACGAGGAGTTGATGGGCGAGGAGGGGTTCTCCTCGGACTCCTCGCTGCTCTACCACCGGGGCATCCCCTCAGCCGTCGTGAACGCCGTGCCGTGGGAGCTGCCGGACCAGTCCACGGTGCCCAACCACCCCCTGCTCCCCCGCCACCTCAGGCTGCACGAGCTGTTCGCGGACCAGGAGTGGAAGTCCGCGGACGTGGTCGGCAGCCGTCGGCTGGTCCTCGGCAACGGCGACGTGCGGATCTCGTACGTCGCCGCCGGGGCCCCCAGCGAGCTGTACCGCAACGGTCTCGGCGACGAGTGCGTGTACGTGGAGTCCGGCTCGGGCACGGTCGAGACGGTCTTCGGCGCGCTGGAGGTGGGCCAGGGCGACTACGTGGTCATCCCCCGCGCCACCACGCACCGCTGGGTGCCGGCCGGCGACGAGCCGTTGCGCGCGTACTGCATCGAGGCGAACAGCCACATCACCCCGGTGAAGCGGTACCTCTCCAAGTACGGGCAGCTGCTGGAGCACGCGCCGTACTGCGAGCGGGATCTGCGCGGCCCGGCCGGCCCGCTGCTGGCGGACACCGCCGGCGACGTCGACGTGCTGGTCAAGCACCGCGGCCCGAACGGCGTCGCGGGCACCCGGTACACCGTCCCGCACCACCCGTTCGACGTGGTCGGCTGGGACGGCTGCCTCTATCCCTACGCCTTCAACATCCGCGACTACGAGCCGATCACCGGACGGATCCACCAGCCGCCGCCGGCCCATCAGGTGTTCGAGGGCAACGGGTTCGTGATCTGCAACTTCGTTCCCCGCAAGGTGGACTACCACCCGCTCTCCATCCCCGTCCCGTACTACCACTCCAATGTGGACAGCGACGAGGTCATGTTCTACTGCGGCGGCGACTACGCGGCCCGCAAGGGCTCGGGCATCGGCCAGGGCTCGATCTCGCTGCACCCCGGCGGCCACACCCACGGCCCACAGCCGGGCGCCTACGAGCGCAGCATCGGTGTGGAGTTCTTCGACGAACTCGCCGTCATGGTGGACACGTTCCGGCCACTGGAGCTGGGCGAGGGCGGCCGGGCGAGCGAGGACGGCAACTACGCCTGGACCTGGTCGGGCCGGGGGCCCGGGCGATGAGCGCGGTCCCCGAGCTGTTCCGCGGCCTCTTCGACGACGCGGCGGTGTTCCCGCCGGGGAACCTGCCGGTCGCCGAGGCGGTGCCCGCCCATCGTGCGTACCGTGCCGCCTGGTACGCCGACGCGGTCGGCCCGCTCCTCTGCGGAGCGGGCCGGCTGGGCGAGTTGGCCGGGGCGGCCGCCGGATCCGGCGGCGCCCTGCGGGTCGGGCTCGTACTGCCGGGGGGCAGTGCCGAGCTCGGCCCGGCCCTCGCGGCCGCCGCGCCCTTCGAGGTCGCGGGCGTCGAACTGGCCACCCGCGACGCCCGCGAGGCCGTCGCCGCGCTCGACCTGCTGCTGCCCCCGGACGTCCCGGCCGCCGTCGAGCTGCCGCGCGAACTCCTGCGCGGCGACGGCCTGGACGAGACCCTGGACATCCTCGTGGACAGCCCGTACCGGGCGAAGTTCCGCACCGGCGGGCTGGTGGCCGGCGCCTTCCCGGACGAGGACGAGCTGGCCGGCTTCCTGACCGGCTGCGCCCGGCGCGGGCTGCCGTACAAGTGCACCGCCGGGCTGCACCACGCCGTGCGGCACACCGACCCGGTCACCGGCTTCGAGCACCACGGCTTCCTGAACGTCCTGCTGGCCGCGCGGGAGACCGACCGGGCGGCCGCCGCCGAGGTGCTGGCGGAGCGCTCCGGCGCGACCCTGGCCAAGGCCGTCGGCGAGTTGACCGGACATCAGGTTACGGTGATCAGGAACTCGTTCACCGCGTTCGGCACCTGCAGCATCGCCGAACCCCTGGACGACCTGGCCGGGCTCGGCCTGCTGTCGCCCAGTCCACTGCCCCAGGAGGAGCGTTGACCACCCCCCGCAGCTGGCTCGCCGGCGCACAGGACTCGCCGTTCGGCGTGCACAACCTGCCGTACGGCGTCTTCACCGCAGCCGACCAGCCGGACCGGCGACGGATCGGTGTCCGCGTCGGGGAGTTCGTCCTCGACGCCGGGGCCGCCGCCCGCGCGGCCGGGGCGCCGTCCGTCCTGCTGGACGCCGACTCGCTCAACCCGCTGCTGGGCGCCGGGCGCCCGGTCTGGACGCGGGTGCGCGCCGAGCTGACCGAATGGCTCACCGACGAGTCGTACCGGGACGCGCTCTCGCCGCTGCTGCTGCCGCTGGCCGAGGTGGAGCTGCACCTGCCGTTCGAGGTCGCCGACTACGTCGACTTCTACGCCTCCGAGCACCACGCCACCAACCTGGGCCGGATCTTCCGCCCCGGCTCGGACCCGCTCACCCCCAACTGGAAGCACCTGCCGATCGGTTACCACGGCCGGGCCGGCACGGTGGTCGTCTCCGGCACTCCGGTGGTCCGTCCGCACGGGCAGCGCAAGGCGCCCGCCGACGCGGCGCCCTCGTTCGGCCCGACCCGCCGGCTGGACATCGAGGCCGAGGTCGGCTTCGTCGTCGGCACCCCGTCCGCCCTCGGTACACCCGTCACCCTGGACGGCTTCCGCGAGCACGTGTTCGGCGTCTGCCTGGTCAACGACTGGTCCGCGCGGGACATCCAGGGCTGGGAGTACGTGCCGCTCGGCCCGTTCCTCGGCAAGTCCTTCGCGACCTCGGTCTCGCCGTGGATCGTCCCGCTGGAGGCCCTGGAGCACGCCCGGGTCACCCCGCCCACCCGGGACGTCGACCCGCTCCCCTACCTGGACGACCGGGACGGCGAACCCTGGGGCCTGGACCTCGCGATGGAGATCCGGCTGAACGGGCACCCGGTCTCCCGCCCGCCGTTCGCCTCGATGTACTGGACGGCCGCCCAGCAGCTCGCCCATATGACGGCCAACGGCGCCTCGCTGCGCACCGGGGACCTCTTCGCCTCCGGCACCGTCAGCGGCCCCGAGGTGGACACCCGCGGCGCGCTGATCGAGCTGACCTGGAACGGCGAGGAGCCGCTCAAGCTCCCCGACGGCACCACCCGCACGTTCCTGGAGAACGGCGACGAGGTCGCCATCACCGCCACCGCCCCGGGCCCCGACGGCAGCGTCGTCGGCTTCGGCGAGGTGACGGGCCGGGTCATGCCGTAGGGCCTGGTCCGACACCGCACGCGCAACCACTGTGCGAGCGGGGGGAGCGAAAGGGCGGTACCGGAACCCGGTACCGCCCTTTCGCTCCCCCCCGCTCGCCTCGCCCAGTACGGTGGCGGCAGGATCTTCGGACGAACGACGGCCGACCACGAACGACCAACGACGAACGGGAGCAGGCCCGATGAGCGCAGAGGTGCAGGTCTACCGGGACGGCGGGACCGGGCGGATCGTGCTCGACCGGCCGAGGGCGCTCAACTCGCTCACCCACGGCATGGTCACCGCCGTCCGGGAGGCGCTGGACGGCTGGGCGGCGGACGACACCGTACGCGCCGTGGTGCTGACCGGCGCGGGCGAGCGCGGGCTCTGCGCGGGGGCGGACATCCGCGCGATCCACGACGACGCCAAGGCGGGCGGGGCCGGTTCGCGGGCGTTCTTCCGGGACGAGTACCGGCTCAACGCGCTGATCGCCCGCTACCCGAAGCCGTACGTCGCGGTGATGGACGGCATCACCATGGGCGGCGGCGTCGGCCTCTCCGCGCACGGCGCGGTGCGGATCGTCACCGAGCGCTCCACCGTGGCGATGCCCGAGACCCGGATCGGCCTGGTGCCGGACGTCGGCGGCAGCCGCCTGCTGGCGAGCGCCCCGGGCGAGTTGGGCACCCACCTCGGACTCACCTCGGCCTCGATGGGCCCCGGCGACGCACTGCTCTGCGGCTTCGCGGACCACTTCGTCCCCTCGGAGCACGTCCCGGCCCTGCTCGCCGAGCTCGCCGGCCTCACCGAGCGTTCCGGGCTCACCGAGCGTGCCGGGCTCACCGACCCCCGCGACCTCACCGGCGCGGTCGCCGCGCACGCCGAACCCGCGCCGCCGGCCGCGCTGGCGGCGCAGCGGGAGTGGATCGACGCCTGCTACGCCGCCGACACCGTCGAGGAGATCGTCGAGCGGCTGTTCGGCACCGGCGTCCCGGAGGCCAAGGAGGCCGCCGAGCAGCTGCTCGCCAACTCGCCGACGGCCGTCAAGGTCACCCTCGCCGCCCTGCGCCGGGCCCGTACGCTGCCGTCCCTGGAGGCGGTGCTGGACCAGGAGTACCGGATCTCCTGCGCGGCCCTGGCCGGCCACGACCTGGTCGAGGGCATCCGCGCCCAGGTCGTCGACAAGGACCGCGACCCGCACTGGTCCCCGGCGGACCTGTCCGCCGTCACGGACGCGGAGGTCGCCCGCCACTTCGCCCCGCGCGAGGACGACGAGCTGGGCCTGGCCTGAGCCGGTCGCCCCGGCGCCCCGACCGCCCCGGTACGCCGGCCCGCCCCGGTACGCTGGCCGCCCGCACCCCTCCCCGCAGGAGCCCGTATGACGCCCGGCCACCCGGTCCACCAGCAGCTGCCGGACGACGGCGATCCGCTGTCGCGGGTGCCGCTCGGCGAGCAGGTGCGCGGGCTGCTGCTGGACGGGCTGATGAGCGGGCGGTGGCAGCCGGGCGACCGGATCGTGGAGCGGCGGCTGGCGGCCGAGCTGAACGTCAGCCAGGCCCCGGTGCGGGAGGCGCTGCGGGCGCTCCAGGCGCTGGGCCTGCTGGACTCGGAGCCCAACCGGGGCGTGCGGGTCCGCGAGATCAGCCCGGCCGAGCTGCGCGAGGTGTACGAGGTACGGGCGGTGCTGGAGCGGCTGGCGGCGGAGCTGGCCGTGGAGCGGCTGGGCGGGGACACCGCCGCACTGGAGCGGCACGCGGAGCTGATGGAGCGGGCGGCCTCGGCGGGCGACCCCCTCGGGCAGGCCCGGCACGGGGTGGCGTTCCACCGGGAGATCGTGGCGGCCGCCGGGAACGAGGTGCTGCTGCGCACCTGGGAGGGGCTGGGCGTGGAGGTGTGGACGGTCCTGTCACTGCACCGCGTCCGGCCGGAACTGCACGAGAACGCGGCGGACCACCGGCCGCTGATCGAGGCCTTCCGCCGGCAGGACCGGGAGGTCGGCCGGCTGCTGGCCGAGCACGTGCTGGAGTACGCCGGGGCGCTGTAGGCCGCGTCTCGGGCGGCTCCGTCCCGGACGCGTCCCGGCTCCGCCTCGTCGCGGTCCCTCCCGACATAATAGTTCGTATAGAAATGATCGATCATCGCTCACATTACCGCCCAGTAACGGTTGACTCACCCATCCACACTCCCTACCTTCCGTAGAGAGGAATGCCGTTCCACATCATGGAATCGGCGCCAGACGCATACCCGGCAACGACGCACACCCGGCGAAGGGGAACCACCCGTGTCCCAGCTCGACCAGCTTCCCGACCACGACCCGGAGGAGGTCGCGGAGTGGCGCGCCTCGCTGGACGCCGCCAGCGACTTCGGCGGACCGCATCGCGCCGCCCACCTGCTGCGCCGCCTCGTCGAGCACGCCGAACTACGGCGCCTCGACGTGCCGCCGCTGCTGGAGACCCCGTACGTCAACACCATCCCGACCGCCGCCGAACCGGCCTTCCCCGGCGACGAGGCGATGGAGCGGCGGATCACCGCCTGGAACCGCTGGAACGCCGCCGCCATGGTGACCAGGGGCAACCAGCGCGGCGGCCTGGGTGGACACATGGCCACCTACGCCTCCGCCGCCTGGCTCTACGAGGTCGGCTTCCAGCACTTCTTCCGCGGCAAGGAGACCGACGGCTCCGGCGACCAGCTCTACCTCCAGGGCCACGCCTCGCCGGGGATCTACGCCCGGGCGTTTCTCGAAGGACGCATCGGCGAGGCCCAGTTGGACCGCTTCCGGCAGGAGGCCGGCGGAGGCGGCCTGCCGTCGTATCCGCACCCGCGCCGGCTGCCGTGGTTCTGGGAGTTCCCGACCGTCTCGATGGGCCTCGGCCCGCTGTCCGCGATCCACCAGGCCCGGTTCAACCGGTACCTGACCGCGCGCGGCATCAAGGACACCTCCCGATCGCACGTCTGGGCGTTCCTCGGGGACGGCGAGATGGACGAGCCCGAGGCCACCGCCGCCCTGGCGCTGGCCTCCCGCGAGGGGCTGGACAACCTCACCTTCGTGATCAACTGCAACCTCCAGCGGCTGGACGGCCCGGTACGCGGCAACGGCAAGATCGTGCAGGAGCTGGAGCGGCAGTTCCGGGCCGCCGGCTGGCACGTCGTCAAATCGCTCTGGGGCGAGGCCTGGGACGATCTGCTGGCACGAGACACCACCGGCGCGCTCGTCCGCCGGCTGCGCGAGGTGCCGGACGGACAGTTCCAGACCTACGCCGCCTCGGACGCCGGCTATCTGCGCGACCACCTCTTCACCGGGCCGGGCGACCCCGCGCTGCGCGCTCTCGCCGACACCCTGGACGACGCGCGCCTGCTGGAGACCGTCGCCACCTCCCGGGCCGGCCACGAGCCGCGCAAGGTGTACGCGGCGTACCGGGCCGCGCTGGAACACCGGGGCGCACCGACCGTCGTGCTGGTCCAGACCGTCAAGGGCTGGACGCTCGGCCCGGGATTCGAGGCCCGCAACGCCAACCACCAGATGAAGAAGCTCTCCGGCAGCGAGTTCCGCGCCATGCGCGATCTGCTCGAACTCCCCATCCCCGACAGCGTGCTGGGCGAGGGTCTGGTCCCGTACGCACACCCGGGACCGGACTCCCCCGAGGCCCGTTACCTCCGCGAGCGCCGTGCCGCGCTCGGCGGGCCGGCGCCCGCCCGCCGGGTGCGCTTCACCCCGCTGCCCGAGCTGCCCGACCGGCCGTTCGAGGCGCTGCGCAAGGGCTCGGGCAGCCAGGAGATCGCCACCACCATGGCCTTCGTCCGCCTGGTCAAGGAGCTGATGCGGGACGGTGCGACCGGCCACCGCTGGGTGCCGATCGTCCCCGACGAGGCCCGGACCTTCGGCATGGAGTCGCTCTTCCCCACCGCCGGCATCTACTCGCCACTGGGCCAGACGTACGACCCGGTGGACCGCGACCAACTGCTGCACTACAAGGAGTCGGCGACCGGCCAGATCCTCAACGAGGGCATCACCGAGGCCGGTTCGATGGCCTCGCTGACGGCCGCCGCCACCGCGTACGCCACCCACGGCGAGGCGGTGATCCCGTTCTACATCTTCTACTCGATGTTCGGCTGGCAGCGCACCGCCGACCAGATGTGGGCGCTGGCCGACCAGTTGGGCCGGGGCTTCCTGGTCGGCGCCACCGCCGGGCGCACCACCATGACCGGCGAAGGGCTGCAACACGCCGACGGGCACTCGCAGTTGATCGCCTCCACCAACCCGGCCGCGCTCTCCTACGACCCTGCGTTCGCCTACGAGATCGCGGTGATCGTGCGCGAGGGCCTGCGCCGGATGTACGGGCCGGACGGCGAGGACGTCTTCTACTACGTCACCGTCTACAACGAGACCCGGCCGCAGCCGCCGATACCCACGGGCGAGGGCGTCACCGAGGGCATCCTGCGTGGCCTCTACCGCTTCCGCGAGGCCGACCGCCCGGGGCCGGACGCGCCCCGGATCCAGCTGCTCGCCTCCGGCACCGCCGTGCACTGGGCGCTCGCCGCGCAGCGCCTGCTCGGCGAGGAGTGGGGGGTGGCGGCGGACGTCTGGTCGGCGCCGTCCTGGACGGAGCTGCGCCGCGAGGCGCTCGCCTGCGACGCCGCCAACCTGGCCGGGGCCGCCGCCGGGACGGGCGGCACCGCCCGCGTCCCGTACCTGACCCGGGTCCTGGCGGGCGCGCCCGGACCGGTGCTGGCCGTCAGCGACTGGATGCGTGCGGTGCCGGACCAGATCCGCCCCTGGGTGGAGCAGGACTGGACCTCGCTCGGCACCGACGGCTTCGGCCTCTCCGACAGCCGCGCCGCCGCCCGCCGCCACTTCGGCGTGGACGCCGAGTCGGTCACCGTGGCCGCGCTCGCCGCGCTGGCCCGCCGGGGCGAGGTCAAACCGGAGGCCGTCCAGCAGGCCGCCGGGCGGTACGACGTCCGGTTCTGACCGGCCGCGCGGGCTGCGGCCGGATCCCGGCACCCGTGACGACCGTCTCGCATGGCAAGACTGGCGCGAGGCGACCCGTGTCGTAGATCGTTGGGTGGTCAGGGCGCACCCGCGTGGTGCCGAGCAGCGACATGGGAGTCAATGGCGATGACCGAGACCTACGAGACGATCCTCGTCGAGCGCAAGGGACGGGTCGGGCTGATCACGCTCAACCGGCCGAAGGCGCTCAACGCGCTGAACACCCAGCTGATGAACGAGGTCGTCACGGCCGCCACCGCCTTCGACCGGGACCCGGAGATCGGCTGTCTGGTGATCACCGGCTCGGAGAAGGCCTTCGCGGCCGGCGCCGACATCAAGGAGATGCAGGGGAACACCTTCCCCGGCGTCTACCTGGACGACTGGCTGGGTCCGTGGGACCGCCTCGGCGAGCTGCGCAAGCCGGTGGTCGCCGCGGTGGCCGGGTTCGCGCTGGGCGGCGGCTGCGAGCTGGCGATGCTCTGCGACATCCTGCTGGCGGCGGACACCGCGAAGTTCGGGCAGCCGGAGATCAAGCTCGGCGTCATCCCGGGCATCGGCGGTTCGCAGCGGCTGACCCGGGCGATCGGCAAGGCCAAGGCGATGGAACTCTGCCTGACCGGCCGGATGATGGGCGCCGAGGAGGCCGAGCGGGCCGGTCTGGTCTCCCGGATCGTCCCGGCCGACCAGCTGCTGGCCGAGGCGCTGGCCACCGCCGAGACCGTGGCGGCGATGTCCACCCCCGCCAGCATCATGATGAAGGAGAGCGTCAACCGCGCCTTCGAGACCACCCTCGCCGAGGGCGTCCGGTTCGAACGGCGGCTGTTCCACGCCACGTTCGCCACCGCCGACCAGAAGGAGGGCATGGCCGCCTTCGCCGAGAAGCGGCCGCCGTCCTTCACCCACCGCTGACGGGTTTCAGGTGACGGCCGACGAATGACGGATAACAGATAACAGATTTCAACATCTGTTATCTGTTATCCGAAACCTGTCACCCGTCAGCTGGCCGCCGGACCGGCTACCGCCGGACCCGCCCACCCGTCAGCCCTCCCCCACCAGCGCCGTGTTGATTCGGGCGAGCCCGCTCCGGGTGGCGGCGACCACGATCCGGTCGCCGGGCACCAGCCCCCGGGTGCGGTCGGCGTAGTTCCACCGGCAGGCCCCGGGGCTGTCGGCCGGGCGGACGGCGATCACCCGGACACCGCCCGGGTCCTCCAGGTCGTGCCGGTTCATCCCGACCAGGCCGCCGCCCTCCTCCGCCCGCAGTTCGGCGATCAGCAGCACATGCCGGAACACCGAGAGCGTGCCGAGCACTTCGCGCCCCATCAGGGCGGCGGCGAAGGCGGGTGCGGCGAGGTAGGAGACCGACCGGGACGCCGCGTTGTCCAGCGTGGCGTACACGTGCCGGGCGAAGTCGTCATTGAACAGCCGTACCACCACCCGGATTCCGGGCTTGCCGTGACGCGCCTCCAGAGCCGCCTCCAGGTTGGTGGCGTCGTCGCCGCTGACCGCGACCAGGGCCCGGCTGTGCTTCAGCCGGGCCCGGCGCAGCTGCTCCTCCAGTGGGCCGTCGCCGACCACCACCGGGATGCCGAGCGCCCGGACGGCGGCGATGCCGCGCGCCTGCGGGTCGCGTTCGACGCAGACCACCGGCACGCCCAGCCCGTGCAGTTGGGCGGCGACCCGGGTGCCGACATTGCCCAGGCCGAACACGATGACGTGGTCCCGGGTACCGGCGCCGGGGTTGCGGGGCTGGCCGCGCCGGCCGGAGCCGAGCACCTCGACCATGATGGCGGTGGCGACCGGGGCGAAGGTGATGCCGCAGAAGGTGATCACCACTTGGGCGACCCGCTGCCAGGCGCCGCCCGTGCCGGTCCCGGCGGTCGCTTCGGCGGGCTGGTCGGGCTGGGCGGCACCGGCCAGGTCGAGCAGCGAGACGTAGAGCGACCAGCCGAAGTCCCGGTTGAGGTACCAGAGCAGGCCGAAGGCGAGCAGCACGGCGGCCAGTGCCGTGATCAGGACCAGCCGCAGCCGGGCACTGGTGAAGAAGCGCAGCGTGTCGAGCAGCCGCCAGCGCAGCCGGCGCCACCAGCCGATCAGGACCGGCGGCTCGCTGGGCAGCGCCTGCAGAGCCGCCACCCCGCCGGCCGCCACCCCACCGACCGCCGCCTCCGGCTCCCCGGGCCCGCCCTCCTCCACCCCGGTCTCCGCAGCCGGTGGCGGTCTCCGGACACCACTGGGACGGATCGGCCCGTCGTCGCCGAACTCCCTGGCCAGCCGGACGAACGCGGCCGAGTCCCCGTCCTGGTCGGGCAGCAGGCGGATCCGACTGAGGTCCTGTCGGTCGATCTGGTCGGCGACCACGCAGATCCGGCCGGAGTCGATGTCGCCGTCGTAGGCGATGTGCAGGAAGCGGTCGCCGACCTGGACGGAGTTGGGGCGTGAGAGCGCGGCGGCGGCGAAGGCGGGCGCGGCGGTGGCGGAGCCGGAGAGCGCGGCGCCGTTCTTCAGCAGGTGCTGGATGTTCTCGCCGAGGCGCTGGTTGAACATCCGGAGCACGATGCGGATGTCCGGGTTGCAGCCCTGGGCGCCGAGCGCGGCATGGATGTTCTCCTCGTCGTGGCCGTCGACCAGCGCGAGGCCGCGCGCGGTCTCGACCCGGACGGCCCGCAGCGCCTCCTCGGTGATGCCCGCGCACTCGACCACGGCGGCCACTCCGGGCAGTTGCTCGATCCACGGCGCATGGTCGCGGGTGCGGTCCGGGAGCAGCACCACCACCGGAACCTCGTAGTGCTCGACGAGTTCCAGGACCAGCCGGTGGGCCAGCGCGTTGCCCCCGCAGACGATGTAGTGCTGGCTGATCGGCTCGACCGGAGGGGTCCCCCACCCTTCAGAAGTCATACCGCAGGACGGTATCGACGCCGGGTGAGCGGCAGATGTCATTCGGGTGACTGAGGAGCAATCAGTTCCGCTGCCGTTCGACAGACCCCGCCGTCCCCCGAACGGGCGTATCCGACGGGCGGAACCCCGCACCCGTGGCGATCATGAAAGACGTCCCCTGCCCCGTCGCTTCCCCCCGCAACCGCTCACCCCGCTCCCCCGATCCCCCGCCATCCAGCCATCCAGCCATCCAGCCATCCAGCCATCAGGAGTACGCCACCGTGGTCTCCCCACTCATCACCCCCGACGGTTCCCCGGTCGCCGGACCGCTCGGAACGCTCGCCAAGGCCGCCTGGCAGGTCCTGCTGCTCGCCGGACTCGCCTCCCTCGCCCTCGGGATCATCGTCTTCGTCTGGCCGAAGCAGACCCTGCTGGTGGTGGGCGTGCTGTTCGGCCTCTACCTGCTGATCATCGGCATCGTGCAGCTGGTCGCCGCCTTCGGCACGCACGCCACCACCGCGATGCGCGTCCTGGCCTTCATCAGCGGCGCGATCTGCGTGCTGCTGGGGCTGCTCTGCTTCCGCAGCGCCGTGCAGTCGCTGCTGCTGCTGGCGATCTGGATCGGCATCGGCTGGCTGTTCCGCGGTATCACCCAGCTCGCCGCCGCGGCCTCCGACCCGGACATGCCCGCGCGCGGCTGGCAGGCCTTCGCGGGCGTCGCCAACACGCTGGCCGGCGTGCTGCTGATGATCTGGCCGGTCGGTTCGATCGCCGCCCTGACCGTCCTCGCCGGGTGCTGGCTGGTGATCCTCGGTCTGATCGAGATCGTGACGGCCTTCCAGGTCCGCAGCCGGGCGAAGCAGATCCCGGCCGGCGTCTGAGCCCGCCACCGAACCGGAGCCGGTGAGCCGGACCCGGCGAGCCCGGCTCACCGGGAGCGCCCTGGAGCGGCGGAGGAGTTCCGCCGCGGCGAGCCCCTCGGCCACGGTCAGGCAGTACATCTCGGTCAGGACCGGGCACCGCTCGCCGGGCCAGGTGCAGTCGGTCGCGTGAGCGGTCATGGCCCCGATGCCGGCACCGGGATCCGGCGGCCCGTCAGCGCCAGACAGCCGCGTCCGTCCCCCAGCGCCCCGGCGGCCGGGCCCAGTCGGTGGGGCCGCCCTCGTAGGCGATCGGCGGGAGGGCGTGGCGCAGCCGCCCGTACGGGGAGCCGGTCTCGGCGAGCCAGGGGGCGGGACCGTACGGGCCCCCGGCCGTCCCCTCCTCGGGCCGGATGCCGCGGACCAGCCAGGACGCGGTGCCGGCCAGCGAGAACCGCAGGTGACGGCCGCCGGGCCGGCCGGTGCGCTGGTCGGTGAGGGCGCGCAGGACGGCGGCGGCGATCAGGTAGCCGGTGCCGTGGTCGAGGGCCTGGGCGGGGAGGACGCCAGGGCGGCCGTCGGCGGCGGCCGTCAGGGCGGCGATGCCGGTCCCGGCCTGGACCAGGCTGTCGAAGCCGCGGCGGTCGGCCCACGGGCCGGTCCAGCCCCAGGCGCAGAGCTGGGCGACGATCAGCCCTGGTCGGCGTTCGAGCAGGGCGTCGGGGGCCAGACCGTGGCGGTCGAGGGCCCCGGGGCGGTAGCCGCTGACCACGACGTCGGCCGTGGCCAGCAGGTCCTCGAAGGCGGCGCGGTCGGCGGGGTCGGTGAGGTCGAGGCGGGTGGAGCGCTTGCCGAAGCCGGTGTCGGCGTGGGCGTCCTCGTCCTCGGGCAGGTGCGGGGAGTCGATCCGCAGCACGTCCGCGCCGAGCAGGGCGAGGGTGCGGGTGGCGACGGGGCCGGCGGTCACCCGGGTGAGGTCGAGGACTTGGAGGCCGGCGGCGGGCAGCGGGGCGGCGGGCAGCGGGCGGGCGGGGGCGGCGTCGACGGTCCGGGACTCGATCAGGGGGTGGGTGGACTCGCCCGGGGGTGCGACGGCGACGGCGAGCGCCCCCGCCTCGTACGCGCGCTCCTGGATCCGGACGGCGGACTGCGCGCGCAGCGTCTCGGCGAACTGTTCGGGCGCGGTGTCCGGGGGCAGGCCGAGGGCGGCGAGCAGCCGGACCCTGTGGTGGGGGTAGTTGGCGTGGGTGCGGACCCAGCCGTCGGCGGCCTGCCAGAACCCGGAGAACGGGGCGAAGCCGACCGGGGCGCGGCCGTCGATCCGGAGGTGACGCTCGCTGACGAAGGCGGTGGCGACGGCGCCCTGGTCCACCCGGACGGCGGGAACGGGGCCGCCGTCGCGGTGGGCGGCGAGTTCGGCGGCGGCGAGCGAGCAGGCGGCGACGGTCGCCCGGGCGAGCTGCCGGACGGGCAGTCCGGAGGCCAGGACGGCATCGGGGCCGCGGAACGAGACCCGGTCCAGCAGCCCGGCGGGCCCGCCGACGGCGGCCCAGGCGTCCGCGGTGGGCCGGTCGCCGCCGGACCCACCGGCCCCACCGGACCCACCGGGCTCAGCAGGTTCGGCGGGCTCAGCGGGCTCAGCGGGCAGCGGGCGGAACGAACGCTCGGTCATGCCCGCATTCTGCTCCGGATCTCAGGCGCTCGCCGTGACGCCCGCCACCAGCATCAGCAGCACCGCCGAGACGGCGGTCAGCCGACGGGCCGCCCGCGGAGTGCCGCCGAACCTGCCGCCCAGCCGCCCGCTGGCATGCGCCACCAGGCCGTAGACCAGGGCGCAGGCCAGCACGTTGAGCGAGCCGAGGACGAGGACCTGCCCGCCGAGCGGCAGGGCGGCGGCCGGGTCGACGAACTGCGGCACCAGGGAGAGGTAGAGCAGCAGGCCCTTGGGATTGAGCAGGGCGGTGAGCATGCTCTGGCGCAGCACGGTGGCGGTGGGCTGCGGCCGGGGCGCGGCGAGGGCGGTCGCGGCACCGCCCCGGCGGAGGGCGAGCAGCATGGTGACGGCCAGCACCAGCAGGTAGGCGGCGCCGGTGAGGCGCAGCACGGGCAGGGCGGCGGGGACGGCGCGCAGGGCGGCGGCGAGTCCGGCGCTGGAGAGCAGGGTGTGGACGGCGTAGCCGGCGCAGACGCCGCCGACGGCGGTGAGGGCGGCGCGGCGGCCCTGGCCGAGACCGCGGGCGGCTATGTAGAGCCAGTCCGGGCCGGGGGTGCAGACCAGCAGCAGGTCGACCCCCAGGAAGAGGAGGAGGGCGTGGGTGTCCATGGGCGGTGACCTGTCGTGCTCGTTCGGGCGGTTTCCGGTCACTGACAGTAGCCGGATGAGGCTGGCATCCGATGGCCACTTCATGCCCTTCCGGGCCCGGTTTTGGCAGAATGTTGCGCCATGGACCGAATCGACCGCAGAATCCTCCACGAGCTCCAGCAGGAGGGTCGGCTGACCAACGCGGAGCTGGCCGCCCGGGTGGACCTCACCCCCTCGCCGTGCCTGCGCCGGGTACGGCAGTTGGAGCAGGACGGCGCGATCCTCGGCTACCGGGCGCTGCTGGACGGGGCGGCGGTGGGGCGGGGCTTCCAGCCGTTCGTGACGATCACGATGCGGCACGAGGACCGGGAGACGGTGGCGGAGTTCGAGCGCCGGGTCGCGGAGCTGCCGGAGGTGGTGGAGGCACACCGGCTGTTCGGCGAGCCGGACTATCTGCTGCGGATCGCGGTGGCGGACATCGCCGCGTACGAGCGGTTCATCACCGATGTGCTCTCCGGGCTGCCGGGGATCGCGCAGGTCAACTCGCATCTGACGATGAAGCGGGTGAAGGCCGACCGGGGCATCCCGACCGGCGGGTAGGACGCCCCGGCCCCCCTGGAAGCCCCGGCCCCCCTAGAAGGTGAACCCCAGTGACCGGACCCGGTGGTCGAAGCTGGACGGGACCAGCTCCGGCTCACCGACCGAGCGCACCTCGGGGAGCCGGGTGAACAGTTCACGGAAGAGCACCTTCATCTCCTGCCGCGCGAGGTGCGCGCCCAGGCAGTAGTGCGGGCCGCCGCCGCCGAAGCCGAGGTGGGGGTTGGGGGTGCGGGTGAGGTCGAAGGCGTCCGGGTCGGGGAAGACGGCCTCGTCGCGGTTGGCGGAACCGAAGAAGAGCACCACCTTCTCGCCCTCGCGCAGCAGGGTGCCGCCGGGGCCGCCGAGTTCGTGGTCGGCGGCCAGGGTCCGGCGGAACTGGATGATCGGGGTGGAGTGGCGGACGATCTCGTCCACCGCGCCGCCGAGGTGGCGGTCGAGGTCGCCGAGCAGCAGGGCGCGCTGCCCGGGGTGGACGGTCAGCAGGTGCAGGCCGTGGGCGAGCGCGTTGCGGGTGGTCTCGACGCCGGCGACCAGCAGCAGGGAGAAGAAGGCGCCGAGTTCCCGCCCGCTCAGCCGGCGGCCGTCCACGTCGGCGGTGACGAGGGCGGAGATCAGGTCGTCGGTGGGCCGGCGGCGGCGCTCGCGGCCGAGCTCGGCGACCATGCCCTGCATCCTGGCGAGGGCCCGCAGCCCGCGCCCGGGGACGCGGATGCGGCTGCGCAGCGGACGGGCCACGCCGGTGTGTTCGGAGGCGTGGTTGACCTGGTCGAGGATGGCGCGGCGGGGCTCCTCGGGGATGCCCATCATGTTGCAGATCACCTGGAAGGGGAGTTCGGCGGCGACCGAGGTGACGAAGTCCTCGGGCCGCCGCCGCACCACCCCGTCGACCAGTTGGGCGGCCACCCGGCGGATGTCGTCCTCGACCCGGGCGATCAGGCGCGGGGTGAACGCCCGGGAGACGATCCGGCGCAGCTGGGCGTGCCGGGGGTCGTCCAGGTTGACCATGGAGTCGCCGAACAGCAGCCGGACCCAGCGGGCGGGTTCGGGGGTGGTGACGCCCGGTCCGCTGAGGAAGACGGCGGGGGTGCGGCTGGCCTCGACCACGTCGGCGTGCCGGACCAGGGCGTGGAAGCCCCTGGCGCTGCCCGGGCGGCCGGCGGCGGGGCGCTCGCCGAAGTACACCGGGGCGGGCAGGGCACGCAGTTCGGCGAAGACCGCGGCACGGTCGGCGGCGGGCAGCCGCCAGAAGCGGGGGTCGGCGAGGTCGACGGCCGGGGCCGCGGGTTCGGTGACTGTGCCCATGCCGGGCCTCCTGTCCGGTCGGTGCCCACCTGACGTGCTGTGACGAGCACATTTAGGGAGCACCGACCGAATGGTGTCAAACCGCAACGACCGTACGATTGAAGGATATTCAGACGGTCGCATGCAGGGTTCGACCGCGGGCGCGCGAGGTGATGTCCGTGCCGATGCACTCCACGAGGGAGAACACCGACAGCTCGGCCGTGGTGTCGATCGGACGGACCACCGCCGCGAGATCGTCCTCGCGATAGTCGTGAATCAGCCAGTACACCGTTCCGCCCGCCTCTCCGTGCCCACCGGCCCGTGCCGCCGCCGACCCGACGGCGCTCCGCCGCGGGGTGCCCGAGCGCTACGGGCGGGCACGGGCGGCGGTCCCGCGCCAGAACGGACAATCGAGTACTCGTCAACCGTACGAACCGTCTCTACCGCGCGACCTCCGGGGGTCCGTCGACCCGGCCCGGCCGGGCGGGCCGGGCATACTCCCACCGGCATGGAACCGGCCAATACCGGAGGGGGCAGTACGGGGCGGTGGGGGCGGGTGCGACGATGAGTGTCATCGTGATGACCGACCGGATCCGCTCGCTGCGCGCCGTGGTCTTCGCCGCGCTGTGCGTGGCGCTGGCCGCCACGGCGCACGTCGCCATGGCCGGCGCGGGGGTCTCCCCGCCGGTGCTGGTGGGCGCGTTCGGCCTCACCCTCGGATTCACCTGGCTGCTCGCCGGGCGGCGACGCGGGCTCGGCCTGATCAGCGTCTGGATGGTCGCCGCGCAGAGCGCGCTGCACCTGGTGTTCGAACAGGCCGGGGCACTCACCGCCGGCGGCACCGGTCTGGGCCGGCTCACCACGACGGACTGGACGGCGCTGCTGCTCTGCAATCCGGAGCGGGCGCCCGCCGGGCTCTCGCCCACCGATCTGGCCAGGATGGCCGGGATCGATCCCGACATCCCGCCGACCGAGGGGCTGCGCGCCGTGTCGGGCCTGCACCGACTGGGTTCGCACGGCGCGGCGGGTGTCGAGGCATCGAGGATGTCCGCGGGCATGCCGGAGATGTCCTCGTCGGGGATGTCCTCGTCGGGGGTCTCCTCGGAAATGGCCTCAGGGGTGTCCTCGTCCCATCTGCCGGGAATGGGCGGGATGCCTGGCCACGACATGTCGGCGCACGGCATGTCGGCCGGGATGATCGCCGCCCATGTGCTGGCCGCGTTCGCCTGCGCCCTGCTGCTCTGGCGCGGCGAGACGGCGCTGGCCAGAATGTTCGAACTGCTGGGCGCGCTCGGCGCCGTGGTGGCCGGTGTGCTGCTGGTCCCGCTGCTGGCGCTGTTCGCCCGCCCGCAGGGGTACGAGCCCCCGGCCTCGCCGAGACCGGCCGAGCAGCGGGCCCGGCTCCCCCGGCTGGTGCTGCTCTCCCATGCCCTCGTCCGGCGCGGCCCGCCGGCGTTCGCGTCCGCCCTCTGACGCGCCCGCCGCCCGGACTCCGCCGATGGTCTCCGCCGCCGCGGGCAGGTCGCCCTGCGCCGCGCCGTCCCCTGACGGCCGCGCGCCGGGGCCCGGGCCCGCGCCCGCCGTCTCCTCCGGGACGCGGCTCCCCGCGCCCGCCCACCGACGCCGCCGGTGCCGTCCGCAACGGCACCGCGCCCAGACCTTGACCTCAGGACCTTCCATGCCTGACTACGACGGCGCACCGGCCTCGCCCGACGCCACCGTCCTACCGCACCGGCCCGCCGTCCCCCTGCCCGGGACGACCGGCCGAGACGCCCACCGCACCCACGCAGACCGTCGCGCCGGGGCCGGCCTCCCTGCCGGAGCCGCCCGACGTACCGGAGCCGTCCTTCCCCAGACGGGCGAAGAGCTGCGCCGACCACTGGGCCGAGGGCCCGTCGGGCAGACCCGTCAGGGCCGGCGCCCGCAGGCGTTCGGCCTGTTCCAGCCACTCCCGGCAGGCCGCGCACCGCGCGACGTGCTTGTCCAGCCGCCGGTCCGGCACACCGGCCGGCTCACCGTCGAGACGGGTGGACAGAGCGGTACGGAAATGGGCGCATCTCATGCGACCATCGTCCCGCACCGCCCGGCGGCCCGATCCGGCCGGGTGGGAGGCCGCCGTGGATGACGACCAGCTGACCGCGCTGGCCCTGGCCGCCCGCGAGGGCCGGGCGGCCGACGTCGAGGCGTTCGTCCGGGCCACCCAGCGGGACGTGTGGCGGTTCGTCGCCCACCTCACCGATGTGCAGTCCGCCGACGACCTGGCCCAGGAAACGTTCCTGCGCGCCCTGCGCAGCCTGCCCGGCTTCGCCGGACGTTCCTCCGCCCGGACCTGGCTGCTGTCGATCGCCCGGCGGACGGTCATCGACCGCTACCGCACGGCCGCCGCCCGTCCGCGCTGCGCCGCCCTGCCCGACTGGCAGGAGGCCGCCGAGCGGCAGAGCATCCCGCCGACCGCCGGCTTCGAGGACGGGGTCGCCCTCGGGGACCTGCTCGACCGGGTGCCGGCGCAGCGCCGCGAGGCCTTCGTGCTCACCCAGGTGGTCGGCCTGAGCTACGCCGAGGCCGCCGAGGTGGCCGGCTGCCCCGTCGGCACCGTCCGCTCCCGGGTCGCCCGCGCCCGGGAGGAGCTGATAGCCCGTCTCCGGGCGGCCGAGGCCGCCGATGTCTCGGCTCCGGCGCCGTCCGCCGAACTGGCGGCCGTCTGCTGAACGCACAGATCTAGAGCCCACCCGGGCGGCGCGCCCCGTACGGTCACCCCGTCGGTGCGCGCCGCCCTTCGCATGCCCGGACGACGGCACAAGTGGTGGTCGGACGGGCCGCGACCGGCCGACGAGCGGGTGGCGGGCAGGCGACGAACCTGTCGGCGGACGGTCAAGATCGGCCACCGAAGCAAGAATCCGGCCAACCGCAAGAATTCCTTCAAGTGTTCGGAACTGAAGCCCGCACACCTCCGACTGCTCTACCGGAACCCGCCGCCGAGGTGGTGTCCGGAACAGTGCGGGGGAAAGGAAGGAAGACCATGGCAGCGCAGCAGCCGCTCGCCACAGGTGGACTGAGTGGCGGCCAGGCAGAGCCGAAGGACCGGTGGAGCCTGGTCGTCGCGGCCGGCCTGCTCTCGTTCGTGGCGATGCTCGACATGAACGTGGTCAACCTGGCGCTCACCGACATCGCGGACAGCCTGCATGTCTCCTCCACCACCGCGCAGTGGGCCGTGCTCGGCTACCAGCTTCCGCTGGTCGCCCTGCTGCTGCCCGCCGGGCGCTGGCTCGACCAGGTCGGCACCCGGTCCGCGCTGCTGCTGGCGGTCAGCTGCTTCGCGCTCTGCAGCGTGCTCGCCTCCGTCGCCCCGTGGGCGAGCTGGCTGATCGCGGCCCGGCTGGCCCAGGGTGCCTTCGGCGCGGTGCTGTTCGTGCTGATGCCGGTACTGGCCGCCACCGCGGTCCGGCCCGAACTGCGTGGCCGGGCCATGAGCGTGCCCGCCACCCTCGGCCCGCTCGGCGCCGTCACCGGCCCGGTGATCGGCGGGCTGCTGCTCGACCACGCCGGCTGGCGGGCCATCTTCCTGGTCAAACTACCGGTCTGCCTGGCCGCGTTGCTGATCGCCCGGCGGGACGCCCCGCGCGGCGGCAGGCTGCGGCTGCCCGACCGGGGCTCGCTGGGTGACGCCGCGCTGATCGGCTCGGCGGTGGCCGCCGTCCTGCTCGCGCTCACCCTCGCGCCCGACGCGCCGCTGTGGCTGCTGCTCGCGCTGCCCGCCGCCCCGCTCGCGGTCTTCTGGGCGCGCCGGCCCGGCGGTCGGCCGGTCATCGAGGTGCTGCGCGCCGCCGGCACCGCCGGGGTCAACGGCTCGGTGCTGGCGCTGGCCGCCGGCTTCGCCGCCAACCACTACCTGCTCGCCCAGCACCTCCGCCGGGACGACGGGATCAGCGCCACCGACACCGCTCTCACCATGCTCGCCTTCCCGCTGGGCATGGTGCTCGCCGGCCGCTTCGGCGGACGGCTGGCGGACCGCTGGGGCGCCCGGCCCACGGCGCTGACCGGCGCGGCCGTCACGGCGTTCGGCATGCTGCTGCTCGTCCCGCTGGACGCCGACTGGTCCTCGCTCGACATCGCCTGTCGGCTCGCGCTCGCCGGGGCCGGCATGGGCCTCAACGGCGGCCCGGTACAGGCGCTGGTGATGAGCTCCTCACCGCCGAAGCAGCTGGCCACCGCCGGCTCCGCCGTCCAGCTCGCCCGCAGCCTGGGCTTCGCCCTCGGCCCGGCCCTCGCCACCGCCGCCACGATGTTCGGCGGCACCGGCACCTCGGGCATCCGGGCGGGGCTCGTCCTGGCCACCCTGGTGGCCGCGCTCGCGGTGGCCCTTCTCGCCCTGCGCCACCGCACCAACGGCACCACCCGGAGCACCCCGTAACACCCGGCACCATCCCGTCACACCGGTACGAGCCGCACCACTCGGGGACCCACCGCACCACCCGGCACCACCGCGCAACACCCCAGCACCACAGGCACCACCGACAACCCGACCGGAGGAACACCGCACATGACCGACACCGTGCACGATCCGACGGCAGGCAGGCCAGCCGGCGATGCGGCCGACGCCCCGAGCTGCCCCTTCGGATACGACAGACTCCCCGACCCGGTACCGCTGTACGGGCCGGAGTACAAGAGCGACCCCTATCCGCTCTACCAGCGGATGAGAGAGGCGGGCCCGGTCCACCGGGTCGAGTTCCCGAGCGGGATCGCCGCCTGGCTGGTGACCGGCTACCGGGCCGCCCACGAGACCCTCAGCGACCCGCGGCTCGGCAAGAACCACTCCCTGGGCAACGACGCCTGGCGCAAGCTCGCCTCGATCATGCCCGAGCCGCAGCACTCCCAGCTCCAGGTGCACCTGCTCCACCAGGACCCGCCGAAGCACACCACGATGCGCAAGCTCGTCCTGGACGCCTTCGCCCCCCGCCGGGTGGAGGCCCTGCGCCCGCGCATCCAGGAGCTCGCCGACGCCCTGGTCGACGAGTTGCCCGAGACCGGCGACGCCGACCTGGTGGCCGGCTTCGCGGCGCACTACCCGTTCCGGGTACTGGCCGAGGTCATCGGCCTGCCGCAGGAGCTGGCCGTCCGGTTCGACCGTGACTGGGGCAAGGTCGTCCAGCCGGTCGGTCCGCAGGACCCGGGCCGCCCGGCGTACGAGGGCCGGCTACGCGGCCTGCAGACGTACATCGCCGACGTCGTCACCCACAAGCGCGCCCACTACGACCCCGCCGGGCCCGATGTCGATCTGCTCGGCAGGCTCGTCACCGCTTGCGACGAAGGCGAGTTGAGCCCCGAAGAGCTCGACTCGATGGTGTTCCAGCTGCTCGTGGCCGGCCAGGAGCCCGTCACCAACCAGATCACCACCATGCTGATCACGCTGCTGCGCCACCCGGAGCAACTCGCCCGGCTGCGCGACGGAATCGCCGGAAACCCGGGCCTGCTCCCCCGGGCGGTGGAGGAACTTCTGCGCTACGACTCCGCGTTCGAGCTCACCACCTGGCGCTTCTTCGCCGAGGACAGCGACCTGCACGGGACCACCATCCCGGCCGGGGACTCGGTGATCATCTCGCTCTGTGCCGCCAACCGCGACGGCGAGCAGTTCCCGGACGCCGACGTCCTGGACTTCGACCGCACCCCCAACGCCCATCTGGCCTTCGGCCACGGCATCCACTTCTGCCCCGGCGCCGCCCTGGCGCGGACCGAACTCCAGGTAGCCATCGGCACGTTGATCACCCGGCTGCCCGGGCTGCGCCCGTCCGCCGGGCCCGGCCAGGAGATCGACGCACTCACCTGGGTGCCCGCCGTCCTGGCGCGCGGGGTCAACCAGCTGCCGGTCGCCTACGACAAGCGGGTCTGACCGGCCCCACCAACTCCCCGGCACCCCCTCAGCGTCCCGGCAACCAGTGCCGGGGCGTGGCTCCGCCTGCCCCGAAGCCCGTAACCCATTCCGTGGAGGACCACCATGCCGCCCGCCGGCACCGTTATCACCGACACCCAGTCCGCCAGCACCACCGGCCCCGTCACGGACCCGCAGTCCGTGGAGCGGCTCTGCGACGAGATCCTCGACCTGCTGCTTCCGCACCGCCGGGCCTCCGACCCCGAGGTCGACGCCACGCCCGCCGACTTCCCGCTCCAGCGGGAGCAATTGGCGGACTTCATCACCTCCGGCGACCCGATCCTGTTCACCCTGCCCGGCTTCCCGTGCAAGTCGCCCAACCTCGCCAAGGTGCTCAGCCACCTGCCCGACGAGGGCGAGCGCCTCTCGCTCACCTTCCTGAACGGGCTCTGCGAGGAGATCGGCAAGCTCTACGAGCCCGGCGCTCAGATACTCATCTGCTCCGACGGGCACATCTTCGGCGATCTGATCCACGTTCCCGACGACCACATCGACCAGTACTCCGACGAACTGACCGCGATGATCGAGCGTGAGGGCCTGAACCACCTCGCCACCTTCGACCTGCGGGCCGTCCTCGGCGACCTGCCGTTCGACGAGAAGCGCGCCCGGGTGCACGCCAAGTACGCGCCCACCAAGGAGGAGCTGCGCGAGCAGGTGCTCACCGACGAGGAGACCGCCCGCCTCTACCGCGGGATCACCCGGTTCCTCACCGAGGACACCTTCGGCTTCGAGGGCACCAAGTCCGCCCTGCAGCGGGACTGCCGCCAGCGTGCCTACGGCGTCATCCAGCGCAGCCGCGCCTGGGGCGACCTGATCGCCGAGCATCACCCCCGCTCCTTCCGCCTCTCCATCCACCCGCAGAAGGTCGGCGTGCTGAAGTTCGGCATCCGGCTGCTGGAGGCCGCCGACGTCTGGATGACGCCGTGGCACTCCTCGGTGCTCCACCAGCCGGACGGCCGCTGGGAGCTGCTGCGCAGCGAGGAGGCCGCGAAGGTCGGCCGCCTGGTCGAGCGCAACGGCCGCCCCAGTCACTTCGAGACCTCCTGACGGTGGTCGGCCGGCGCTGAGGCGCCGGCGGGCGTGCGGTGGTCGAACGCGATCAACGGGTCACCGGTGAGCGGATGTTCGACCACCGCCGCCCGCACGCCGAACACCTCGGCGAGCAGGTCGGCGGTCAGCACGTCACGCGGCACCCCGGACGCCACCAGGGTGCCGCGGTGCAGTACGTGCAGCCGGTCGCAGACCGAGGCCGCCGCGTTGAGGTCGTGCAGCGCGATCAGCGTGGTGCGGCGCTGTTCGCGCAGCAGGGTGAGGAGTTCCACCTGGTGGCGGACGTCCAGGTGGTTGGTCGGCTCGTCCAGCACCAGGACGTCCGGCTGCTGGGCCAGCGCCCGGGCCAGCAGCACGCGCTGGCGCTCGCCGCCGGACAGCTGGGCGAACTGACAGGACGCCGACTCCGTCATGCCGACCCGCACCAGCGCCTCGGCGACCACCCGGTGGTCCTCGGCGTCGTCCGCGGCGAACGCCCGCTTGTACGGGGTGCGGCCCATCGCCACCACCTCGCGGACGGTCAACTCGAAGTCCCCGCCGCGCTCCTGGGGCAGCGCGGCGATGTGCCGGGCGGACTCCGCGGGGGTGAGCTCGGCGAGCTCCCGGCCGGCCAGCAGCACCCGGCCGGCGCTCGGCCGCAGATGCCGGTAGACCGTGCGGAGCAGGCTGGACTTGCCGCTGCCGTTGGGGCCGACCAGACCGGCGATCTCCCCCTCCTTGGCGACCAGGTGGACGCCCGCCACCACCGTCCGCCCGGACAGGGTGACGCTCAGATCCTCGACCGCGATCCTCAACTTCGCTCCAGACGTCGGTCCAGCAGGTAGAGCAGGGTGGGCGCGCCGAGCAGGGCGGTGACCACGCCGATCGGGAGCTCCTGGGTGTCCAGCGCGGTGCGGGCGATGGTGTCGACCACCACCAGCAGCACCGCCCCGGTGAGGGCCGAGAGCGGCAGCAGCCGGCGGTGGTCGCCGCCGACCAGCAGCCGGCAGACGTGCGGCACCATCAGGCCGACGAAACCGATCGCGCCCGAGACCGCGACCAGGACGCCGGTCAGCACACTGGTGACAACGAAGATCTCGCGGCGCAGCCGGGTGACGTCCACGCCGAGCCCGGCCGCCGTCTCGTCGCCCATCAGCATGGCGTTCAGCCCCCGGGCGCGGGCCTGGAGCAAGGCCAGACCGAGGGCCACCGCGATGGCGGGGACGGCGAGTTGGCCCCAGACCGCGCCGCTGAGACTGCCCATCAGCCAGAACAGCACGCCCCTGGTCTGCTGTTCGTCGCTGGTCTGCAGCACCAGGTAGCTGGTGAAGCCGGTGAGGAACTGGCCGATACCGATGCCGGCCAGCACCAGGCGCAGCGGGGAGAAGCCGCCGCCGCGCCTGGCCAGGACCCAGACCAGGGAGAACGCGGCCAGTGCGCCGGCGAAGGCGGCGAGCGAGACGGTCAGGCCGATGGCGCTGCCGAAGTTCATCTCCAGGCCGAGCGAGGTGCCGAGGACGATCACCGCGACCGCGCCGAGCGAGGCCCCGGAGGAGATGCCGAGCAGATAGGGGTCGGCGAGCGGGTTGCGGACCAGGGCCTGGACGGCGGTGCCGACCAGGCCCAGGCCCGCCCCGACCATCGCCGCCAACAGGGCACGGGGGACGCGTAGTTGCCAGACGATGAGGTCCCGGGTGCCGGCCTCGGGCGCGCGTCCGGTGAGCCGGTGGGCGACCACCGACCAGACCTCGCCGGGCGGGATGTCCACCGACCCGAAGGACACCGCGGCGGTCAGCGCGAGGACCAGCGCGACGGCGAGCCCGGCGGCCAGCGGACCGGCCCGCAGGGTCCGCGCCCGGCTCCTCTTCTCGGTCAGGGCGGCCGTGGTCACCTGCTACTGCCCGTTCTTGACGAGGGTCGGATGGACGGTGGCGGCGATCTGCCGGACGGTGTCGGCGTCGCGTACCCCGGCGATGGTGGTGACCTCGGAGCCGATCCGCAGGAAGCGGCCGTCCTTGACCGCCTTCAGCCCCTGGGTGGCGGGGAAGCCGCGCAGGAAGGCCTCCGCGTCGGCGAAGGCCTTGCGGTTGTCCTCCTCGCTGCCCCGGTTGCGCACCGCGAGCTGGATCCAGTCCGGGTTCTTGGCCACCACGTCCTCCCAGGAGACCTGCTTGAAGTCGGCGTCGCAGTCGGCGAAGACGTTGCGCGCGCCGGCCAGGGTGATCACCGCGTTGGCGACCTGCCGGCCGCAGACGGCGACGGGCTGCTTGACGCCGCCGTCGAAGTCGAAGAGGAAGTAGCCGGGCCGCTGGTCGTCGGGGACGCCGGCGGTCGCGGTCCGCACCTCGCCGATCTGCTTCTCCATCCCGGCCACCAACTCCTCGGCCCGGGCGGCGGTCCCGGTCACGGCGCCGAGCCGGCGGATGTCGTTCTCCACCTCGGCGAGGTCGGTGCGCGGGCCCTTGGCGGCCTTCGGCGTGCCGGCGCAGGCGGTGGAGAGGAGGACGACGTGCTTGATGCCCGCCGCCGTGAACTCCTCCTCGCTCGGCCCGGCGCCCGCGCCGCCCATCATCGGCATCGACCCGAAGGTGTCGACGTAGAGGTCGGCGCCGGAGCCCAGCAGCTTCTCCTTGGCGATCACCGTGTCCCCCAGGACCGGGACCTTTGCGCCCTGGTCGGCCAGGGCCGCCGGGAGGCTGCCCTTCCCCGGCGGGAACCCGGTACCGATCACCCGGTCGCCGACGCCGAGTTGCAGCAGCATCTCCAGGCCTGCGGCATTGCTGGTGACGATCTTCCGGGGGGCCTCCTTGACGACGGTCTCCTTGCCCGCGCAGTCCGCCACCTTCACCGGATACGCCCCCGCGGCCGCCGCCTGGCCGCCGGCCCCGCTCACGGCGTCGTCGCTCCCCCCACCACCGCTTCCGCAGGCCGTGGCGAACAGGGCTACGGCGGCCGCGATACCGCAGAACACGCGAGGGCGCATGACAACTCTCCTGGTCAATGGTCGTGCTCGGGCCCGTCCTACGAACCCGGACCAGGTAGTCGGCCCTTGTGCCCGCTCGGTTCCCGGGACTTTCCGGCGCAGCGCCGCACCGTGCGAAACGGCACGGTCTACGGTGATGGGATGGCCTCTCCCCCGGCTCCCTCGGCTCGCTCCACCCACTTCTTCCCCTCCGACCTCTTCGCTCCGGCGGACGATCTCGGTATGCCCGTTCGAGTCGGCCCCCACCCTGTCCGGCGGGTCGTCTCGCTGGTCCCGTCGCTCACCGAGGCCGTCGCCGTCACCGCGCCCGGGCTGCTGGTCGGCGCCACCGACTGGTGCTCGCACCCCGCCGGTCTCGCCGTCACCCGCGTCGGCGGCACCAAGAACCCCGACGTCGACCGGATCGCGGCGCTCGCCCCCGACCTCGTCCTCGCCAATGACGAGGAGAACCGCCGGCCCGACCTCGACGCCCTGCGCGCGGCCGGTCTCCCGGTCTGGGTCACCGACATCCGCACCCTCGACGGGGCCTTCCGCTCGCTCCACCGGCTCCTCACCGCCGCCTGCGGCCTCCCGCGCCCGTCCTGGCTCGACGACGCCGAGGCCGCCTGGGCCACCGTCCTCCCCCGGCCGGTCCCGCTCCGTGCCGTCACCCCCGTCTGGCGCCGCCCCTGGATGGTGCTCGGCCGCGACACCTTCGCCGGTGACCTGCTCCGCCGCCTCGGCGTCCAGCTGATCCACGCCGACCACCCGGACCGCTACCCGGCCGTCCCGCTGCCCGAACTCCTCGCGTCGAAGCCGGAGTTGGCCGTGCTCCCCGACGAGCCCTATCACTTCACCGCCACCGACGGCCCCGAGGCGTTCCCCGGTGTCCCGGCGGCCCTGGTCAGCGGCCGCCATCTGACCTGGTACGGCCCGTCGCTGGCCGAGGCGCCGGGGGTGCTGGCGGCCCAGCTGGCGCGGGCGCTGCCCGGGGCGGCACCGGCCTGAGCGCCGGTGCTCAGGCCCGGACGACGGCCGGCTCGTCCAGGGCCAGCGTCCGGGCGGTGGCGTCGACGGTGGCCCTGATGCCCAGCGGGAGCGGGAGGTTGGGGCCGGCGTGCCCGAAGTCGACCCCGCCGAGCACCGGCAGCTCCCGGTCGCCGACGACGTCGAGGACCACGTCCCTCAGGGTGGGCCGGCTGTCCCCGCAGCCGGCGGCCGGGACCTGGTGCGGCACGCCGACGACCATCGCGGCGACCCGGTCCAGGACTCCGGAGAGCCGCAGGGCCTGGAGGTCGTGCCAGACCCCCGACAGCGGGCGGTCCACCTCCTCCCAGAACAGCACCGCGCCGTCGAAGCGCTCGGGAGGCAGGGCGAACGGCGTCGCCTGGAGCGTCACCAGCCGGCCGAGCAGGCCGCCGACCAGTGGCCCAGACGCCCGGCCGGGCCGCCAGCACTCCCAGGGGGAGAGCGCGGTCAAGGCGCCCAGCGGTTCGGTGCCGGTCAGCAACCGGGCGTAGGTCCCGGTGAGTTCGGCCCGGTGGTCGCGGTGTCCTGCGGGCCCTGGGCGGTGCCAGGAGCCGCCGAGGCCGTAGGTGGCCATGTCCGCGTGGATGCCGGCCAGCCCGGTGCGCGCGTGGAGGGCGAGCAGGAGGAGGGAGAGGTCGCTGCAGCCGAGGATCGGCTTGGGGTCCGCCCGGACGGCGTCGAGGTCCAGCAGGTCCAGGTAGCCCACCGTCGCCTGTCCGCCGGTGTGCGCCACGATCGCCCGGACCTCCGGATCCCGGAGCAGGCCGTTGAGTTCCCCGGCCTGCTCGACGGGCGGCGCCGAGGCCCACCACCGACGACGGTCGACGGCCGTCAGCGTGCTCCGGCGGACCCGGAAGCCCATCGCCTCAAGGGTGGCCACACCGCGGTCGAGCAGGGGCACCGCCTCGGCCTCCAGCGGTCCGGCGGGCGCGGCCACCGCGACGAGGTCCCCCGGGGCCAGGGCACGGGGACGCAGAAGGTCGGGCACTGGAGAACTCCCTGGCTCTCGGCCGCGCGTCGGCCGGCACGGCTCGTCCGGCCGAGTCTCATCGCGCGGTCGCCTCCCGGCAAACGATTTTCACCCCGGGCTTCCCGCCGGGCCGGCGAACGGGCCGAACCCGCCTATCAGTCCGATGATCTGCTCACCGTAAGATGACCGCCTCTCACCGGGCCGGCCGGTGACGACTGGGGGGTTGGATCGCATGCACCTGGGTGCTTCGCGTCGGGTACTGGTGATGGTGTCGGCTGCGGCGGTGTCGACGGCGCTGCTGACGGGCTGCGGCAGCAAGAAGGTCACCGACGAGGCCGGGGGGCCACCGAGCACACCGGCCGCCACCACCACGGAGATCTCGCCGTCCGCGGCCCCGACGGCCACCCCCTCCGACACGCCGACCGCGAGTACCGGCCCGAGCCCGACCGGCAGCCCGTCGCCGAGCACGAGCAGGTCGGCCAAGCCCAGCGCGACAACGAGCAGCGCGACGCCGAACGGCGCCAAGCCGAACAGCGCCAAGCCGAACAGCGCCAAGCCCTCCGCCCCGGTCGCGGAGAAGGCCCCCGCCCCCGTCGCGGCCGCGCCCGCGCCGACGGCCAAGCCCGGACCGGTCGCACCCCCGCCGCCGCCCGCGCCCGCGACCCCGCACGTCCCGCCGCTGCAGAGCAGTTGCAAGCCGAGCAAGCCCCAGCCCGACGAGCCGAAGGAGGCCGTGGCCGCGGCGCTCACCGCCGCCGCCGGCCAGCCCCGGGTGCTGAACCTCAGCAACGGCGGCACCGACAGGCTCCCGGCACTGCCCGCCAACCTGGTCAGGGCGATCGCCTGGCAGGAGAGCGGCTGGCAGTCCGGCATCCTCGCCTGTGACGGCGGCATCGGCACCATGCAGATCATGCCCGCCACGGTGAGCTGGATGAACAGCAAGTTCGGGACGGCCTCCGACCCGAAGACCCTCGCCGGGAACGTCCAGCTGGGCACCCAGCTGCTCGACTGGCTGGTCGCCTACTACGGCGACTCCTCCTTCGGCGGGAAGTACGACCTCTCCCCCGACCCGGTCACCGGCAAGACGCCGCTGCTCGACCTGGTCATCGCCGCGTACAACGCGGGCGCGGGCAACGTGCACTACAACACCGTCACCGACCCGGTCACCGGCGAGACCGGCGGCAGCCTGGTCATCCCCAACCCCGGCTACGTCGCCAACGTCAAGGCCCTGATGTCCAGCGCCCCCTGGACCAAGACCGACTGAGCCGCGGTACGGGGCCCGCGGCCACGAGCGGCGACAACGGCGGCCCCGCAACAGACCGGCGACCCCACCGGCGATGAAGCACGGTGGGGCCGCCGCGGTGCTGCGGGCCGGCGTCCTGCGGCCTCGGACATGACGTCGGCCCGAGGACGAGCCGTCCCGCGGTCAGCTGTCCCGCGGGGCCGAGCGCTCGGTGACGGCAGCGCGTCGGCGGGACCGGCGCCACAGGGCGCAGCCCAGGACGATCAGGCCGCTCCCGGCCAGGCCCGCGACGGCGGTCTCCGGACCGCTGCCGGTACTGGGGAGGACGGAGCCCTCGGCGTGGCCGGCGCCCGGACCGCCGGGGTGGCCGCCATCAGCGGGCGGGACGGCGTTCGGCCGGTCGTGGCCGGGGTGGCCGGGGTGGCTCGGGCAGCCCGGGTGCCCGCCCTTGTGGTCGTGATCGGCCGGGCAGGGGGTGACGGTGACGGTGACCTCCGCCGGCGGACTCTCCACCGTCCCGCCCTGCGGGTCCAGAGCGGTCGCCCGGGCGCGGTTGGTGACCTTGCCGGCCTTCGCGTCGGCCTCGGTGACCTGGTACGTGCCGTGGCAGGTGGTGCTCTGGCCCGCGGCGAGGCTGGTCAGATCGCAGGTGACCTGCTGGACGCGGTCGTCGGTGACCGTGAGGCCCTGGAGTTCGGTGGTGCCGGTGTTGGTCACGGTGTAGGTGTAGTGGATCGTTTCGCCGGGCCGGACCGGGCCCTTGGTGTCGGCGTGCTTCTTCAGCTTCAGCCGCGACGCCCCTCTGATCGTGATCGTGGCGTCGACGGTCGGGGAGGTGACCGTGGTGCCGTTGGCGGTGCCGGTGGCGAAGGCGTGGTTGGTGACCTGGCCGGCCGCCGCGTCCGCCTCGGTCACCACATACGTGCCGTGACAGGTGGTGCCGGCCCCGGGGCTGCCCGCCGGTGCCAGCACGGTGGCGGCGCAGACGATGCCGGTGACCCTGTCGTCGGTCACCGTGACGGCGTCCAGCTGAACACCGCCGGTGTTGGTCACCAGGTAGGAGTAGGGCACGGTCTCCCCGACGGCGAACGGCTCGGGGGCGTCGACGTGCTTCTCCACCGTGATGCCCGGCGGAGTGACGATGGGCACGGTGGCCGAGGAGGGCGGCGAGGTGATCGGGGTGCCGTTGAAGGTGGCGGTGGCCTGGGCCGTGTTGGTGACGAAGCCGCGGGCCACGTCCTCGGCCGTGATGGTGTACGTCCCCGTACAGGTGACGGTCTCACCGGCCGCCAGCGTGCTGACCGGGCAGGTGATGGGGGTGACCAGCGGGTCGTTGACGGCCAGGTTGGTCACCGGGGAGGCACCCGCGTTGGTGACCACGAAGTCGTACGGGACGGGGGTACCCGGCACCAGCAGCCCGGGCAGCGGCTCGTGCGGGGTCTTGACCAGGCTCAGGGTGGGCAGCGGCTGCTCGGTGGTGATCGCCACGTTGCGGATCAGGTGGACGTCGGTGAAGGCGCCCGTCGACCCCGCGAACCCGAACTTGTACGTGGCGGGCACCGGCTCCGGAGCCGGCGTGGACAGCACCTGGTGCGGGCCGGTGCCGTCGTTGAAGTCGATGCCGACCGTCAGGACCGGGTGCGGGGCGGGCGTCAGATGGACGTTCACCCGACGCCGGGAGGGCTCCAGCGCGGTCTGCGCGTCCTGGGGCGTGACGCCCGGCGGCAGCGTGGTCAGCGGGCCCTGCAGCAGGCCCGGCAGCGTGGACGGCCACGGACCGGTGGTGGTGAAGTTGCTCGTCGTCGCCGTCAGGAAGCAGTACCCGAGCAGACCGTCCCCCGGCCCGCGGACGGTGACCATGTTGGCGCCCGGCGCGGGCACCCGGAACTGCGTACCGGCCGGCGAGCGCTGGGCGCAGCCGTTGCCGCGCTGCTCCCAGTCGCCGAAGTAGTTGCCCAGGACGTCGAGCCCGACCCCCAGGTAGCCGCGGTCGACGCCGGGCAGGAAGGCGAGGTTCGGGTCGTCGTTGGGCAGCTTCTGGGCATAGCCGAGGCTGCCGCCGAAAGCCCCCGGGTGGGTGAGGGACTCATCGCCGTCCACCAGGAAGAAGGAGATGCCGTCGGCCGGGGTGTTGGGCGTGGTGCTGCCGTACTGCCACTGGTCGAAGGTGACGTCCAGGCCGTTTCCGGCGGGGAGCGCCTGGTTGTAGAGGACGGCACCGCTCTGGTCGTTGCTGGAGTCGGTGACCCGGAGATAGCCGAACGGCGCCGCGTTGAGGGGCGGCACCGGCCCGGTCTCGGCAGCCGGGCACCCGCCGAGCGGATGGTTGCCCGGCCCGGGCGCCGCGGCGGCGGGGGCACCGGTCAGGCAGGCGGAGCCGACGGCCGTGAAGTCCGCGTCGGCGGTGGCCCCGGTGAAGGTCTCCTGAACCAGCGGCGTCCCGGTCGCCCTGACCCGTTCGGGGACGGCGGCGACCGCTTGTCGGGGGGCGGCCGCGGCCGGTGCGAGCTGACCGGTGAGGCCGACGCCGATCATTCCCAGCGTCACCGCTGCCGTCGCGAGGCGGACCGTACGGGCGTGGAGCCGCGACGGGCCGCCGTGTCTTCTTGTCATGGCAGCAATATGTATCCAGGCGACTACCCGCTGTCTCACCCGTGGCTGCCAGTCAGCTCATCGGCGCCCCGCAGGAGTGGTACCACCGGACCCCGGGCGGGGGCCGGCCGGACGACGAGAACGCGAAAGGTGGCACCGCCGGACGAACCGGCGGTGCCACCCAGGATTCGACGGGGCCTGCGGTCAGCCCCTGGCGGCGGCGACCGCGGTCCCCAGCGCCTCCTTGATCCGCGGCCCCAGGCGGGCGAAGCCCAGCTCCTTCATCGCCGCCCGCAGCAACTCCTCGTCGCTGCGGTCGACGCCATCGCCGTCCAGCCACCGGACGACGGCCAGCAGTTCCTCCGCCGAGTAGGCGGTCACCGGGCGGCCCGGCGTGAAGTCCGGCTTCGCCGGCCGACCGGTGGCCGCAGGCTCGGGCTCAGCGGCGGCGGGCTCGGCCTCGGGCTCGGCCTCGACCTCAACGGCGGGGGCAGCCGACTCGACCTCAGCCACCGGCTCGGCAGCCGGCTCAGCAGCCTCGGGCACGACGGCCTCGGCCTCGACCGCCTCGGGTTCGACGACCGGCTCCGCCTCGACGACGTCAACCGAAGCCCCGGCCTCAGCCTCCGCCACCTCAACAACAACCGGCTCGACAACCTCAGCCGCAACGGCCTGGACTTCGGCCACCACCACCGACTCGGCAGCCTCAACCCCAACCACCGGCTCCGCCTCGACGACGTCAACCGAAGCGCCGGCCTCAACCTCAGCCACGACCGGCTCGACAACCTCAGCCACAACGGCCTCGGGCTCAGCCAGCTCGACCTCAGCCACCGGCTCGACAACCGACTCAACAGCCTCGGGCACGACGGCCTCGACCTCAGCCACCGGCTCGGCAGTCGACTCAGCAACCTCCGCCACCTCAGCCACAACGGCCTCGGGCTCAGCCAGCTCGACCTCAGCCACCGGCTCGACAACCGACTCAACGGCCTCGGACACAACAGCCTCGACGACCGGCTCCGCCTCCACGACGTCAACCGAAGCCCCAGCCTCAACCTCCGCCACCTCAGCCGCAACCGGCTCGACGACCTCAGCCGACTCGACCTCAGCCACCGGCTCGGCAGCCGACCCAGCGACCTCCGCCACCTCAACAACAACCGGCTCGGCCTCGGCCAGCTCGACCTCAGCCACCGGCTCGACAACCGACTCAACGGCCTCGGGCACCTCAGCCACCACGGCCTCGGGCTCGGGCTCGGGCTCGGGCTCGGCCGGAGTGGCCGACGCGGGCAGTACCAGGTCGTCGGCGGCGGGCGAGGGGGCCGGAAGAGTGACCACCAGGGCCTGGGCCGCGGCAGGCTCCTCGGCCGTCGGCTCGGCCTTCAGCTCAGCCGCCGGCTCGTCCGTCGCCGGAGCAGCGTCCGTCTCGGCCTCGGTGTCGGCGTCCGTCTCGGCCTCGGCTGCGGCCTCCGTCGCGACCTCGGCCCCGGCCTCGGCTTCGACCTTGATCTCCGTCTCGGCTTCGGCCTCGACCTCGACCTCGACCGCAGCCTCCGGCTCCGTGCCCGTCTCCGCGGCCGTGGCCAGCCCGTCCCGCTGGCCGCCAGCCAGGGCCTGGCGGGCGTTGTACGCGGCTTCGGCGGCGCGGCGGTCGGCGTGGGCGGCGGCGAGTTCGGTGAGGAGTTCGGTGAGCCCGGCCTCCTCCAGGGTGGTGCGCAGGGTGCGCAGGGTCGGGAGGCGGTAGAGGGTGCCCTCGTCCGCGGCGAGGCGGTCGACCAGGTCGATGAGGTCGGTGAACGACAGCCCGTCCAGGTCGTGGTCGGGCAGCAGGCGGGCGAGGCCGCCCAGGCCGCTGTTGATGGCCTCGAAGGCCTGGGCGGTGCGCTCGACCAGCGCGCCGTCGGCGGGCGGGACCGGCAGGGTGCCCTCGGAGGCGAGGACGGCCCAGGCGCGGCGCTCGACCTCGGCGGAGGCGAGCGCCTCGTGCAGGTCCTCGCGGCTGGGGCGGCGGGGGCCGGCGGCCAGGGCGGTGGCCTGCTTGCGCAGGGCGCGGGCGCGCAGCCAGGAGAGCTTGACGCCGCGCTCGCGGCGCCAGGTGCCGTCGGCGGTGGCGGCGGCGAGGGCGTCGAGGTCGGCCTCGTAGGCGGCGCCGACGAGGACGGTGGAGGTGCGGTGGACGCGCTGGAGGAGTTCGACGAGCAGCGCGGCCTTGGCCACGGTGTCCGGCTCCTCGAGCTTGGCTTCGGCGGCGAGCGCGGTGACGGCCTCCCAGGTCTGCTGGAGGTCGCGGCCGCGCAGTTCGGCGAGGGAGGTGGAGGCGGCGCGGGCGTCCTCCGGGGTGGCGACGGTGTCGACGGCCGCGTACCAGGCGTGGGTGTCGGCGGTGAGGCTGAAGGCGCCGAGCTCGGCGTACCGGCCGAGGTCCTCGCGGAGGTCGGGCTCTGCCGTGGCCTCCTGGCCGCGGGCCTGCTCCGGGTCCGTGGCGTCCTTGGCGGCTGCGTCGTCGGCGGCGTCGGCGTTGCGCGAGTGAAGCACTGTCATGTGAGGTCCGGTTCTGGGCGACTGCGGCGGGGCTGGCGGCGAGGGGAGGCGGACCGGGTGCGCACGGGGCCCCGACGGGAGGGGCTGGGGGCGCGCGGTCGGGCCGCCGGTTGTGGAGGCCCAGAATACGGGTGCCCGTTCGAGCCTTGCACGCACCCACCGCCCCACGGTCGGGTGTGGCGTGCCATACCGCCCGCGTGGCCGCTACTCGGGAGGGCCGGGCGGGTGGTGCGGCGCTGGGCCGGGCGGGTGGCCGCCCGGCCGCCGCAACCGGTCCACCGGCACGGTGCGGATCCGCCGTCCGAGCGGCGGGCGGTAGCCGGAACGGGTGAGGATGCCCAGGCTGACGGGCGCGAGGTATTCGTGCAGCGCCGTCCGGTGCCACCACGCGCCGGTTTCGCGCAGTTCGCGCCAATCGGTGAACCGGTAGAGATACAGGGTCGCCCGGACGTGGGTCGGTGGGGCGCCGGGGAAGGGGTTGTGGCGCAGCAGGCGCAGCGTGGCGGGGTCGTTGACCAGCAGGCGGGCGACGAACGGCAGGAACCAGGGCCGGGCGTAGGCGGGCGAGATCCCGGCGAACCACATCAGCCAGTCCAGCCGGAGGTGGTAGGGGGCGTACTGGCGTGGGAGGCGGCGCACGTCGCCGGGTTTGCCCTTGAAGCCGTACTCCTGCCACACCGTGTGCCGGGTGACGACCGGTTCGTCGGTGCCCTCGACCACCACCTCCTGGCGGATCCGGTTGATGCTGCCGAAGGCGCCGTAGGTGTTGACCAGGTGCAGGCGGTTGAAGGAGCGGTTCATGATCTGGCGGCGGGAGACCATGTTCCGCACCGGCCAGTAGCTGAGGACCGCGACGGCGGCGGTCAGCGCGACCACCAGGCCCTCGTACCAGCCGGGTGCGGCGCCGTACGGGCCGGGCCGGGCCGGGAGGCCGAGCCGGTGCGGGTCGACGGCGGCGAGGGCGAGGGTGATGGTCAGCCAGTTGAGCCAGGCGAAGTTGCCGGAGGCGACCAGCCACAGCTGGGTGAGGACGACGAGGCAGGCCGCGTAGGTGGCGATCGGCTGCGGGAGGAAGAGGCCGACCGGGACGACGAGCTGGGTGAGGTGGTTGGCGGCGGCCTCGACGCGGTGCAGCGGGGCCGGCAGGTGGTGGAAGAACCAGCTGAACGGGCCGGGCATCGGCTGGGTCTCGTGGTGGTACCGGAGGCAGGTGAGGTCGCGCCAGCAGCGGTCGCCGCGCAGTTTGATCAGGCCTGCGCCGAACTCGACCCGGAAGAGCAGCCAGCGCATCAGCCAGAGCACCGGGAGGGGCGGGGCGGTGTCCTCGTTGCCGAGGAAGGCGCCGAGGAAGCCGGCCTCCAGCAGCAGGGACTCCCAGCCGAAGGAGTACCAGGTCTGTCCGACGTTGACGATCGACAGGTAGAGCAGCCAGAGCACCGCCCAGAGCGGCACCGTCGCCCAGAGCGGGACGGCGTCCCCCAGTCCGCCGGCCAGGGCGGCGGCGAGGGCGGCTCCGGTCCAGGAGACGGCGGCGAAGAAGCGGTCGCTGTAGTGGAGGTGGAAGAGGCCGGGCGCCTGCCGGAACGGCACCCGGGCGGTGAAGCGCGGCACCGGCAGCATGCCGTCCGCGCCGATCAGGGCCCGGAACTGGGCGGCGGCGCCCAGGAAGCCGATCAGGTAGAGGGCGGCCAGCATCCGTTGCAGGAGCAGCCTGCTGAGCCAGTACTCGGGTGCGGCGAACCACTCCATGCGGCCCATGCCTACCATCGGCGGGCCGCGCGCGGGGCGTGCCCGGGGCTGCCTGCTCCGCCGGTTCACCCGCCCGGGCCCGGTCGGGTGAACCGGCGGGCCCGGCGGCAGGCCGGCCGGGAGGCGGGATGCCGGGGCGGCGGCGTGGCAGAACAGCGGCGTGACCGGGGGCAGTGTGGCCGGAAAACACGGCCCCCGCCCGGACGGCGAAGTGGCGGGGAGCCTCTCCTCGGGGGTGAGAGGCGCCCCGCCACGGTGTCGGCGGTAACTGCGGTGGGAGCGGCGGTGGTCGGCCGGGTGGTCGCCGGTCCGTCGCCACGGTGGTCGGTCAGGGCTCAGCCCGGCAGGACGAGTCCGGTCTCCCCGGCGGCGACGCCCGGACGGCCGGTGGTGGCGCCGTTCTGCTGGAGCCGGTCGACCAGCAGCGCGGCGAGCGTGCCCAGCTCCTCCTCCGTGCGGGACTGCGCGGTGACGTCCATGCCCACGGTGAGGACACCGTTGACCTGGCCGGTGCGCGCGGCCCGCAGCGGGGTGCAGGTGAAGCTGAAGATCTGCTGGCCCCGCTGGGCGTCCGGCCGGGCGGACTGGATCCGGACGTCGTTCAGGACGGTGGTCCGTCCGGTGCGGTAGGCCTCGGCGACGGCCTGCTGCAGGCCGGCCGCGCCGAGCTGCGGGTAGGCCTGGCCGACCGAGCCGTACGCCGCGGGGGCGCCGAAGGTGTCGGCGTGCTGGGCGTTGGCGTAGCGGATCTCCTGGCCGGGGCCGTCGGTGAGGATGATCGGGAACGGTGAGCCGTCGAAGGCCGCGAACATCTCCTGCTGCTGGGCGAGCAGGTTGTCGCGCAGCCGGATCTCGGAGAGCAGGGCCTCGGCGAGGTGCTGGATGTCGCGCAGCCGCTCGCGGCCCCACTGGCGGGGTTCGTGGTCGAGCACGCAGACGGTGCCGATGACGGTGTTGGTGTCGTCGACGAGCGGGGCGCCGAGGTAGGCGCGCACGCCCAGCTCGTCCACGACCGGGTTTCCGGCGAACCGGGGGTAGGCGAGGATGTCGTCCAGCGCGAGGGGGGAGCGCTGGGCGACGACGTGGGGGCAGAAGCCGTGGCTCATCGGCATCTGACGGGTCGGCAGGTCGAAGGCGATGCCTCGGTCGGCCCAGGAGGATCCTTCGGGTGCGACCTCGGCCGAACTTGGCGGAATGTAGAGCCCACGGAACATCTGGCGCTCGTCGTTGATGAAGTTGACCATCGCGATTGGGGCGCGGGTGATGCTGGCGGCCAGGTGAGCGAAGCGGTCGAAGGCCTCGTCCGCGGTCGGTTCGTTGAGACCCAGGCTGCGCAGCCTGCGGGTCCGCTCGGACTCACCGGCGGCACCCGGGAACTGGCCTTGAGTGCTCATCACATCAGTCATGGCGCACATGTAATCAGACATCCGACACGATCCGCGCTCCCGGCTCTCCGGTTCGGCCGTGCTGATGAACAGTCAAAGCCGCATGTGGACGGCGGCTTGGGCAGGTCGCGAAGTGAAGAAGGACCATTTCCCCGCCCCCCTGCGTTCCAATCCTCCCGGTGTTCGGTTGAAACGATTCACGCCAATCGAAGGTCAACTGTGGAGGCACCCGGGTCCCCATACGACAATGAGCCCTGCCGAAAACACGGATGGCGTCCCCCGGATGCCGCCCGAACTTCCGCACGCGCCCGGCTTGCAACAGGACACCCGGCCGCCAGCACCCCGCCCCCACGTCCATTGGCGGACGAGCGGAATCGGCAGCACGGACGGAGGCACAACCACCCGCTGACCGAGAGGACCCACCCATGGCTATGGACTACTTCACCGACGAGCGGCACGAGAGCCTCCGAGCCGAGGTCCGGGAGTTCGCGGAGAAGGAAGTACGTCCGCAGGTGGCCAGAATGGAAGCCGACCGCGGAGTGGAGTTCGAGCTCTCCCGGGAGATCGCCCGCCGCGGCTGGATCGGCGTCACCATTCCGCGCGAGTTCGGCGGACTCGGTCTCGGCCACCTCGCCAAAACCGTGATCGTCGAGGAGCTCTCCCGGGTCAGCGGCGCGATGGGCGCGATGGCACAGGCCTCGCAGCTCGGAGTCGCCAAGGTCATCCACTACGGCTCCGACGCCCAACGGCGCCACTGGCTGCCGCGGTTCGCCTCCGGGGAGTCGCTGCCGACCATCGCCGTCACCGAGCCCGAGTCGGGCGGCCATGTGCTCGGCATGTCCGGCACCGCGCGGCGCGAGGGCGACGAGTACGTGCTCAACGGCCGCAAGTGGTTCGTCGGCAACTCGCACATCGGCGACGTGCACGGCGTGGTGCTGCGCACCGGCGAGGGCAGCCGGGGGCTCTCCGCGTTCCTGGTGGAGAGCGACCGCCCGGGTTTCCGGCCCGGCACCCTCGGCTCGCAGAGCGGACTGCACGGCTTCAGCTTCGGCGAACTCGTCTTCGAGGACTGCCGGATCCCCGCCGCCAACCGGCTGGGCGAGGAGAGCCAGGGCCTGGACGTCGCCTACTCCTCCTCCACGCTGTACGGGCGGCTGAACCTGGCCGCCGTCGCGCTCGGCATCCACCGGGCGATCGTCGAGGACACGGTGCGCTTCGCCGAGGGGCGCGCGCTCTACGGCAAGCCGCTCTCCCAACTGCCCAACATCGCACTGAAGCTGGGCGAGATGCAGTCCCGGCTGATGACCGCCAAGCTCTCCGCGTACCACGCCTCGCACCTGCTGGACCACGGCAAGGCCTGCGACGCCGAGCTGATGAACGCCAAGCTGATCAACACCGAGTACGCGCTGGACTCCGCACGCAACGCGATGGAGATCCACGCCGCCCGGGGTCTCCAGGCCGAGTTCCACATCGAGCGCTACCTGCGCGACGCCACCCACGTCTACCCGCCGGCCGGCACCTCGGACGTCCAGCGGCTGCGGCTCGGCCAGGTCGCCGCGGGCACCTACGGCAAGCAGTGGTCGGCCGAGCTGTCCGGCCCGGCCAGCTGGGCCTGGACCGAACTGGCCCAGCACGAGGCGGAGGTGGAGAGCGACGCCGAGCGCACGATGGAGCTGGAGGCCTCCGTGCTGCACATGCCGCTGGCGGGCTGAACGGGCCCGGTCCGGCCGGGCGTCGGCATCGACGTACGGGGGTCGCGCCGGCGACGCACCGGCGATTGACCTGTTCCTGGCGGCTTTCCGGAGACCGGCCGCGGCCTCCGGAAAGCCGTCGGCGTTCCCGAAACCCTTTCTGACCTGTGACGATCCGTCATCCGGCGGTCTCCGGAGGGGCATCCGGCCCCGTCACCACCCGTTCACATATCGTCAGTTGATGTTGCGATCAGGGCACCTGGGGCTGGTAGCGTTCCTGCAGTCGGCGGGCCGTGCTGCACCCCGCACGGACGGTGACACCGCGTCAGTCCGTCCGGCAACCCCGGCCGTGGCGCCCTGAAGCCCCGGCCGGACCGCGCACGGGCCACCCCACCGTTCGGCCCTGCAACAAGGAATCAGATGCCAGGCATATCGGCCCCCCGCACGGGCCACCGCGCCGGCCGGTCCGGCTCCCTCCGCAGCTCGCTCCTCGCCCTCGCGCTGGTCCCCTGCCTGGGCCTGGCCGCCGCCTGGGGCTATGCGGCCTTCCTGCTGCGCGGCGCCGGACACCGCACGCCCCTGCTGGCCGTCAGCGCGGCCGTCGCCGTCGTCCTGCTCTGGAGCCTGGTCCACGGCGTGCGGGTCGCCCTGGCCCTGTCCGGCCGGCTGGCGGACCTGCGCACCGACACCCTCGCACTGGCCCGGCACGAGATCCCCGAGGTGGTCGGCCGGCTCCAGGCCGGCGAGTCCGTCCCGTCGCCGCCCGCCTGGGCCCCGCCCCGACGCTCCGGCGACGAGGTCCAGCAGACCGCCGACGGCCTCGCCGCCGTCCGGCAGGCCGCCGTCGCCGCCATCGTCCACCAGGCCCAGGGCCGCGAGGGGACGAAGAAGGTCTTCCTCAACATCGCCCGCCGCACCCAGATCCTGATCCACCGCCAGATCAGCATGCTGGACGCGCTGGAGCGCGAGCACGAGGAACCGGAGCTGCTGCGCGAGCTGTTCGCGGTCGACCACCTGGCGACCCGGATGCGCCGCAACGCCGAGAACCTGGTCATCCTCGGCGGCGCCCTGCCCGCCCGGCGCTGGCGCAACGCCGTGCCGATGGTCAACGTGCTGCGCAGCGCCGTCTCGGAGACCGAGAACTACGCCCGGGTGGTCGTCCAGGGCGTGCCGCGCGCCTCGCTCAGCGGGCAGGCCGTCGCCGACGTCATCCACCTGATCGCCGAGCTGATCGAGAACGGCACCACCTTCTCCCCGCCGTACACCCAGGTGCAGGTCTCCGCGCAGGAGGTCCCCAAGGGCCTGGCCGTCGAGGTCGAGGACCGCGGCCTCGGCATGAGCGAGGAGGAGTACGAGCGGCTCAACGACTACCTGGCCAACCCGCCCGAGCTGGACGTCTCCGCGCTCGGCGACGACCTGCGGCTCGGCCTCTTCGTGGTGGCGCGGCTCGCCGCCCGGCACGACATCCAGGTCACGCTGCGCCCCTCCCCCTACGGCGGCACCCGGGCCGTGGTGCTCGTGCCCGCCGTCCTGCTGGAGCAGGCGGAGCAGTCGGCGTCGGTGCCCGGCCTGCCGACCGGCGCCCGGGTCACCCGGACGCCGGTGCCGGAGGAGGCCGTGGACGGCGGGTCGGCGGAGGAGGCCCACGCCGAACTGTCGGGCGCGCTGGCCGGGGTACTCGGCGGGCTGCTGGGCAACGGGCCGGGCGCGGCGCCGGGCGCCGACCCGAACCAGCCGGGCCAGGCTCCCGGGCAGGTGCCCGCTCATGCGTCGGGTCGGGAGTCCGGTCATGCGTCCGGTCATGCGCCGGGTCGGGCACCGTATCAGGCGTCCGGTGACGGCGACAGCAGTGTGATCATCGGAGAACTTCTGGCCCAGTACCCCATCGACAGCGGACGGGCCGACGGGGAGCCCGCCAACGGCGGTCTGCCGGTGGGCTCCCCGATCCCCGGGCTGCCCGGCGCCGTGGTCGTGCCCCGGCCCGTGCTGCCCCGGCCGTACGACGGCCTGACCGACGAGCCGGCGGCCGGCCTCCCGGGCGGCCCTCCGCCGGACGGCCGGCACGACGACCTGCCGACGAGCCACCCCGCCGACCGTCGCACGCCCAGCCACCGGCGCGCCCCGGAGGCCCCCGTGGAGCACGGCCCGGACGGCGAGCTGCGTACCCCGCGCATCCTGCCGCAGCGGGTGCGCAACGCCAGCCTCGCCGAGCAGCTGCGCGAGGCCAACGCGCCCGGCGCCATGCCGCCGCCGCCGGCCGTCGCCCCGGCCGCACCAACGGCCGGTCCGTACGGCACCCCGGCCCCGGCTCCCGGCGGCTCGGCCGAGGACCTCTCCCCGCAGCGGTCCCGCGCCACCATGGCCGCCATCCAGCGCGGCACCCGAACCGCCCGTGCGGCGGCCCCCGACTCGGACGCACCGGCCGCTCCCCCCGCACCGGCCGCACCTTCCGCAGCTAAGGACGAGCAGTGATGACGCAGCACACCGAAACCCCGCGCGACCTCAACTGGCTGCTGGACCAGCTGGTGGCCCGGGTACCCGAGACCCGGCACGCCATCGTCCTCTCCGAGGACGGCCTGCTGGTCGGCCTCTCCCAGGACCTGGACCGCGCCGATGCCGAACACCTGTCGGCCGTCGCCTCCGGCCTGCAGAGCCTCGCCCGCGGCGCCGGCCACCGCTTCAACGGCGGCCGGGTCCGGCAGACGGTGATCGAGATGGACCAGCTGTTCCTGTTCGTCACCACCGCCGGGCAGGGCGCCCGGCTCGCCGTCCTCACCAGCGAACTGGTCGACGCGGGCCTGATGGCGTACGAGATCAACGTGCTGGTCAAGCAGGTCGGCCAGTACCTCACCGCGGCGCCGCGCAGCGACGCCGGCCAGGTCGGCGCGGGCGGCGGTGCGTGACCGCCGGCGCCGAGGAGGCCTGGTTCTTCGACAAGGACGCCGGCCATCTGGTCCGCCCCTACGCCATCACCAACGGGCGGACCGGCCCGGTCCGTGACGGCTTCGCACTGATCACCCTGGTGGTCACCGCGGACCCGCTCACGGACACCGCCCGGCTGACGCCGGAGCCGGCCGCGATCATCGACCTGTGCCGCGAACGCCCGCTGGCCGTGGCCGAGATCGCGGCCAGCCTCGACCTGCCGGTGAGCGTCGTCAAGGTGCTGCTGGACGATCTGGCCGAGGCGCGGCTGATCCTCACCCGGGCGCCGGTCCAGCTCGCCGAGGCGCCGGACCTCTCGCTGATCCAGGCCGTGATCGAGGGCGTCCGCCGGCTCTGACCGGCGGCCCCGCCCTGCTCGGCCCCTCACGGCCGTCGCCGCACGCCGGTGGCCGTTCTCTTCTTACCTTCAGTTCTCTTTCAGGAGACCCGAATTGACGTCCCAGAGCCTGGTGCCGGGCGCGGTCAAGATCCTTGTCGCCGGTGGCTTCGGCGTCGGCAAGACCACCATGGTCGGCTCGGTCAGCGAGATCGAACCGCTGCAGACCGAGGAGCGGATGACCCGCGCCAGCATCGGGGTCGACAGCCTCGACGGTGTCCAGGGCAAGTCCACCACCACCGTGGCGATGGACTTCGGCCGGATCACCATCCGCGAGGACCTGGTGCTCTATCTCTTCGGCACGCCGGGCCAGTTCCGGTTCTGGTTCATGTGGGACGACCTCGCCCTGGGCGCGCTCGGCGCGATCGTGCTGGCCGACACCCGGCGGCTCGAATCCAGCTTCGCCGCCGTGGACTTCTTCGAGCAGCGCGGCATCCCGTTCGCCATAGGGGTCAACTGCTTCCACGGCCGCCGCGACTGCGCGCCCGAGGACGTCCGCCGCGCCCTCGACCTGGACGCGACCGTGCCGGTCGTGCTCTGCGACGTCCGCGAGCGGGCCTCCAGCAAGGAGTTGCTGCTCGCCCTCCTCGACCGGGTGCACCGGGACGCCCTCGCCGGGCGGCGCTGAGGGCCGCCCCGACCACGATCTGGGCTGCCCCCCGGCCGGGACGGCCCCCGGGACGATCAGACCGCGGTCGGGGCGGCCCGGGCGGCGGGCTCCAGTTCGCCCAGGGCACGGACCAACGGGGCCAGCTCCGGGATCTCGGTGGCCTTGGCCAAAGTGGCCTCCAGTGTGGCCTCGTGGACCGGGCGGGCGGCTGCCAGCAGTTGGCGGCCCTGCGGGGTCAGCTCGGTGTAGATGCCGCGCCGGTCGTCCATGCAGAGGTAGCGGCTGAGCAGGCCGCGGTCCTCCAGCCTGGTCACCAGGCGGGTGGTCGCGCTGCTGCTCAGCGCGGCCGCGCGGGCCAGCTGCTGCATCCGCATGTGCCAGCCGTCCTGCCGGGAGAGCGCCTCCAGCACGGTGTACTCGACCACCGAGAGCTGGTGCTCCGCCTGGAGCGCCTTCTCCAGCGCGGCGTCGATCAGACCGTGCAGCGCGGCGAGCGTACGCCAGCCGCAGGCGCGGATCTCGGCGGCATCGTCGTGGATACCCATGGCTCGCCTCTCTGTTCCCGTCTGTTCCCGGTCCAGGTTCCGTCGTCCGGTTCCGTCTCCCGGCCCCGGCCGTCCTACGGCCTCTGAACGCTTCCTGTCCGCCAAGTATGCCATTTAGCGCGGATTACCTGCTTTTGCAAATACTTTTGCCGGCGCCTCGGCCTCGGCCCCCTCGTGCCGGCCCTGGTCCGGGACCCAGGCGCCCGCGCAGAGCGCCGAGGCCAGTTCCTCGCCGTAACAGGCCGCCGCCAGCCAGGCACCGGTGAACGCGTCGTGGTCATCCGCCACGACCCGGCCGAAGACATCCCGGGGCTGGTCCCCCGCCGCCGCGCGCAGCCCGTCCAGCAGGGCCGCCCCCGTGGCCAGGCCCGCCGACCGCAGCTGTGCCTGGTCGGTGCCCGCCGACCCCGCGCCGAACGCCAGCCCGAGCCGCCCGCCGGTGACGGCCTGCTCGACCCGGCGGGTGAGCAGGTGCACGGGGGCGTCCGGGGCCGGGTCCTCCGGGGCGGCGACCGTGGCAGCCGTGGCGGGCGGGGCGGCGGCAGGCGGGGCTGCCGGGGTGAGGTCGGCGGTCTGCATCCGCTCCAGGCCGAGGTTGACCCGGCCCGCCCGGTCGGCGGGCAGGGCCAGCACGGGCGACTGCGGCCCCGGCTCGCCGGGCGGCACGCCGATCGCCAGCAGCCGCAGCTCCGGACGGGCCGCGCGCTCCAGCCGTCCGATCACCCGCAGGCGCAGGCCCGGGGCCGTGGCCAGCAGGGCCAGATTGCCCCGGTAGGCCAGGCCCGGGTGGTCGTGTGCCGCGCGCAGGGCGATCACCAGCCCGTCGCAGTCGGCGAGCAACTGCGCCCCGCCGCCCGGTCCGTACGGGGCGGCGCCCAGCAGCGTCACGTCCAGGAACAGCAGGTCGCTCCCGGCCGGCCGGCTCTCGTACGGCAGCGCCGCCGCCGACAGGGCCCGCTCCACCTGCGCGGCCGGCGGCTCGGCCCAGAGCGCGGCCGACGGCTCCGCCGTCCACGCCGCCCCCGCCGCGCGGACCGCCCGGACGGAGGCGCCCGCGCCCAGCCGTCCGGCGGCCGACCTGGTCGCCCCCTGGACCGCCAGCCCGGCGCGGCTGAACTCCCGGTGGCCGAGCGAGGCGTCCCCCAGCCGCACCGCCCGGTTCCCGGCCCCGACGGCGTGCGGGGCGGCCGTCGTCGCGTCGTCGTGCGGCATGATCTCCGCGAGGGTGCTCAGCCGACCGGTCGCGTCCACCGCCCAGCTGAGCACACCCGCGTGGGTGGCCGTCAGCACCGGCTCGACGAACAGCCCGTACAGCCGCAGGCCGCCCACCTCGCCGTACACCTGGCGGGCGGTGCCGCGCAGTTCGTCGACCCGGCCCGCCCCGGCCGCCAGGGCGGCGGTGAGCTCCAGCACCTCGCGCAGGCCCGCGACCAGGTCGGCGAGCCGGTGGTCCGGCTCGCCCGAGCGGGCCGCGCGGACCCGCGTCACCACGGCCACCGCGGCGGCGGCCGGCCGGTACAGCCCGGCGATCCGGGCCCGGTGGGCGGCCCGCAGCAGCTCCGCCTGCAGGACGGCGCCCGCCCCGCTCACCCCGGCCGCCAGCACGGCGGCCGCCGCCCGGTGGAGGTGGCGGACGGCGGCCCGCTCGGGCGCGGTGAGGGGGGCCTCCGGGCCCGGGGCGTCTCCGGCGGCTTCCCCGGGCGCGCGCTCCGGCCCCTTGGCCGGGCCCGGACCGGTCTCGGCCGGACCGGTCTCGGCCGAGGGGTCGGTCGAGGGGTCGGCCAGGCGGCAGACCGTGACCGCCGCCGCGCGGTGGACACAGGCGGGTGCCAGCAGACAGCCGCAGCGGACGTCGGCCGCGTCGGTGACCACCCCTCCCGGCGCGTGCAGGACGAGTGACGTCTCCTCGTCCACCGCGATCCGCCACTCGTCACCGGAGTGCTCCACCGGCCGGTCGGCCAGCTTCTCCGCCGCACCGTCCAACCGCTTCTGCAGGCGGGCCGACAGCCCGGCCACCACCTCGGCGACCACCTCCGGCCGTACGGCGGGCCAGGCCTGCCGTTCCGTGACGCCCTGCTGCTCCGTCGTGCTCTGCTGCTCCGTCATCGGACCTTCTCCCCCACCCAGCGGGCCAGTTCCAGCGGGCTGAGCGCCGCCACGGGCATTCCGGCCGCGACGAGTTGGCTCGCGACCGCCTTCGAATAGCGGGCCGTCCCCGTGTCGTCCAGCGCGGCGCAGCCGAGCAGCTGGCAGCCGGAGTCGACGAGGGCCCTGGTCTGGGCGAGCAGCCCGCCGATCGGGCCGCCCTCCTCGAAGTCGCTGATCACCGCGACGAGTGTGCGGGACGGCACCGTCACCAGCTCCCGTGCGCACTTCAGCCCGGTCGCGATGCTGGTCCCCCCGCCGATCCGGACCTCCAGGAGCAGACTCAGCGGATCCTCGACCCGCTCGGTGAGGTCGACGATCTCGGTGGAGAAGGCCACGAAGTGGGTGCTCAGCGACGGCACCCCGGCCAGGATCGAGGCCGTCAGCGCCGCCCAGACCGTGGACGACTCCATCGACCCGGAGACGTCCACGACCAGGATCAGCCGCCAGTCGGCTGCCTTGCGGGCCCTGGTCCGGAACACCGGCCGCTCGGGGACGATCACCGTGCCGCCGCCCGGTACGCCCGGCCGGGCCGGACGGGCGGTGGCGAGGTTGGCCCGGATCGTCCGGTCCAGGTTCAGGCCGCCGCCCGGCCGGCGGCTCGGGCGTGGCACGCTGATCCCGGTCAGGGCGGGCCGCAGCCTGGTCGCCAGCTCCCGGGTCAGCTCGTCGACCAGGCGCCGCACCAGCGGGCGCAGCCTCGCGATCCGGGCCTCCGGCAGGCCCCCGGCGTGCTCCAGGACGGTGCGGAGCAGGTCGACGGACGGGCGGACGGCGGCCGGGTCGATCGCGTCCAGCGCGTCGGTCCGGCCGTGCGCGACGGCCGCGGCGAGCACCTCCTCGCGGATGCCGGGCCCGAACAGCATGGCCAGTTCCTCGGACCACTCCCGGACCCCGGGGTACGGGGCCTCGCGGCCGCCCCGGCTGCCACCGGCGCCGCCACGCCCGTCCAGCCCGGGGCCGGAACCCTCGCCCCGGCCGGTGCCGTACAGCTCGTCGAGTGCGGTGGCGAGGCGGGCCGACCGCCCGCCGAGGCCGCCGCTCCCGGGCCGTCCGAGCAGCAGCCGCCAGCGCTCGGCGGGCGCGAGGGCATGGGTGGCGGGGTCGGCGGCGATGTCGTGGCCGGACGCGGCCGGGCCCGAGGTGGCCTGACCCGCCGCCCGGGGCGGTGTGGCAGGTCCGGCCGCCGCCGGGGAGGGCCCGGGGACGGCCGGAGGAAACAGGCCGCGTCGGCCCAGGGCGGTGCGGGCGGCCAGGTCGGCGCGGGCCCAACGGGCCAGCAGCGCGGGCGCGACGGTGTCGGGCAGGGCCTGGAGCCGGGTGCCGAGCCGCTCCTCGACCAGGGTCAGCAGCCGGTCGCGGGCGGCCGGACTGAGGGTGTCGAAGCCGCCCCGCAGGGCGGGCAGCCGGTCCAGGAACCCGCTGTCGGGCAGGCTGGTGACGCGCTCCAGCACCGGTTCCAGCACCTCGGGCGCGGAGGCGAACAGCCCCTCCGCCGCGGTGAGCAGCCCGACCAGCGCCCGCCCGAGCACGTGCCGGGCGGCCGGTTCGGTGGCACCGTCCACCCAGGAGGCGACGCGGTCGCCGAAGGCGGTGGGCCGTTCCTGTCCGAGCAGCACCCGCACCGAACCGGCCGCACCCCGCACCAACGGGCTTCCCCCGACGGCGAGTTCGGCCAGCGCATGACCGAGTCGCAGGCCGCCGGACTGGTCGGCCCGACGGGCCAGCTCCACCAGGGCCCGCGCGTCGGCGGGGTCGTCGGAGCCGCCCAGCCCTTCCAGCTGGCGTACGGCGGCGACGGTCAGCAGCCCGCCGGCGGCGGCCAGCGCGGCGGCGCGGTCACCGGCACCCGCCGAACCGTCGGGCGAAACGGGTGAAGCGGGCGCACCCGGCTCAGGACGAACGCCCGGGGCGGCGAGCGGTCCCGGGTCCGCGCCCGTCCCCGGCGCGCCCTCGGCGGGCCCGGCCGCCTGCGCGTCGCCCGGCGGCGCCGGGGCGGCGAGGCCCGGGATGTGACCGGCGGTGAGGCGGTCGAGGAGGGCGAGGCCGTCGAGGAGTTCGGGCAGCGTCCCGCTCTCCGGGAGGACGGCGGTGAGCTGGGCGAGCCGGGTGTCGGCCAGCGCGGGCAGGCCGCAGGCGGCGGCGTCGGCGAGGCCCTGGACGACCTCGCGGGCCGTCGGGCCGTCCGCCTGCCGCTCACGGCGGAGCCGCTCGCGCAGGGCTCCCTCGGCGGCCTGGGCCGGGGTGACGCCGCGGGTGCCCGCCACCGTCAGCATCGCGGCGACGGCCGGGGTCCACCGGACCTGCCAGCGGGTGCCGAGGGTCTCGGTGCCGCCGGCGCCGGTGCCGGCGACCGGCTCGCCGTACGGGACTCCGCAGGCGGCGAGGCGGTGCAGGAGCAGTTCTCGGCGGCGGTCGAGGGGGGAGCGCAGCGGGTCGAGGCGCAGTTCGCGCGGGGCGGCCTCGCCGGAGTCGGCGGGGCCGGGGAGGCCGAGGTCGGCGAGCAGGACCTCGACTGCGGGGGCGAGGCCGCTGCGCGGGGCGGCGGGCGCGGGCCGCCCGGTGCGGGTGCCGACCAGGACGCGTTCCAGCGCGCGGGCGACGGCCCGGCCGCGGCCGAGGGGTTCGCCCTGGGCGAGCACGGTCTGGACGGCCTCGACGAGTTCGCCGCGGCCGGGGGCGGCGAGCCCGCGCAGCCGGGCGAGGTCTCCGGCGAGCCGGACGATCTCGCGGGCGTCGGCCGGGCCCGACGGGTGGTCCTGGGTGCGCAGGGCGGCGCAGATCCGGACGGCGGTGCCGGTGAGGGCGTCGGCGAGCCGGTCCGCGTCCCCGCCCGCGTCGAGGACGGTGTGCTGCCACTCGGGGTCGCGGATGCCCGCCGGGTAGCCGGAGCGGGCGTCGAGCAGCGGGTAGGTGTAGGGGATCAGCGAGACGACGTGGGCGCCGTCCGGCCCGGGCACCCCGTCGGACGCCTCGCCGGACGCCTCGCCGGCGGTGTCCGCCGACGGGTCGAGCAGCGCGGGCGCGTGGAAGGCGCCGACCACGGCGGCCACCCGGCGCCCGTCCGCGGCGGCCGCCCGGATGCGCGCCCGCATCCAGGCCTCGCGCCGCAGGTCGTACCGGTCGACGCCGTCGCCCTGCTCGGCGTCGCGGCGCATCGCCCAGCCGACCAGCAGGGCGGCACGCCGGACGGCCTCCGGGGTGGAGCCGGGGGCCGCGGTCTCGACCAGGCGGTCCCAGAGGTCCTCGTCGTCGTCCCGCCCGGTGAGCCGGTGGCGCAGCGCGTCGGCCACGCCCGGACCGGTGTCGGCGGCCGGTCCGTCGGGGCTCGGACCGGCGGGACGGCCCACGGACCGGCCCTCGGACCGACCCTCGGACCGGTGCGCGAGCGGCAGGTCGCAGGCGATCGCCTCGACACCGTTGCGACGGGCCCAGCGCAGGGCCGCCAGCTCCGGCGAGAAGTCCGCGAACGGGTAGAAGGCGAGCCCGGGGGTACGGTCCGAGGTGCCCTCCCCCGGGCCCGCGCCGTCCTCGGGCCCGCCGGGGGCGGCGGCGAGGGCGACGGGCGCCTGGGTGGACTCGTCGGCCAGCCAGCCGAGCCAGGGCTGGAACTCGGCGGGCAGTTCGACCAGCACCGCCTCGGGCCGGACGGCGTCGAGCAGCGCGGGCACCACCGCACTGAGCGACGGCGCGTGGTGCCGCACGCCGATCAGATAGGGCCCCGGCCCGCCGGTGCCGGAGGCGGCCAGCCGGGCCGCCTCCGCCTCGACGACCTCGCGCGGGTCTCGCGGGTCTCGCGAGTCCTGGGGCTCCGCGCCATCGGGGATGTCGGGGCTGTCGGGGATGTCCGCGCTGCTCATCGCCTCACGCCTCCAGTGCCGAGCGCAGGTCCCAGAGGGTGCGCCAGGTGGCGGCGCCCTGCTCGGCCCTGCGGCGGACCGGGCCGTCCCAGTAGCCGAGCAGGCGGGCCGCGTCGGCCGGGTCGTCCTTGCGGACGACGCCGATCAGCTGGCCGGGCAGCCGGCCGAGCACGTCCCCGGTGTCGGGGAGGTAGGCGGCGCCGACGCCGAGGGCGGTGGCCACCGAGACGGCCTCGGCGGTGCTCATCACGGTGGACGGGCGTTCGACGTCCCAGCCCTCGGTGGAGCGGCCGGTGCGCAGGTCCCGGAAGGCGGTGACGAGTGCCTCCAGGACCGCGTCGTCCACCGCGTAGGCGGCGCCGGCCCGGGCGACGGCGGCGGTGGACTGGCGACGGACCAGCTCGACCTCGGCCGCGAGGCTGCCGATCGGGCCGACCGTCTCGAAGTTGAACCGGCGCTTGAGGGCGGCGGACATCTCGCTGACGCCCTTGTCGCGCAGGTTGGCGGTGGCGATCAGGGTGAATCCGGCCGCGGCGTGCAGCTGCCCGTCCGGGGTGCCGGCCAGCTCGGGGACGGCGATCCGGCGCTCGGAGAGCAGGGAGACCAGGGCGTCCTGCACCTCGGGCAGGCAGCGGGTGACCTCCTCGACCCGGGCGACGGCTCCGGTGGTCATCGCGGTGAGCACCGGAGAGGGCACCAGGGCGTCCCGGCTGGGGCCCTTGGCGAGCAGCAGGGCGTAGTTCCAGCCGTACTTGAGCTGGTCCTCGGTGGTACCGGCGGTGCCCTGGACGGTGAGCGCGCTGGTGCCGCAGACCGCGGCGGCGAGCAGCTCGGAGAGCATCGACTTGGCGGTGCCGGGCTCGCCGACGAGCAGCAGGCCGCGCTCGCCGGCGAGGGTGACGACACAGCGCTCGACGAGTGCCCGCTCGCCGACGAACTTCTGCTCGATGGCCAGGCTCTTCCGTCCGGCCTTGAGCTTCTGGCCGTCGCTGCCCATCACGAAGGTGACCACGGCGCGCGGGGTGAGCCGCCAGCCGGGCGGGCGCGGGCCGGCGTCGTGGGCGGCCAGGAACTCCAGTTCGGCCGCGTACTTCTCCTCCGGCGGAACGATCTGCCGGGCGGCGGGGGCGGCCCCGGGGACGGCCGGGGAGCCGGCGACGGGGTCGGTCACGGTGGTACTCATCGGCGGGCGGCCTTCCTGCGCTTGCTGGTCTGGAGCTCTTCGTAGCCGGGGACGTCCCCCGTGCCGATCCGCTGCCAGGCCCGGGCGAACAGCTCGGGAACCGGCAGGTACGGCAGGACGGCGTGGTGGGTGGGCAGTTCGTACAGGCCGGCCTTCCAGGTCTCGGCGGGCAGGCCGGGGGACTTGGCCTCCTGCCAGCCGCCGGGCAGGAACAGGCTGCGGCCGGCCCGGGCCCGCTTGGCCTCCAGCACCAGGCTGGTGGCGGCGAGTTCGGCACGGGCCTTCTTCAGCCGGGCGGGCTTCCAGCCCGTCCAGCGGGCGACGTTGCGGTCGGTCGGGTCGGGCAGGGCGAGCAACTGGAGGTAGAGCACGGCGGCGTCCTCGCCGAGGCCGTGTGCGGCGACCACCTCGGCGACCAGGCCGGGGACGCTGAACTGCGGGTTCTGCGCCCAGCCGGTCTCCGCCGGGGAGGCCTGGGACTCCGGTGACTCCTGGGGCTCCGGTGACTCCTGGGGCTCCGGGGCCGCCACCAGCCGCTCCAGCTCGCCGCTCAGGACGGCTTCCAGAGCGAGCCGCTGAGCGCTGAACACGTGCGGGTAGGAGAGCCCGTCGAGCAGTTCGAGCAGCGGGTCGTCGGCACCGGTGAGCCCGGCGGGGCGCAGCCAGGCCCGTTCCTTGCCCCCGTAGCCGGGGGCGAGAACCAGGGCCTCGCCGCAGCGGACCAGCCCGTCGGCGTCCGCGCCGCCCTCGGCCGGCAGACCGTACCTGGTGCGCAGGACCGGGGTCAGCCGCTCGCCCTTGACGGTGTACTCGAGCTCGTTGTCCAGCAGCAGGTGCGGGTCGGCGAGGCGCGCGCGCAGGGCCTCGGCGGCCCGGGGCAGCAGCGAGCGCAGCGGGCTGTCGTACGGGAGGTGGTAGGCGAGCCAGCGCAGGGCGGCGACGGCGCCGCGCAGGTCGTGTTTGGTCGGCGCCGCTGCCTGGTCGTCGGCGAGGAGCTGCTGGGTGCCGTCGTCCTTGCCTGCGGCCAGCCGGAATCCGGTGGTGCCGCTGAGCCAGGCCGTCCGGTCGGGGTTGAGCATCGCCTCGATCTGCTGGACACCGACACCGCTGACGGTGGCCTGGGCGTCCTCGGGGAGGGTGACGAGCCGTCCGAACCGCTGCGTCCACTGCTCGGCACCGGCGGTGACATCGGGGCCCTCGGTCCAGAGGGTCTTCGGGTCGGCGGGCAGCAGGGCGGCCCAGACGGCGGCCAGGGCCTCGTGGTCGCGGTCGCGCAGCCAGTCGCGGGCGGCCTTGGCCTCGGTGGACTTGAGTCCGTACTCCTTGAGCCGGTCGGCGGGCAGCGCGTTGCCGTACCACCGGAACAGGGTGTCGGTGGGGCTGAGCAGCAGCGTGGCGCGGGTGCTGCCGATGCCGGTGAGTTCGCCGAACGCGGCGGCGGGGGCGGCCTCCCGGGCGAAGCCGCCGTGCAGGGCGAGCAGCGCGGTGAACTCGGCCGTCCAGTCGGCGGTGAGGGTCTCCTCGGTGGTGCGCTCCTCGGCGGTGGTGAAGTGGGCGACCGGGCCGAAGGCGCCGCTCGGGTCGTGGTCGACGGCGAGCCAGTACACCCGGCCGTCGCGGTGGTGGCGGCAGCCGAGGATGATCACGGTGCGGTCGCCGTGCCGCAGCACCTGCCCGGCGCGCCGGTGGTGCTGCTGGTCCCCGTGGGTGAGCTGGTGGGCGTGGTCGTGGAGCGGCTCGGTGAGGGTGATCTCGCGCAGGGTGGCGCCGCGGTCGGCGAGCGGGCCCGCGGTGAGCTCGCCGAGCAGCAGGGCGAGCGTGGACCGCTCCGCCGACCCGGTGAGCGGGGCGGCCGCGGCGAACGCGAGGGTGTCGAGCCGGCCGAGCAGGTGGAGCCAGCCGTGGTGGTCTTCGTCGCCGTGCAGTGTCACCTTCAGCGGGTCGGACCAGCCCTCGGGGCCGGCGGCCGGCGGGTCGGCCAGGACGGCGGTGACGGTGCGCAGGTTGTTGAGGACCCGCCACTGCTCGCCGCCGTCCCAGGAGTGGCCGAGGCCGCCGAGGTGGGGCAGCAGGATGCCGACGGCTTCACGCAGGTCGTGGTCGCTGCCGTGCTCGGGCCGGTAGGCCGTGCCCGGCCGGGCGGTGCCGGCCTTGGGGCGGGCCTCGGCCTCGGGCTGCGGGACGAACCGGGCGGCCTGGTCGAGCAGGTTGGCGGCGAACCGGGCGAGCCCGGCGACGCCGGCCAGCAGCAGCGGGTGGCCGATGCCGGGCAGGGCGTCACCGGCGGCCTGAACGGGTACCCGGTTGCGGGCCTTGCCGTTGGCGAGCAGGCGCCGCACGCCCTGGACGGTGAGCCAGCGCTGCTCCTCCTCGGCCACGGGCTCGGTGTCCGTCGGCCAGGCGGCGTCGATCAGCCGGGCGGCCTGTTCGGCGGTGACGGCGCGCAGGACGCGGGAGCCGTCCTCGTCGCGGGGCCGCAGGGCGTGCCAGTGGTCGACCGGGGGGACGAGGGCGGTGCCGGCGGCGTGCAGGTCGCCGGCCCGGCAGGCGCTGACCTCGGCGGTGCGATCGCTACCGGCGTCCCCGGCCCCGTCCGCGTCGGGCAGGACGAGGGCGAGGATGCCGCCGCGGCTCTCGGTGATCATCGGGTGGGCCGCGCCGGGGAGGCCGAGCCGGCCGACCGGGTAGCGCTGGGCGTGCTTGCCCTGCCCGGTCAGGACGAGGGTCTGCCCGTCGGCGGTGACGGTGGTGACCCGGGCCCCGTCGACGCGGGCCCAGCTGCCGAGCACCGTGCCGTCGGTGCCGAGCGGGGTGGCCTCCAGGCCGGGCTGGAGCGGCAGCAGCCGGGTGAAGCCGGGCTGGAGCCGGCCGGCGGCCGCGGTGGCGGCGATCCGGGGCGGCTCGGCGGCGCGGCCGAGGGTGCCGGTGGCCGGGTCGAACTCGGTGAAGGCGGATCCGTTCCGGCCGGAGCGCAGCGTCCAGTGGCCGGTGCCGTCACCGATCACCCGGTGCTCGGCGGGTACCCGGGTGTCCCCGGCGTGCAGCGGGCGCTCGCCGGACGTCCGGCCGCCGCCGGGCAGCGCGAGCGAGGGGACGCCGGGGGTGTCGCCGCTGCCGTAGTAGCGGACGATGGTCTCGCCGCCGAGCGCGAAGATCTCGGTGGGTCGGCCGGACCAGTAGGCGTGCTGCTTGCCCTCGCGGTACCAGGCGACCAGGAGCTCGCCGTCGGCGTAGCGAAGCCGGGGCTCCTGCCAGCGCTCCAGCTTGTCGGGGATGCGCAGGGTGTGTTCCAGCAGGATGCCCTGCGGGCCGACCACCAGGACCTGGTCCTTGCGGGCCAGGATCAGGGCGGGCCACGCCTCCTCGATGATCAGGCCCTTGCGGAACGTCGTGTCGACGGGTGAGCCGGGCGCCTCGCGCTGCGGGAGGCCGAGCCGGCCGAGCGCCTCCTCCAGGGCGGGCCAGCCGAGTTCGTCGAGGATGCCGGTGCGCAGGGCGCGGGCGAGCAGACCGGTGGCGTCGAGGCCGGCGATCCGTTCGGCGGCGGCCGGGTTCTCCTGGCGGATGGCGGTGCGGCTGAGGATCAGCTGCTGCAGGAGGTCGGCGGCGCCGGCCAGGCCACGGGCGGCGAGGAGTGTGTCGGCGCGCTCGTCGGACCATTCGACGAACAGCTCGCGCAGCACCGGGAGTGCGGGCAGGCCCTTGCGGACGGCGGCGTCCCAGGCCCGGGGGACGGCGGCGCGCAGGGCGGGCCGGAACCGGGGGTCGGCGGCGACGGCGGCGAGGGTGGCGCTGTCGGGGCCGGCGTCGCCGACCCAGTCGGTGAGGTCGAAGGTGTGGTCGTCGGCCGGGTCGGCGACCGGGACTCCCTCGGCGAGCAGCAGGTCGAGCAGGTCGAGCAGGGTGCTGCTGTTCCGGATGCCGGTGAAGAGGTCCACCGGGACGTCGTCGGCGCGCAGTCGCTCGGCCATCCGCCCGGCGAGGGCCACCGTGGCGGCGCTGGAACCGCTGGTGCGCCAGCTGCGGCCGAGGTGGCCGCACCAGCGCTGGAGCCAGGCGGCGGGTGCGGCCTCCTCCGCCCGGGGCCCGGTGAGCAGTTGCTCGGCGCCGCTCTCGGCGAGGACGGCGAGCCAGGCGGCGTCCTGGGCGGTCCGGTCCGAGGAGCCCTCCGGGTCGGGCAGGAGCTCCAGCAGGCGGGCGCGGACGGTCTCGTCGCGCCGGCCGAGCTCGACGACGACGCTGTGCCAGGACTTCCAGAACGCGCCCGGCGCCCGGTTGACGGCGGGTGAGGCGAGCAGCTCGGCGAGCAGCGCCTGCTCGTGCTCGGCGCGGTCGAGCCCGGCCGCGCGGATCAGGGCGCGGGCGTCCTCGGCCACCCCGGCATAGGGTGCCATGCCGGCCGCCGAGCGCTCGGCGCAGAGCTGGCGGAAGCGCTGCCAGGCGGTCAGCGGGTCGAGCCGGACGCTCAGCTCCTTGACGTACTGGCGCAGCGCCTTGACGGTGAGCGCGCCGGCCAGCGCGAACTCCAGGAAGACGGCGCGCAGCCGCTCCTCGTCGATCGCCAGGCCGTGGGTGCGCTCGGCCTCGCGGGCCTTGCCGAAGAAGGTGCCGGCGTAGGTCTGGTTGCCCTGTGCGAGGAAGATCCGGCCGACCTCCTCGCAGTAGGTGGGCAGGAAGTGCGGCACGGTGCGGCCGAGGCGCACGGCGAGCGCCTCGAAGCCGTCCTTGGCGTTGCCCGGCTTGGACTTGGCCTGCCGGGCGAGCCGCTCCATCTCCTTGACCAGGGCGAGTGCGTGGTGGCCGTTGGCCGGGTCGTGGACCAGTGCCCAGGCGGGGAAGCCGAGTGCCTCCTGGCGGACCTGGCCGACCTCGGCGGGCTCCCCGGTGGGCTTGAGCCCGAGGAAGTCCACCGCGAGGTCCTCGGCCGGGCCGAGCGCGCCGGGCACCAGCCGGACGATCCGGCGCTCGCCGAGCACCGGGTGGGTGTAGGCGCGGGCGGTGAGCACGTCCGCGACGCTGTCGGGCTGCCCGGCGCCGGGCAGGGTGCCGGCCGGGAGCACCGCTCCGGCGTCCAGCAGCTTCTCGTTCGGTCCGGTGGTGCTCATGCGGCTTCCTCCCCTTCGACCGTGCGGCCGGCGTGCAGCGCGGCGGCCATCCGCATTCCCTCGGACCAGGCGACCGGTCCGACCTCCGCGAGCGCCAGCACCTTGCCGTCCGGGCCCGTCCAGCTGAGTGCTCCGGTCTCGCACTCGTCGTACTCGTAGTAGTCGCCGACCCAGACCCGGGCCTCCAGGGCGACGCCCGCCTCGACGACGGGCAGCACGGCGTGGCCGCCGCGCACCCGGTAGCCGAGCCGGGTGCAGCGGCCGAGCAGCTCGCGCAGCTCCTTGTAGCGGCCGCCGGCGTAGTCGGTGACCTCGGTGGCCCCGGTGCCGGGCGCGGCCGGGCGGTGCCAGACCTCCCGGTAGAGCTGCTGGACCTGCTGGGAGACGCCGAGTTCGACGGCGAACTCGCGCAGCTCGGCCAGGTCCTCCAGGAGGACGGGGTGGGGTATCCGGATCTCGCCGTCGGTGAGGCGCACGGTGTCCCCGTCCAGGTCGACCAGGCCGAGGCCGCGCTCGGCGTCGGCGCCGCGCAGGAAGCCGGCGACCGCGCCGTCCGGGCCGGTGACCACCAGGTCGCGCAGCACGTCCTGCCAGGCCTCGTCGGCCCAGACGGCCGTGATCACGGCGGCGGGGACGGGCAGCGAGCGCACCATCCAGCGCTCGACGTCCTCCAGACAGCGCCGCCGGTGCGCGGCCAGCCACTCGGTGAGCTGCTTGAGGCCGGTCACCACCGGGTCGTCACCGAGCTTCGACGGGACCGACTTCAACTGGCGGCCGGCCGCGTTGCGGCACACCACCCTGCCCTCCGCGTCGAGCGCGACTTGATAGCCGCCCGATCCCGCTTCCACCCATGCCACGTCCGCTCTCCTCCCAGCTGGTCAGTGATGGGAGGAACGTAACGGGACACACTGACAACACGTCTGCCGGGGGCCCGCCCTGGTCGGCGGCCCGACCCAAACCACTCGAACGGGTGATCTATTGGGTGGTCCCGACCGTGCCAGGCCTTAAGCGCGCCGGTCGGACACCGAAGGGCGCGCCGTAGCCGCCCCGGCCCCCGCGCCCGCCCCGCCCGCCAGCGAGGCCAGCAGCCGCAGCGCCGCCTCCGACGGGGAACCGGGCTCCGCCGTGTAGACCATCACCCGCTGCTGCGGGGCGTTCGGCAGCTGCAACGGCTGCTGCGAGAGCGTCATCCGGCCCACCAGCGGATGGTGGTACTCGCGCTCCAGATACGGGCACTCACGCACCTGATGGGCCGCCCACAGAGTGGAGAACTCCGGGCTGCGGACGGCAAGTTCACCCAGCAGCGAGGTCAGTTTGGGGTCGTCGGGGTAGCGCGCGGCGGCGACCCGCAGATGCGCCACCGCCTCCCGGGTCTTGTCCGCCCAGTCCACGAACAGCTCCCGTGTGTGCGGGTCGAGGAACACCATCGCGGCGAGGTTCGGCCGGTCGGCGGGCCGGTCCGGGGCGGCCTGGTCCAGATGCCCGGCGAACAGCGCGTGCCCGAGCCGGTTCCACGCGAGCACATCGGTGCGCCGCCCCAGGACGAGCGCCGGCACGTCCGGTATCGCGTCCAGCAACTGCCGCAGGCCCGGGCCCAGCCGCTCCGGCGCGGAACGGCGGCGCGCCGCCCCGGACGGCCGCGCCAGCACGTGCAGGTGCGCGCGTTCGGCCTCGTCCAGCCGCAGCGCGTCGGCGAGCGCCTCCAGGACGGCCTCGGAGGCGCTCCGGCTCTGCCCCTGCTCCAGCCGCGTGTAGTACTGGATGCTCACCCCGGCGAGCTGCGCCAGCTCCTCCCGGCGCAGCCCCGGCACCCGCCGCCGCGTGCCGTAGGCGACCAGCCCAGCGTCCTGCGGTTGCAGCCGGGCGCGCCGGGAGCGGAGGAATTCACCGAGTTCGGTCTGGGCGGTCTGGGAATCCATGGTGTCCAGTGTCCCCGACCGGCTGGTTCTTAGCCTGCCCCGGCCAGTAGTACCAAATATCGAGGTCTGGGTAACCCGGTCGCGGTCTTCGAGACTGCTCCGTGCGGTGGTCCGGCCCGGGCCGCCGCGGCGACGAACGCGACACCGGCGACGACGCCATCGACACCCCCCGCGACGACTGCGACGACTGCGACGAAAGGCAGCCCGTGCCCGCCCCCTCCAAGACCGCCGCCCCCTCCTCGACCCCGGCGGAGCCGTCCGCACCGGACCGGCTGCCCACCCGCCGGCGCCTGATCCTGGCGCTGCTGCTGGGCGCCCAGTTCATGCTCGCCGTGGACTTCTCCATCCTGAACGTCGCCCTGCCCGACATCGGCCGGGGGGTCGGCCTCTCGCTCGGCGCCCTCCAGTGGGTCGCCACCGCCTTCGCCCTCCCGGCCGCCGGGTTCACCCTGCTGTTCGGCCGCGTCGCCGACCTGCTCGGCCGCCGCCGGCTCTTCGTCACCGGCCTCGCCCTGCTGGCGGCCGGCTCGCTGGTGGGCGGTCTGGCCGGGAACTCCGCCGTGCTGCTCACCGGCCGGGTGCTCCAGGGCCTGGCCACCGCCATCGCGACCCCCGCCGCCCTCTCGCTGCTGACCACATCCTTCCCCGAGGGCCCGCTGCGGCGGCGCGCGCTGGGCCTCAACGGGGCGCTGATGTCCGCCGGGTTCGCGGTGGGCGCCCTGTTCGGCGGCGTGCTGACGGACCTGCTCTCCTGGCGCTGGGCCTTCCTGGTGAACGCCCCGGTCGCGGTGGTGCTGCTGGTCGCGGCCCCGGCGCTGATCCCCGCCGACCGCGACCGCGCCACCGGCCGGCTGGACATCCCCGGCGCCGTCACCGTCACCGGCGGGCTGCTCTTCCTCGTCTACGGCATCACCCGGGCCGGGCACGCGGGCTGGGGCGACAGCGCCGCCCTCACCGGCCTGGCCGTGGGCGCCGTCCTGCTGGTCGTCTTCACGCTCGTCGAGAACCGCGCCGCCGAGCCGCTCGCCTCGCTGCGGGTGCTCACCAAGCGCACGGTCGGCTGGGGCAACCTGGGCGGGCTGGTGGTGTTCGCCATGGAGACGGCGATCGTCTTCCTGCTGACCATCTATCTGCAGACCGTCCTGGGCTACTCCGCGCTCGTCACCGGCCTGGTCTTCGGCGTCCCGGGCGTCACCGCCGCGCTCGCCGGCGTGCTCGGCCCGCGTCTGCTCGGCCGGGTCGGCGCCCGCAACAGCCTGGTCGCCGGGCTGGTCGTCCAAGGCGCGTCCAACGCCGTCCTGCTCCTGCTCGGCACCGACCGCACGGGCATCGTCCTGGTCATCGCCAGCAGCGCGATCGGCTTCTTCGGGCACGTCTACGGCATCGTCGCCTACACCGTCACGGCCACCTCGGGGCTGCCGGACCACGAGCAGGGCCTGGCCACCGGTCTGACCACGATGACCCAGCAGGTCGCCTTCGCCCTCGGCATCCCGGTGATCAGCGCCGTCGCCGTCGCCCGCACCGGAAGCTCCCAGGACCCGGTGGCCGTCCTCGACGGACTCCACCTGGCGATCGGGGTGGACGTCGCGGTGACGGTCGTGGCGGCGGTCCTCATCGCGGTCTTCCTGCGCCCGCGCGCCGCCCGCCCGGCCTGAGCGGTCCCGGGCCCGGCCGACCTTGCCGCGGGCGCGGGCGGCGGCCAGGCCCTCGCGGGTGCCGGAGACGATCAGCTCGCGGATGAACTCGGCGAGGGCGGCGAAGACGTGGAACACCAGCCGCCCGCGTTGAGGGCGTCGAGCTGGCGGTCGAGCTTCTGTCCGCCGGTGGACACCCGCGCGTATCCGATGCGGGTCTCGGTGTGGACGGCAGGCTCAGCGACCAGGAGTTCGAACTGGGCGCCTTCAAGTGGCCTGCTCACGCCCGGAATCCGGTCAGAAAACGGTGGTCGCGGTTTGTTGAACCACCCGGGTTTCTGAAGGAGTTTTTGAAGGCCCTGGGGCCCTTCCGGCGGCCTGCCCGGCAGTCTTCAATGGACGTTGGCTTGTTGAAGACCAAATGCCGAGGATCGCTGCGGAAGCCGGAGGACCCTGGAAGCACTACGCCCCCGGCAACCACAGTCGATGGCAACCGACGCCTCGTCGACGGATCAGGCGTCAGGAATGGCAACCACCTGTTCAGCGGTATGCCCGCCAGCCTCGACGTCCTGCCGGCTACCCAGGAATCCGGCCACCAGGTCGCAGAACTCCGCCGGCGTGTCGACCCAGGGCCAGTGCCCGCACCCGGACAGCACCTCCAACCGGGCCGCCGGGTAGCAGGACGCGACGAGCCGTGTCGGCGCGGTGCCCGTCACGCCGTCCTCGGCACCGGCAACCACCAGCACCGGGCTGAGCACAGCAGCACGGCGGGCAACTTCAGCTGCGGCAGCCGCTGCGGAGACAGGGCTCACATAGAAGGTCTCGCGCAGCCACGAAGGCGGCTGCGGATAGTCGGCCTCGGCCTCGTGGTGCCTCCGCGTCGCCTCCGACCAGGCACCATAGCTCCACGGCAACGCCCCAACTGCCAGCGCCTCAGCACTTCCCGGCTCGCCGGCACGCCGCTCCCGAATGGCAGCCACCTCAGCCTCGTCCACCTCCCGGGCGACCAGGCCAGCAGGCGTGACCAGTACCAGCCTCCCCAACCGCTCCGGATGGCGGGCCGCAAACTCCTGAGCTGTCAGGGTGCCGGCAGAGTGGGCGAGCAAGTCCACACGCTCCATGCCCAGGTGTCGGCGCAGTTCTTCCACGTCCCGGCCCTGCTCGGTGAAGGCACAACTGTCACGGTCCGCAGGGACCTCGGACCGCCCGGCGGCACGGGCATCCAGCAGTACCAGAGTGCGGTGGCGATCCAGACCTCCAAGATGGCCGAGATCGCGGACGTCCGCCCCCGGTCCGCCCGCCAGGCAGACCAGCACTGGGCCGCTCCCGGCAACCGAGTAGAACAACCTGGTTCCGTCATACGAGGTGAAATAAGGCACGAGACGCATCCTCGCAGGGAACGGCTTCCTCGGCGGATCGAAGGAACACCGATCACTCGATCAACGACCCTTACCAGCACCAGACCCGTCGTACGCACGACCGGCCCGGTCCGGTGCAAACCGGACCGGGCCCCGCCGCGCTCCGCTCAGCCCGCGACCGCCCGTGTCCCCGCGCGGGGGACGATCACCGGCGCGCCGTCGCCGGGGGCGGGCAGCACATCGCTGTCGATGTCGTACAGCGCCCGGACCAGCGGCGCGTCCACCACCTCGCGGGGCGGCCCGCAGGCGACCACGGCGCCGTCGCGCAGGGCGACCACCAGGTCGGCGTAGCGGGCGGCCGCCGCGAGGTCGTGCAGCACCATGACGACGGTCCGCCCGTCGGCCGCCACCTGCCGTACCAGTTCCAGTACTTCGACCGCGTGCCCGAGGTCGAGCGCGCTGGTGGGCTCGTCCAGCAGGACGACCGGGGCGTCCTGCGCCAGCACCATGGCCAGCCAGCAGCGCTGCCGCTGGCCACCGGAGAGGCGGTCCAGCCGGCGGTCGGCGAACGCCTCGACGCCGGTGGCCCGGAGCGCCTCGGCGGTCAGCCGTTCGTCGTCCGCCGACCACTGCCGGAACAGGCCCTGGTGCGGGTGGCGGCCGTAGCGGACCAGCCCGGCGACGGTGACCGCCTCCGGCGCCTGCGGGCTCTGCGGGAGCAGCGCCACCCGGTGCGCGGCCTGCCGGGGGCGCAGCCGCCAGATGTCCTCGCCGCCGACCAGCACCCGCCCGGCGTCCGGCCGGTGCAGCCGGGCGATCGAGCGCAGCAGGGTGGACTTGCCGCACCCGTTCGGGCCGACGATGGCCACCACCTGCCCGGCGGGCACGGTGAGGTCGACGCCGCTGAGCACCGGGCGCCCCGCGCCGTAGCCGGCCGCGAGCCCCTGGACCGCCAATTCCATCTGCCAGTTCCTTCGGTCGGGCCGGGTGGCGGCTCAGGAGGCGGTGAGCGCCTTGGTGATGTCGCCGATGACGACGTCGGCGGCGAGCGGGCCGCCGCGGGTGGACCAGACCGAACCGTCCACGGTGACGGTGTGGTTGTTCTTCACCGCGCCCAACTCCTGGTAGGCGGGCTTGGACTGGACGTCCTTCAGCGCGGCCTTGCCGTCGTCGGTGAGGGTGGAGAGGAACAGCCAGTCGCCGTCGATCTCGTTGATCTTCTCCAGGCTGAGCGCCGGGGTGTGCGCGTTGCCGTCCTTGTCCTGCGCCTTCGGGCGGGTCAGGCCCATGTCGAGGGCGACGCCGCTGGCGAACTGCTTCTTCTCCATCCAGCTGGGGCCGGTGGGGTTCCAGCGGACGATGGAGACCGCGGCCCCCTTGTTGGCGCCCAGTTCGCCGCCGGCCTTGGCGGCCTTGGCGTCATAGTCGGCGATGACCTTGTTGGCCTGGTCCAGCTTGTTGACGGCGTTGCCGATGCCGCGGAAGGAGAGCTTCCAGTCGTCGGTGGGGGCCATGGTGACGACCGTGGCGGGGGTGATCTGGCGCAGCTGCTTGAGCATCTGCTCGTCCTGCATGTCGCCGGCCAGGATCAGGTCGGGCTTGGCGGCGATCACCTTGTCCATGACGGGCTGGAGCAGGTTGCCGACCACGGTGATGCCCTGGACCTTGTCCTTGAGGTAGGCGGGCGGCTCGTTGAGGCCCTGGCCGTTGGTGATGCCGACCGGCTTGACGCCGAGGGCGAGCACCGCGTCCAGGTCCTCCTGGGTGAGGGTGACGATCCGCTGCGGGTCGGCGGGGATCTCGACGGCGGTGCCGGTGGCGTCCTTGACGGTGCGCTTGCCGCCGGCGGCGCCCGAACCGCCCGCGGCGTCGGCCGCCGGGGTGCCGGACGAGGAGGCCGAGGCCTTGTCGGAGGAGCCCGACGAGCCGCAGCCGGTGAGCAGGAGCGCGACCGCCCCGGTGGCGGCCAGCGCCTGGACCGCCCGGCGGCGGGTGGGGTGGAGCGGGCTCTGGGCAGTCGGCATGGGTGCCTCCGGGCAGCGGTGGTACGGAAGTTGAGAGGTGTCCCGGGGGCCTCGGGGCGACAGCCGGGTGAGGTCGGCGGTCGACGCCGGGCACCCCCGGGACGGAACATCCATTAGGTTAGCCTTACCTTATGACATTGTCGCAAGTGGGTACCGCCGACGCGGCCCGCACCGGCCCCGACGCCCCCGCCCCCAAGCCCGGCCGCGACCACCGCCATTGGCCCGCCGCCGCGGCGGCCGGGGCCGTCGTCGTCGCCCTGCTCACCCTGACCGCGCTCTCGCTCTCGGTCGGCGCGGGCGAGGTCGGCCCCGGCCAGGTGCTCGACTACCTGCTCGGCCGGCACGGCGCCCGCAGCGACAGCCGTCTCGCCCTGGTCGTCGGCGACCTGCGCCTCCCGCGCACCCTCACCGCGCTGCTGGTAGGCGCCGCGCTCGGCGTCGCCGGCGCCCAACTCCAGTCCGTCACCCGCAATCCGCTCGCCGAGACCGGACTGCTCGGCGTCAACGCGGGCGCCTCGCTCGGCGTCGTCCTCGGCATCGCCGTCCTCGGTGTGCAGACCTCCTACGGCTACCTGGCCTTCGCCTTCGGCGGCGCCGTCCTCGCCAGCGCCGTCGTGCTGCTCATCGCGGGCGGCCGGGGCGGCGGCTCCCCGATACGCCTGGTGCTCGGCGGCTCCGCCGTCGGCGCCACCTTCGGCGGGCTCACCGGCGTCCTGATCGTCAACTCCCCCGAGGCGTACGACCGGTACCGGGTCTGGGTGCTCGGCTCGCTGGCCGGCGTGGAGGGCTGGACGATGCTGCGTCAGCTCGCCCCGGTACTCGGCGCCGGCTTCCTGGTCGCCCTGCTCACCACCCGGCCGCTGGCCGCGCTCGCCCTCGGCGACGACCTCGCGCGCGGCCTCGGCCACCGGCCCAACGCGACCCGCGCGGCCGTCGCCGTGGCCGTCACCCTGCTCACCGCCTCCGCGGTGGCCCTGGCCGGCCCGATCTCCTTCCTCGGCCTGCTCGCCGGGTTCCTCGCCCGCGCCGTCGCCGGGCCCCGGGTCGGCCGGCTCACCCTGTTCGCGGGCCTGGTCGGCGCGGCCGTGCTGACCGGCGCCGACGTCCTGGCGCGGGTGGTGGCCCGGCCGTTCGAGGCCCCGGTCTCGGTGATCGTCGCACTGATCGGCGCACCGACGCTGATCGCCATCGTGCGCTCCCGCCGGATGGCCGCGCTCGGCATGACCGACACCGCGCCCGGCGAATCCGGCACCGCACGCGAGGAGAGCGCCACCGAGAAGCCCGATCTGGTGCTGCGGCGCGGCGCGCTCTCACTGCTGCTCCCCCGCCGGGCGCTGCTCGCCGCGGCCGGTCTGGCCACCGCCCTCCTCGCCGCCGTGGTCGTCGCCGCGCACGCCGGGCAGAGCGAACTCGGTCTCGGCCCCACCTTCCAGGCCGTCTTCGGCTACGGCGACCGGCTGGACGTCCTGCTGGTGCAGAAGTTCCGGCTCGGCCGGATCGTCGCCGGCATCGCCGCCGGGGCCGCCCTCGGCCTGGCCGGCTGCCTCACCCAGACGCTCGCCCGCAACCGCCTCGCCACCCCCGAACTGCTCGGTGTCAACGACGGCGCCACCGCCGCCGTGCTCATCTCCGTCTCGGTCACCGCCTCCGGCACCTTCGGTGCCTGGTGGGCCGGCCCGCTCGGCGCGCTCGTCGCCGTCCTGGTGGTCACCCTGGTCTCCGGCGGGCTCGGCGCGCGCGGCTACCGGGTGCTGGTCGTCGGCCTCGCCATGTCGGCGCTCGCCTCCGCCGTCATCCAGGTGGCGATGGCCCGCCGCTCGCTCAACTCGGCCGGGTCGCTGTACGTCTGGACCTCCGGCAGCCTCAACGGCCGGGACTACGCGGTGGCCACACCGGTGCTGATCGGGCTCGCGGTGCTGGTACCGCTCGCCCTGGTCGTCGCCCGCCGGCTCGCCGTGCTGCGCTTCGACGACAACGTCGCCTCCTCGCTCGGCGTCGACCCGGGCCGGGTGCGCCTGGTCTGCCTGCTGCTGGCGGTCGCGCTGGCCGGACTCGCCGTCGGCGTCTGCGGACCGGTCGGCTTCGTCGCCCTCGCCGCGCCCGTGATCGCCGGGCGACTCGCCGGGCCGTCCCGCGTCCCGGTACTCGGCTCGGCCCTGGTCGGCGCCGTCCTGATCGTCCTCGCCGACACCCTCGGCCGGGTACTGATCGACGGCGTGGAGATCCCCGTCGGCATCGTCACCACCGTCCTCGGCGGCCCGTTCCTGCTCTGGGTCCTGCTCGGCCGCAAGGGCAACCCCGCCTAGCCCCTTTGGAGTTACCGCATGCAGAGTGAACCGACCGCACCCGGTGGCGACTTCCTCGCCCGGCTGGCCACCGAAGGCTCCCCGCTGATCGGGCCCGACCCGGACGACCCGGCGTACCGGCTCGTCACCTTCGTCCACCGCGACGACCCGGACACCCCCTCCGACGGCGTCCTCGCCCTGGTCCACACCGTCACCGACAAGGACCGCCACGCGGGCGACCTCACCCCGCACCTGATGGCGCGTCAGCCCGAAGGGCACTGGGCGCTCACCTACCGGCTGCGCGCCGACCACCGGGCCTCCTACCAGTTCTACCCGGTCCGCGGCACCACCCCCGGCACCACGCGCGCCGACTGGCTCCGTGTCCTCGACGGCGCCCGGCCCGACCCGCTCGCCCGGGGTCCGCTGCTTCCCGCCCGGGACGGCCGCCACCCGTCGTCGGTGCTCAGCCTGCCGGACGCACCCGCGCAGCCGTACGCTCAACGGCGCGACGGCGTCCCGCGCGGGCGGACGGTCACCGCCGAGGCGGCCGGCCGCCGGGTGGACGTCCACCTCCCGGCCGGACACGACCCGGCCCACGGGCCCTACCCCGTCACCGTGCTGCTGGACGGCGAGATGTGGGGCGAGGTGCTGTCCGTCGGCGACACCTTCGACAACCTCACCGCCGACGGCCGCATCCCGCCGACCGTCGCCCTGCTGGTCCACACCATGGGCCCCGGCCGCCCCGCCGACCTGAGCTGCAACCCGGACTTCGTGGACCTCCTCGCCGACCAGGTGCTGCCGTGGGCCACCGAGTTGTACGGAACCACCTCGTCCCCGGACGCCACCGTGATCGCCGGCCAGAGCGCGGGCGGCCTCACCGCCGCCTTCGCCGCCTTCCGCCGCCCCGAACGGTTCGGCAACGCGCTCTCCCAGTCCGGCTCCTTCTGGTGGCCGGACGGCACCGAGTTCGACGAGGGCAGCGAGTGGCTGGCCCGCCAGTTCGCGGCGGGTGATCGCCGCCCGGCCCGGTTCTACGTCGAGGTCGGCCTCCAGGAGTGGATGCTGCTCCCCCAGAACCGCCACCTGCGGGACGTGCTGACCGCCCGCGGCTACGCACTGGAGTACCGCGAGTTCAACGGCGGCCACGACTACGCCTGCTGGCGCGGCGGCCTGGCCGACGGACTGGCACACCTGCTGGGCCCGGACGGTGCGGCGGGCGCGTCCTCCACCCGCTGAAACCCTTCCCATGGCCGGCCGCGACGCGCGCGCCGCCCCTCCCCGGAGCTGCCCTGGCCATCCTGGCCGCCCCGGGGAGGGAACGGTGTCCAGATGTTCAAATTCCTCGCCGACGGTCAGGAAGTGTCTTTGGTATAGCTACGGGCAAAGTCCCAAGAAATGGGTGCGTTCACGGCCTCATACTCCTCGGCAATTCCGAAGACACTCTTGCATCCTGGGCACTCCGCCCTGCCGAACAGGTATGTCAGGCCCCAGGCAAGCCTTGTCCGACCATCCCGTACAGCCAACTCGTGCAGCATCCTCCCGACTCCGCTCAGTTCGTGTGCCGTGGCCGGCCGAAGTGGGACCTGGTGAACGTCCCCCAGGTCCCAGTCGCGGATCGAGGAGTAGCAGCCGTAGTCACCGACCGCGATCGTCACCGATGCGCCGCAGTGCGGGCAGGTGATGGTGAAGAAGGAGTCGGTGAAATCGTCCAGAGTTTCGAACCATAGGGGCTGGCCGTCGAACGCAAGCATGGCTTTTAGCAGACCGAGGTACGTCCGCCCGTCACGGCCGGGCCCCAGTCGCGCGGCGGCCGTGTCCCGCAGTTGTGCCAGGGCCGGCGCATAGCGGGCTACCTCCTCGTCGGCAACGTGGCTTTGGAGAAGGCCGCCCGCAATGGCACCTGCCAGATCGAGCGCCCAGTCTCCGAAGACTGCGGTCTTCGCGATGTCCGCCAGCCGCGGTAGCGCGGCGATGCTCGCCGCGGAGACAGTCCCTTGGTGGCACAGGCGCCCCCAGAGTCCGTCGATCGCCTCCTGATCACGATCGGCTGCCCGTTCCAGTAGCACGGGTATCGCATCTGCGGGGCCGTAGGCATCGTGGAAGGTCGACCAGTCGATCATTCGGCGATTCAAGCACGCTGCCGAACGGCCGCTCACGCAGGGCGAGACCAGGTCACTGCCGGATGCGCCGGGGGATACGGCGCGATGGATCCCGCCTACGCCACCACCAGCACGGGGGCAGCCGATCGTGGCACTGTCCAGTACCGAGGTCTGCGCGGCGCCGAGAAGCCCGGCGACCGGCTTGGACAGCAGCGGGGCGGTGGACCGGCCGAGGAGCAGGCCGGCCCCGGCCGTGAACGCCACCGACATCAGTGAGCCGGGCGCGAGCAGATTTGAAATGATCCTCCGGCAGGCTCTCACCCCTGAGGAGTCGGCACGGTTCATCAACACGTTGACGGAGGCTCGATGACCACCGAACTGACCTGGCTCAAGTCCAGCCACAGCGGAAGCGAGGGCGGCGCCTGCGTCGAGGTCGCCGTCACCCCCGCGACCATCCACGTCCGGGACTCCAAGGACCGGACCGGCACCCAACTCGCCTTCTCCCCCACCGCCTGGGCCGACTTCATCGCCTTCACCGCCCAGCACCAGCAGTAATCTCCGGGGCCGCACGGACTCGCCCCCTCTGTCGGGCGGATGGCCGTCGCCATCCGCCCCACAGAGGGTCACCTCAAGCCAGGGGCAACGGCCTTCGGACAGGCCGGGCGCGCCCCAGCCCGCCTGCCTCGGCCTCTGCCACGTTGTCGCAGCATGTCAGCACGAGCTCGGAAATCACCCGCACAGGGGGTTTCGGCCAAATCCGCACCCCTTCCAGGCCGACGCCGAAGTAGCCTCGGGTGCCAGGCCAGTACGAGGACCCGGGGGGTCAGCGATGAGCGAATCTTCCACCACACCGTCTCCCACGTCGTGGCGGTACTGCGGCAACCAGATCAAGCTCTGGCGCACCCACGCCGGGGTCAGCCGCGAGGACTTGGCCAAAGAGGCCGGGTACGTCGTCGAGAGCCTCCGCTCGATGGAGGCCGGCCGCAGACGCCCGTCGAGACATCTGCTCGACATCGCCGACCAGATGTGCGGAGCGAAGGGCATCCTGGCGGCGGGAGAGGAGTTCCTGAAGCCGGAGAAATTCATCTCCTTCGCCCTGGACTTCATGCGCTACGAGGCCGAGGCAACCAATCTCACCTCCTACCAGCTTCAGGTGGTTCCCGGCCTTCTCCAGACCGAGGAGACCGCGCGAACCCTCATCACCGCCCACTGGCCGCCCTTGGACGACGAGACCGTCGAAGACCGTGTGGCCGCCCGGCTGGAGCGCCAAAAAGTCCTCAAGACACCGACCAAGTCGTTCAGCTTCCTGATCGAGGAAAGCGTGCTACGTCGGCCCATGGGCCCTCGGCCGGAATGGAGCCAACAACTGCACCACCTGCTCGACGTGGGGGCCGCACGAAACGTGAACATCCAGGTGGTGCCGTCCAAGGGCGTGCATCCCGGCATCGATGGCTCGTTCACCCTGCTGGAGACGGCCGAACACGTGCGGCTGGCCTACGAGGAGGGGCAGGCCGTGGGCACGCTCTACTCCGCCGCCGATAAGGTGAGCATGCTGGCCCAGCGTCATGAAATGATCCTCCGGCAGGCCCTCAACCCTGAGGAGTCGGCCACGTTCATCGGCAAGCTGGCGGAGGAACAATGACCACCGAACTGACTTGGTTCAAGTCCAGCTACAGCGGAACCGGCGGTGGCGAGTGCATCGAGGTCGCCGTCACCCCCGCGACCATCCACGTCCGAGACTCCAAGGACCAGACCGGCCCCCGGCTCGCCTTCTCCCCCACCGCCTGGGCCGACTTCGTCACCTTCACCACCCAGCACCAGCAGTAGCCTCCGGGCCGGACTGGCTGGCGACCAGGTCCCGATAGGACCTCGGCACGGTTCATCAACACGTTGGTGGAGGATCAATGAGCAGCGGACTGACCTGGTTCAAGTCCAGCCACAGCGGCACCGAGGGCGGCGCCTGTGTCGAGGTCGCCGTCACCCCCGTGACCATCCACGTCCGGGACTCCAAGGACCAGACCGGCCCACAACTCGCCTTCTCCCCCACCGCCTGGGCCGACTTCGTCGCCTTCACCACGCGGAAAGGATGGTGACGACGGCGGCAGTGCTCTCGGCGGGCTCCTGGGGCACCGTGTTCGCGTCCGTGCTCGCCGACGCCGGCACCGACGTCACCCTCCACGCCCGGCGCGCCGAGATCGCCGACGCGATCAACGAGCGCCACCAGAACCCCGTCTACCTGCCGGGCATCGACCTGCCCAAACAGTTGAGGGCCACCACCGACGTCCAGCACGCCCTGGCCGGCGCCGACTACGTGGTCGTGTCGGTGCCGGCGCAGGCCATGCGCGCCAACCTCGCCACCTGGGTGCCGCTGCTCGGCCCGGGCACCGTGCTGGTCAGCCTCATGAAGGGCATCGAGCTCGACTCCGGGATGCGGATGAGCGAGGTCATCGCCGAGGTCGCCAGCGTCGGCCCGGAGCGCGTCGCGGTGGTCAGCGGGCCCAACCTGGCCCGGGAGATCGCCAACCGGCAGCCCGCCGCGAGCGTGGTCGCCTGCGCCGACGAACCGGTTGCCAAGCGCCTCCAGGCGGCCTGCCGCACCCCGTACTTCCGCCCCTACACCAACCCCGACGTCATCGGCTGCGAGTTCGGCGGCGCGGCGAAGAACGTCATCGCCCTCGCGGTCGGCATCGCGGTCGGCATGGGGCTCGGTGACAACGCGCAGTCCCTGCTCATCACCCGGGGCCTGGCGGAGACCTCCCGGCTCGGCGCCACGCTCGGCGCCGACCCGCGCACCTTCTCCGGTCTGGCCGGCATGGGCGATCTGGTCGCCACCTGCTCCTCCCCGCTGTCGCGCAACCGCTCCTTCGGCGAACACCTCGGCCGCGGACAGTCCGTCACCGGGGCGGCTGCCGCGATCAGCCAGACCTCCGAGGGCGTCAAAACGTCCGAGGCGATCCTCGGCCTCGCCCGCCGCCACGGTGTGGAGATGCCCATCACCGAGGCCGTCGTCCAGTTCCTCCGGGGCGAGGTCAGCCTCACCGAGGCCACCGCCCTGCTGATGGAGCGGCCCACCAAGCCGGAACGGCACGCCCGCGCTGTGTTGCGTAACGTCACGGAGACTCCGGAGAGCTACTTGTCTTTGCCGTAGCTATGCGAGCGCGGGGCCGGCACCAGCAGTAGCCTCCGGGGCGGACTGGCTGGCGACCAGGTCCCGATACGGGGTGCAGCGGGCCAGGAGGGTGGCGTGGCCGCCGGCGTCGATCACGGTGCCGCGGCTCATCATGATCACGTGGTGGGCGTGCTGGACGGTGGAGAGGCGGTGGGCGACCACGATCACCGCGCGGGTCTTCGCCAGTTCCGCCACGATGGCGCGGAAGCGCTGCTCGTTGAGCCCGTCCAGCTGGCTGGTGGGCTCGTCCAGCAGGACGATGTCGGCCTCGGAGAGCAGCGCGCGGGCCAGCGCCATCCGCTGGCGCTGACCCCCCGACAGATCCGACTCGCGGCCCAGCAGGGTGTCGAGGCCCTGCGGGAGGCGGGCGATGTCCTCGGTGAGCCCGACGGCGTCCAGTGCGGCCACCAGGTCGCCCTCGTCGACGGGCCGGGCCCGGCCGAGTTGCAGGTTCTCCCGGACGGTGGCCTCCAGCAGGGTGAACGCCTGGTCGACGTAGGCGATGCGGGCGCGCAGCGCGTCCAGCGGCCAGTGCCGGGCGTCGTGGCCCAGGACGGTGATCGAGCCCGCGGAGGGCCGGATGAAACGGTCGATGAGTGAGAGCGTGGTGCTCTTGCCGGCTCCCGAGGGGCCCACGACGGCGGTCAGTCCGGTCCGGGCGGTGGTGAAGGAGATCCCGCGCAGCGCGGCGTCACCCGACCCGGTGTGGGTGTAGGAGACGGCGCGGAAGACCACGGACGGCGCGTCCGGCAGCGGGGTGGGGGCGGCCGGTCCGGGGTCCCGGGGATCGGTCTCCGGGGCGAGGCACAGCAGTTCGTTGCAGCGGTCCCGGGCGGCCAGCCCGGCCTGGAGCCGGCCGAAGCCGGTGGCCAGGGTGCTCACCGAGGGGACGGTCTGGAGGAGGTAGAGCAGGAACGCGGCGAACGCCGCCACCTGGAGGTCCCCGGCCGCCAGCCGGGCGCCGCCGGTGAGGATCACGGCGATCATCGCCAGCTGGTTGCCGAGCGTCAGCACCGCCGGGATCAGGGCGCCGAGGCGGGCGCCCTCCAGGGAGACGGCCCGCAGCCGCTCGGCGTCCGCCGCCAGGGCCCTGGCTGCCACCGGTTCGGCCCGGTACGCCTTGATGGTGGTGAGCGCCTCCAGGTCGGCCGTGAAGCGCTGGGCGATCCGGCCGACCGCGTCCTGCTGGCCGGTCACGTTGGCCTTCATCCGGCGCAGGATCAGCAGGACCAGGACGGTCAGCACGGCGAGGGCGACGACCGTGGCCAGGGTGAGGACCCAGTCGATCCAGACCATCACGAGCAGCGTCGAGGCGACGGTCAGTGCGGCCAGCGGAAGCTGGGTGGCCACCTCGACCACCTGGCGCAGCAGCAGCGCGTCCGAGGTGATCCGGGCGGCGAGCTCCCCGGTGCCCTGGGCCCGGACCACGGCCAGCGGCAGCCGCAGCGTGTGCTCCATGAGGCGGATCCGCAGGCGGTACGTCATCCGCTCGCCGATCCGGGCCAGCAGGAAGCCCGACAGCGCCTGGGTGAGGGCTCCGGCGACGGCGGCCACGCACATCATCAGCACGTCGGTGCCGAGCGGCCGGTGGTCGGAGAAGTCGGTGATGATCTTCCGGACCAGCAGCGGGAGGGCCAGGGCGGCGGCGGTGGCGGCCAGGGCGAGCAGGAGTGCGCAGACGAGTCGGCCGGGCTCGGCGGTGAGTTCGCGGCGCAGCCGTACCCGGCCCGGCGCGCGGCGGTCGGTGCGGGGGGTCCGGTCGGCCACGGGCAACCTCTCTGCTGGTTCGGCGGTGTCGCGCGGGCGGACGGGCGGCGGTACCGGCACCGGCTGTGCACGAACAGACAAGCGGCGGCACCGACGACCGCGCGGACCGGGCCGGAACGGCTGGGTGCCGCTCCGGCCCGGTGGCCGGCCGGGCCCGTGGTGACGGCCCGGCCGGCTCCGCCGTGCTGCCCGCCCTACCGGGCGGCGGTACGACTCAGAGACAGAGCAGGGTGCTGACGGTGCTGGCACCGCAGTTGAGCACGCTCAGCGAGCTGGTGTTCGCGAGGGCGTCGTCGATCGGGGCCGCCTCGGTCTCGGGCAGTTCCATGGTCTGGAGGTCGAGGATCGCCATGACTGGTCTCCTTCACTTCGGGGTTGATCGCCCGGCCGGCGGCCGGGAGTCGGTGGGGGGCGCGGGGCCCGCGCCCGGGGCGGACAGGCCGCGAGGGGCCCGTCAGCCGGGGGTGGTGGTCGGCGGGGTGGCGCCGGGCCCGCCGGTCCAGGGGAGGAAGGGCGTCCCGGCCAGCGCCGTGCCCAGGGCCAGCAGCACCCCGGCGGAGCCGGTGGCGAGGTCCGCCGAGAGCCGCAGCAGCTGGTCGCCGGGGAAGGCGAGCCGGCCCCGATAGGGGACCTGATGCAGAGTCAGCAGCGCCCGCTGGCGGTCCAGCAGGGCTGTCGCCTCCGCTTCGTCGGCGCGCTGCCGGGTGACGGCCAGGTAGCCGAGCAGCCCCGCCCGCCCGTTGAACAGGCCCGGCTGGATGACGAATTCGGGTTCGGCGGCCCGGCGGATCGGCCGTTCCCGGTCGGCCGACGGGCTGTCGGGGCGGTGGGCCAGCAGGGCGTCCAGCGCGAGGCCGATGCCGGCGCTGCCGGTCTCGAGGTACGGCAGCACCCGGCGGCCGTCGACGACCTGGAGGGTGCCGTCGGCGATGCTCGCGCACCGGTCGAGGTCGAGCTCCAGCAGGGTCTCGGCCTGGTCGAGCAGGGCGGTCTCACCGGTCCGCTCGTACAGGCGGACCAGGGCGAGCGCGGTGCCGGAGGCGCCGGCCAGCAGGCCCGCCCGGCGGCGGGGGTCGCCGCGGCCGGTCTTCTCCAGGGCGTCGGCCGAGGCCCTGGCGAGGGCCAGCGCCTCGTCCAGCAGCCGCGGTTCACCGGTGGCACCGGCGAAGTGCAGGAGCGTCAGGGCGATGCCGGGCGCCCCGCCGGCCAGGCCGGGGCCGGGTTCGTCCGCCGAGGCCTCGGCGAGGCGCCGCAGCAGCCCGAGGGCCGCTTCCCGCTCGCCGAGCAGGTCCAGGACGTAGGCCACACCGTGGGTGCCGGAGTACAGGCCGGCCGTGGCCGGGCGGGTCCGGGCGGCGCGGGCCAGCCACCGGACGTGCTCGGGGTCGGCCCCGGCACCGGTGGCGTGCAGGGCGTAGAGGACGCCGGCCGCGCCGTGGGCGAGGCCCAGGCCGCCGTGGGTGAACTGGGCGACGTCGCCGGGGAACAGCCGGTCCGCGCGCTCGGGGGTGGCCATCGCCGCGATACCGGCGGCCAGCGAGTCCCTGATCCCCGGCCAGTCGGCCTCCGGCGCGGCGAGCAGCGCCCTGGCCTCGGCCCGGTGCCCGCCCAGCTCGGGCCGGCCGGTGCGGCCGTCGGACGGGGCGGAGCCGAGCAGCCGGCGGATCTCGTCGGTGTAGCCGGGGGGCACCGGGAAGCGGCGCTCGATGGCGTCGGCGAGTTCGCCGGCCTTGCCCGGGTCGAGGGCGAGCAGCTGCGCCAGCGGCAGGAAGAGCCAGAGCCGGATCGCGGCCAGCCCGTACCGGTCGATCTGCGTCCCGGTGTGTCCCGGCGGCGCGGTGAAGCCGGCCGCGCCCAGCGCCGGGCGGACGAAGTCCTCGACGGTGCTGGCGAGTTCGAAGTCGATGAAGCAGAGGTCGCCGTCCGGCCGGATGATCAGGTTGCGCGGGTGGAGGTCGCCGAAGACCACCCCGCGGGCGTGGATCGCCGCCAGGGCCTCTTCGATCCGGTCCACGATCCCGAGCGCCTCGCGGGTGTACTCGGCGACCGAGGCCTCGTCGGCGTCCGGGTGGATCAGCGGGTAGCGGGCGGTCAGCCACTCGCTGAGGGACCGGCCCTCGACGAACTCCTGGACCAGGAACTCGTGTTCCCAGGCCGTCAGCAGCCCGTGCTGCGCGGGGACACCGGGGACGCCCGCCAGCCGGAGCAGGATGTCGTGCTCGTTGCGCAGCCTGGTCACGGCGTCGACCCCGCGCTGGTCCAGGCCGGCGTACGGCCGGGCCTCCTTCAGCACCACCTGCGGCCCGTCGGCCCCGTCCCGGGCCAGGTAGACGCCCCCCGCGTTGGAGAAGTGCAGGACGCGCTCCACGGTGTACGGGAGCCCGGTGTCCTGCTGCGCCGCCCGTTCCGCCACGGCCGGTGCGATGCAGGCGGGCACCGGAGCCCAGGCGGGGACGGCGAACCCGGCGCCGCGGACGTCGGGCACCAGCCGTCCGTCCGGGCCGGCGAGGGCGAGCACCCGTTCCCCGGTGTCGTTGCGGCAGTAGCGCTCCGCGAACCCGCCGTACCTCAGGTAGAGCGGCCCCTCACCCCAGCGGAGGTCGCTGAGGATGTACGGCCCCCGGCGTCCGGCCAGCAGCCGGCCGAGGCCGTCGAGACATCGCTCCAGCTCGGCGTCGTCCACCGGGTAGAGCGTGCAGAACTTCCCGCTGGCGCCGCGCGCCGCGTATTTGGAGTTCTGCACCTGGAGGATGGGCAGGCCGCGCAGGAACTTGAACGTGATGCGCTCCCGCAGGCAGTACGCGTGGACCTCCTCCAGCACCTCCTCGGCGGTTTCGAGGCACGACGACACATGGATCTTCCAGCCCTGGAAGGGCAGTTGGACGTCCACCGGCCGCACCACGGTCCAGAGCTCCAGATCGCCGCGTTCCCACCCGGTGGGCAGCGGCCGTCCGACGGCGGCGAACTCCTCGTGCGCGCCCCAGCGCCGGGGCGAGTCGTAGAAGAGCGGGTCGGCAAAGGCGTAGGCCTCGTACCGGTTGTCCAACGGAAACCCTCCTCGGAGCGGGGTGCGCGAGTGGGTCGGCAGCGGAGCCGACATCCGTCACGGCCCGGGATGGCAGGGGTCGTCGGCGGATCAGTGACAGTGAGCCGGAGAAACCCGGCTGCAATGTGACTATCCGAATATGGGGGTGCTGGAGTTTACGCGCAACGGCGCGGACCCGGCCATTCCAACGGCCCGCACGCCCCCCGCTCAGCCGTGCGCCCATGAGTACGCCGGGGAGCGGACGTGTGCGCCGCCCCGGCCGCAAGGGCCCGCTCCGAGGGGGCGACGCGGGCGGGCGGCCGTCCGGCGAGGGTGCGGAGCGCCGGCCGGGAACCGTCATTGACCTGGACGGAAGCGGCGACCGGCGCGGTGCGCGAAGCCACCGTCGACAACAACCCTGACGCCGGGTCACACCGGCGCGCGCACGGTGGCGTTCACGCTTCCGTCAACGACCGCTCATGGGAGATCGCGGGGAAATTCAGCAGGAATGGACGGAACCATTCCCCCAGATCGATTTCCTGTTCCATTGAGGGCGCATTTCGGGGTGCCCGAAGGCCGCTCGAAAACCGTTCGGAGTGCTGACCTCTCCGCGCGACGACATCACGAAAGGGGCGGGTGGCGGCGGCCACCCGCCCCTCAGGGGCGTCCCCTCAGGCCGGCGTCACCGGCCATCCGTGGAAAACGGTCAGTACCAGAGGTCGGGGCTGAGCTGGTAGTCGTAGCCCGAGCCGCCCTGCCAGTAGAGGCGAACCTCGGCCTTGTAGTCGTGGCCCGGGGTCGGGTTGGAGAGGGTGTAGCTGTAGCTGTACTGGCCGGAGCGGCAGGGGAACGAGGTGGAGAGGGCCTGGCTCTGGGTGGTGTAGTCCCAGAGGATGATCTGCTCGGTGCAGCTGTTGCTGCCGAGGTTGGTGACCGCCGTCGCGGTGACCTGGCCGCCGCCCGCGCTGATGCACGCCTGCTCCCAGGCGGGGCCGCCGCAGCCGCCGCCCGATGACGCCGCGGCGGTGCCCGCGCCCGCGAGGGCGATGCCGCCGAACAGCGCCGTGCCGGCCAGCACCATGGCGGCCTTCCTGATTCCCTGAACGACCATGATCGGTCCCTTCCTGTGCCTGCCCCGTCCGGGTGACCGGGCAACCGCGAGAAGACTCGACGACGGTGATGGACATTCGATGAGCACGCCGGCGGAGGCCCTTCACCCCAGGCCGCGCAGGATCTCCCGGACCTCGGCCGCGTCCGAGGCGAGGCCCAGCCGCTCGAAGTGGCCCAGGGCCTGGGTGAGGCAGGCCCTGGCCCGGTCGGTGTGGTGCAGCCCGGCCAGCGCCCGCCCGAGGACCCGCAGCAGGGTGCCCTCCAGCATGCCGCCGACCTGGCGGGCCTGCGGGAGCGCCTCCTCCGCGGCCCGGACGGTGGCCCGTTCCCGGCCGGCCGCGAGGTGGATGTGGGCGATCAGGCTGCCGGTGGCGGCCTGGAAGCCGATCATGCCGAAGGAGCGGAACCGCTCCAGCCCGTGCTCCGCCGCGTCGAGGGCGGGCGCCAGGTCGCCGCACAGGTGCAGCACCCGGGCGAGGTAGTACCGGCCGACCGCTTCGGAGATGGAGACCTGCGCGCCCGTCAGTTCGGCACAGCGTTCGGCGGCGGCCCTCGCCTCGGCCAGGTGCCCGCACTGGGCCCGGTTGAAGGCGAGTTCGCCGAGCGCGAGCCCCTCGGCGGTGCCGTCGTCCAGCCGCTGGAAGACCGCCGCGGCCTCCTCCAGCGGGCCGATGGCCGCGCCGAACTCCCGCAGGGCGCGGGCGTTCGCGCCGAGCAGCTGGAGGACGTTGGCCCGCAGCCGCAGCCGGTCCGGCCCGTCGCACAGCTCCAGGCAGCGGCGGAGTTCCGCGCCCGCCCGCGCATAGGAGTTGGCGTGCCAGAGCATGCTGCCCCGGACCGAGCGGGCCAGTGCCTCGGCCGCGCGGTCGCCGCGGGCCAGGGCGGCGGCGGCGACCTGGCCGGCGAGGTCGGCGACCGTCGCGATGTAGCCGCGGCCGAAGAGGACGGAGCCCATCTTGTCCAGCAGGTCGGCGGTCTCGGCCAGCGGCAGGCCGGGGTCCTGGCAGGCGCGGTCGATCACCGCACGATGGAGGGCGGTCCTGGACCGCATCCAGGCGGTGGCGGACTCCACCGTGCCGAACTCCTGCCCCGGCACGGTGGTCGTGGCCTCGATGAGACTGCGCCGGGCGCGGTCGACCCGGTGCGCGGTCTCCTCGGCGTTGCGGGCGCTGGCCAGGGCGAAGTCCAGCAGCCGGGCGAACGCCGCCGTCACCGAGGCGGGAGTGTCCTCATGGCCGCTCCGCTGCCGGGCGAACACCCTCAGCAGGTCGTGGAAGCCGTACCGGTCGGCGGCGGGCGACTGCAGCAGGTTGAGGTCGACCAGCGTCTCCAGGAGGTCGCGGGTCTCCTCGGGGCCGCTGCCGAGCAGCGCCCCGGCGGCGGCGACGCAGAGCTCGGGGGCGTCCGGCAGCGCGAGCAGCCGCATGGCGCGCGCCTGCGGTGCGCTGAGCCGGGCGTAGGAGAGCGCGAGAACGGACTCCACGGCGGTTTGGTGGCAGGCGAGTCGGGCGAGCCGGGTCTGCTCGTCGGCGAGGCTCGCGGCCAGCACGCCCAGGGTCTGCGCGGGGTCGGCCGCCAGCCGGGAGCCGGCCACCCGGACGGCCAGGGGCAACAGGCCGCAGGCGGTGACGATCGCCAGTGCCGCCTCGGGCTCGGCCTCGGTCCTGGCCCGGCCGGCGATGCCGGCGAGCAGGTCGAGCGCCTCGGCCGGCTCCATCGCGTCGAGGTGGAGGTGGCGGGCGCCCGGCAGCGCGGTCAGCCAGGCGCGGCTGGTGACCAGCACCGCGCAGGTCCGCGAGCCCGGGAGCAGCGGCGCGATCTGCTCGGCGGTGGCCGCGTTGTCGAGCAGGAGCAGCAGCCGGCGGCCGGTGACCGTCGTGCGGTAGAGCGCGGCGCGCTCGACCGGGTCGGCGGGGATCTCGCGGTCCTCCACGCCCAGGGCGGTCAGGAAGGCGCCGAGCGCCTCGGCGGGGTCGAGCGGATCGGCCTGGGCGCCGCGCAGGTCGATGTGGAGCCGGCCGTCGGGGAAGCGGTCGCCCAGGGCCTGCGCGACGTGCACGGCCAGGCTGGTCTTGCCGACCCCGCCTATCCCGTTGACCGCCGAGATGACGACGGCGCCCGGGTCCGGGCCGGCGAGCACCTCGGTCAGTTCCGCGACGGCGGCCTGTCGGCCGGTGAAGTCCGCTACGGCAGCGGGAAGTTGGTCGGGGAGCGGCGGCCGCGCCGAACCGGCCGGCTGGTCAGGGGAGTCGGGCCTCGCGTGGACTCCGGGCCGGCCCGGGGTGCCGAGGGCGGGGTCGGCGCGGAGGACGCGGGCGTGCAGCGCGTCCAGTTCCGGACAGCCCAGCCCTTCGGCGCGGTAGAAGCGCCGGGCGTCGGCGTACACGGCGTGGGCCTCGGCCGGCCGGCCCGACAGGTGGTACTCCCGCATCAGCAGGGCCCGGAACCGTTCCCGGAAGGGGTGGGCGAAGACGGCCTGGTCGAGGTCGACGAGGCAGGACGGGCTGTCCCCGAGGTCGACGTCGAGGCCGAGCCTCGACTCCAGCGCGTCCACCCGGCGCTCGGCCAGATGGCGGCGCAGCTCGGCGGCGTGCCGGCCGGGCAGCCCGGCGAGCGGCTCCCCCTCGTGCAGGGCGAGCGCGCGGGTGAGCAGTTCACGGGCGCGCGGCCGCTCACCGGCGGCGAGGGCGTCGTCGGCGCCGGCGACGAGGAGGTCGAACGTGCCGGTGTCGAGTGCCTCGGCTGGCACGTCGAGGCGGTAGCCGCCGTCGACCGTCACCAGCAGGTGCTCGGCGCCGTGGTTCCTGAGCTCCCTGCGCAGCCGGTAGGCGTGGGTGGCCAGGACGGACCTGGGCCGGTTCGGCGGGCTGTCCTCGTCGAAGATGCCGTCGCCGAGCCGGGCGGACGTGAGCACCCGGCCCGGCTGGCCGAGCAGCATGGCCAGAAAGGCCTGTTGCTGCCGGCGCCCGAGCGCCAGGCGCCGGTCGCCGTGCCAGGCGGCCAGCGGGCCCAGGAGGCGGAAGCGAAGGCCGGCTCCGGCCGCTCGCTCGACTGCGGTGGTCTCCATGTCGGGTCTCCCTGTGGACTCGGAGGTCCCGGGCCGGCGCGGGGAGACGGCGGGCGCACGTCTTCGGCCCGGCCGGCCCGAGGACCGGTCAGGGTTTGTCCGGCAGTTCGCGCGCGGCGGGGATTGCCGGACAAGCCCTGACCGAAAGGCGTCGGCCGGTCAGGCCGCCGAGCAGCCGGTGGGCGGGGGCAGGACCACGTAGGGGCTCTCGGTGGAGGCGGGGCCGGCGAGCGGGCCCCGGGTCTGGCCCGGCACATAGGTGATCCCGGGCTGCCGTTCCCAGAGGGTGCGGTTGCAGGTGTCGGTGATCAGGAGGTCGCCGTTGCGCCAGAGGGTCAGCCGGGCGTGCGGGTGCCCGCCGGTGCCGCTCTCCCAGCAGAGGCCGCCGGACGCGTTGAGGACGACCAGGTTGCCGTCGGCGCGCATGACCGCCTTGACGCCGCAGCCGACGGTGCCGGACGCCCAGGTCGCGGACTGGCGTGACCAGTCGTGGCCGGGCGCGTAGTAGGTGACGAGGTTCCCGTCGGACTGCATGATGAGGCGAGCGGTGCCGTACTGGCCCCGGTTGTCGATGTGCCGGCCGTCGTTCGGGAGCTGTTCGTCGTCCCAGATACTGGCGGTCGGCGCGTCGTAGGCGGCGTGGGCGGTGCCCTGGGCGGCCAGGACGCTCGCCGCGGCCAGGGCCGTGGCGGCGGCGACGCCGGCGAGCCTGCGGGTGATTCGTGCGACGGTGCTGCTCAACTGCTTGTCCCTCTTCCCTCGCCCGGTGCTGGTACGGCGGCCGGCCTGGTCGGGCGGGTGACGGCGGCCGCTGAGGGGATTGTGTGACCCGCCGATTGACGGATGATCAACGCGTTCGTTTACGTCCCGCCGGGGCCGCCGGTCCGCGGGACCAGCGCGGCGACCGGCCAGGCGGGGCGGCGCACCAGCCGGTCCGCCGCGGCCCGCAGCGGACCCGGCAGATGGTCGCAGGCGGCGGCCAGCGTCCGGGCGGCCGTCGGTTCGCGGGCCAGCCGGTCGGTGCCGAGCACCCGGCCGAGCAGCGCCTGTGCCTCACCGGGGGTCATCCGGCCGAGGCTGACGGCGTGACATGCGACGCGCCCGCCCGGGGCGCCGAGCGGCAGCGGGCCGGGGCCGTCGGCGGTGACGAGGGCGGCGCAGCCGGGCGCCACGGGCAGCAGCGGGCCCGCGCGGTCGGCGGTGGCGGCCCCGTCGAGGACGACCAGGACCCTCCGGTCGGCCAGCAGCCGGTGGTACAGCGTGCGGCGGTCGGCCGGGTCCGGCGGCACGGCCCGCTCCTCGACGCCCAGCGCGCGGACGAACGCCGCCAGGACGGCGGGCACCGTCGGGGCGTCCCGGCCGTGGAGATCCGCGTACAACTGGCCGTCCGGGTAGGCGGCGCCGGCCAGGTGGGCGGCGTGGACGGCGAACGCGCTCTTGCCGGCTCCCCGGGGGCCGGTCACCGTGACGAGCGGCGGGCCGGTCCGGTCCGGTGCGGTCAGGGTCTCCGCGACCGCGGCCAGTTCCTCCCCGCGCCCAGTGAAGTCACCCAGGTCGGGCGGCAGTTGGAAGGGGCGCAGCACCGGGCGGACGGGGGTGCGGGCCGGCGCGGGCGTCCAGGTGTCCGCCCGCAGTTCCAGGTCGAGTTCGAGGCGGGAGCGCCGCGCCTCGTCCCGCCGGGCGGCCAGCAGGCGGCGTTCGTGTGCGGCGAAGGGCCCCGGCACGTCGTCCAGGGCCCGGCCCGTCCAGAGGTCCAGGGCGTCGGACAGCAGGGTGCGGGCGCGTTCCGGCTGCCAGTTGCGGCGGGCGGTGGCGGCGTCGGCGAGCGCGGTCAGGAAGGCCGTGCGGTCGATGCCCGCCGGGTCGGCGTCCAGCCGGTAGCCCTTGGCCTCGTGCCGCAGGATGCTCGGGCCGCCCGCGTCCAGCGCGCTGCGGAGCCGGTACACGTTGCCGGGCAGGGCGCCGGCGCGGTCCGGGGCCTCGTCGCCCTCCTCGCCCCAGACCCCGTCGATGATCTCGCCGACCGGGACGGGGCGGCCGGCCTGGGCGAGCAGGACGGCGAGGACGGCCCGGTCCTGGGCCCGGTTGATCCGCAGCTCGCGGCCGGCCCGCCAGGCCTTCAGCGGTCCGAGGGTGGTGAAGTGGAGCTCCAGCGCGTTCCTCCTGCGCTTCGACGAACGGATCGACGGTTCGTCATGCTACAGACCAACGGGTACGGGGCTCTCGGGGCCGGGGTACGGGACTCCGCCGGCCCGGACTCCGTCTCAGATCCACCCCTCGCGGGCCGCGTGGAGGCCCAGCTGGATCCGGGTGCTCACCCCCGCCCGGTCCAGGAGCCGTCGCACCCGCCGCTCCACCGTCCGCTTGCTGACCCCGAGGTGGGTGGCCACCGCGCGGTCGGGGAGACCGGCCACCAGCAGCGACAGCAGCCGCAGATCACTCGGCGAAGGTCTGGCCGACACCGTCCCGGCGCCCACGCTCTCCGGGGTTCCGTCCGGCCGGGGGAGCACCGGTGTCGCGGACTCCCAGACGCTCTCGAACAGCGCCTCCACCACGGCGATCAGGCTGGGGTGTCGGATCAGGAGGCCGAAGCGCTCCTCCCCGCCGCCCGGGTCCAGGGGGATCAGGGCCCGGCCGGCGTCGGACAGCAAGAGCTTGACCGGCACGGCCGGCGCCGTCCGCATCAACTCGCCACTGCACAGGGACGACTCGATCAGGTTCTCGTCCGGTGCCTGGGACAGGGCCGACTGCTCGTACACCACCCGGTAGCTCAGCCCCTCGGCCATCCGGGCGAGCTGGGTGGGCAGGTTGTCCGCCGCGGACAGCGCGAAGACCGGCGGCTTGACCAGGGCGCGCACCTCCTTGCGGGCACTCTCCTGGACGTCCTGGACGGCGGCCGCCAGGGCCTGGTGTCCGGCGACCACCTGGACGATCTCCGTGGTGTCGCGGGCCGGCGCGGACCGGCGGTAGACGTCGGCCAGCCGCTGGACGCTGGTCCGGGCCTCCTCCAGTTCCCGTTGGCGCCTGGCCAGGAGATTGCGGAAGGCCAGCTCCGGCTCGCGCGCGCGGTAGCGGCCGCCCACCGGCTGGACGAGCCCCTGCTCCGCCAGGGCCGCCAGCCCCACCCGCACCTGGTGCTGCGGACGGCCGGTCGCGGCGGCCAGTTCCGCGAGCTGGGCGGCGGGGCGGGTGACCAGTGCCAGGTAGACGTGCTCCGCCTCGGCTCCCAGGCCGAATCCGTCGAGCAGCCGCCCTTGTTCTTCCAGCGCCTCCAGCAACCGACTTCGCCCCTTCGTGACGATCGGCTCGTACCCCATCGGCTCGCCGGCCGGTACGGGCCGGGGTCGGATCGGCCTCCGAATGACGTGGCCATGATCACCGTAAAGAGAAGCCCTACGGCAGTCAATGGGCACTCATGAAGATTGCGTGGCGAAGTACCGTACGGGCGGCCCGAAGTGAGCATCCGTACCGCCCAGGGGGATCCGGGCTGTCGGGGGCACGCCGTTGACGGGCAACCGCCACCGCCGAGAGGGATGTCCGGGCACGGAGCGCACCAGAATCTCACCAGCCCTGCCACCCCCGGAAGTTCCCCAGAGGAGACCTGTGCGATCCCCCACTCCACGGCTCCGGCGCCTGATAGCCGTCGGCGCCGCTCTCGCCGCTCTCGCCGCGACGCCCGCCGGCCCCTTCAGCGCGGTCGCGGCCCCCGCACCCGCGAACGGCCCCGCCGTCGCCCCCGGCACGAGTTCACGCACCATCACCCTGCTCACGGGTGACAGGGTCACCCTGACCACCCTGGCGACCGGGCAGGTCATCACCTCGGTGACACCGGCCCGGGACAGCACCGGTGTGGTGCACACCCTGACCGTCGGCGACGACACCTACGTCTACCCGGACAGCGTCCTCCCCTATGTCGCCGCCGGAATCCTCGACAAGCGGCTGTTCGACGTCACCGCGCTGGTGGCGGACGGCTACGACGACGCGCAGGCGTCCGCACTCCCGCTGATCGTCCAGTACGACAGGAGTGCCCGCGGCGCCGCGGACGGCCCGGCCACCGCGAAGCTGACCACCTCGCGGGATCTCCCGGCGATCAACGCCACGGCCTCGACCGTCAGGCGGGACGACTCCGCCGCCGCCTGGCGGCAGCTGACCGCCGTCACGGCCCGGGGCGCCGCGCCGGCCTTCGCCGGCGGTGTCAGCCACATCTGGCTGGACGGCAGGGCCACGGCGAATCTGGCCGACAGCACCGCGCAGATCGGCGCACCCGAGGTGTGGTCCGGGGGCAACACCGGCGCGGGCATCAAGGTGGCCGTCCTGGACACCGGCATCGACACCGGGCACCCCGACCTCGCCGACCGGGTGGCGGGCAGTCAGAGCTTCGTCCCCGGCGAGCCCGTCGAGGACGTCCACGGGCACGGCACCCACGTCGCCTCCACCGTCGCCGGTACCGGCGCGGCCTCCGGCGGCAAGGAGAAGGGCGTCGCGCCGGACGCGCGGCTCGTCGTCGGCAAGGTCCTCGGCGGCCCGGGCGCCACCGGCCTGGACTCCTGGATCATCGCGGGCATGACCTGGGCGGCCGAGACCGAGCACGCCAGGATCGTCAGCATGAGCCTCGGCGACCCCTCCGTCGTCGGCGACGGCAGCGACCCGCTGAGCCAGGCCGTGGACGCCCTGAGCGCCCGGACCGGCGCGCTGTTCGTGATCGCCGCGGGCAACTCCGGTGCGGGGGGCGTCTCCTCCCCCGGCTCCGCGACCTCGGCGCTGACCGTCGGCGCGGTCGACTCCGGCGACAACCTCGCCGACTTCTCCAGCACCGGCCCGCGCGCCCTCGACGGCAACCCCAAGCCCGAACTCACCGCTCCCGGTGTGGACATCGTGGCCGCCCGCTCGCAGCACACCGACGGAAGCGGCTACTACACCACCATGAGCGGCACCTCGATGGCGACGCCGCACGTCGCCGGCGCGGCCGCGCTGCTCGCCGCCGCGCACCCGGACTGGACCGGCCGGCAGATCAAGGACGACCTGGTCAGCACCACGCACCTGACGCCCGGCATCACCGTCGGCGACGGCGGCGCCGGCCGGCTGGACGCCAGGGCCGCGGTGCTCGGCAGCGTCCACGCCACCGCCACCGCGTGGTCCGGCTTCTACTCCTGGCCGCACGGCGCCGACCGGCCCCGCGCCAGGACCGTGACCTACCGCAACACCGGCAGTGCGGACGTCACCCTCAGGCTGGCGCTGGACACCCCGGCCCCCGCGGGCGTGTTCAAGCTCTCCGCCGACTCGGTGACCGTACCCGCGGGCGGCACCGCCGACGTCGCCCTGACCGGCGACCCGGCGAAGGCACCCGCCACCGGCAACCTCGACGGGCAGCTGCTGGCCACCGACCCGGCCACCGGCGGCGTCGTGGCGCACACCCTCGTCGGCATCAACGTCGAGAGCGAGCGCTACAACCTGACCGTCAACGCGACCGGCCGCGACGGCGGCCCGCTCCAGGGTCTGGCCGAGGTCTACGACCTGCACACCGGTGACGTCCTCCTCGCCCAGCTGGACGGCCCCACCACCCTGCGGCTGGCGCCCGGCACCTACGCGGTCCTGACGACCGCCGACCTCCTGGGTGCCGAGAAGCCGGACGGTCTCGGCCTCGCGGTGCTGTCCGACCCGCAGGTCGAGCTCACCGCCGACCGGACGGTCGCGCTCGACGCCCGCCGGGCGCACCAGGTGCAGGTCCGCACGCCCAGGGAGGCGACCGCCTCCCAGTACCGGATGGAGTGGTACCGGGGCCTGAGGGAGACCGGCGGCCTGGACGAGGTCCTGCTGATCCCGCTGAAGTACACCAGTATCTGGGCCCAGCAGACCACTCCCGTCACCACCGGCGCCTTCCACTTCCTCACCCGCTGGCGGCTCGGCCAGAGCACGCTGGAGGTGAACGGGGCGGGTACGGAGTTCACCGACCTCGTCCAGCAGGTCGGCTCCACGGCACTCGCCCCCGGCCGCAGCCGCCTGCGCGCCGTCCACGCCGGCCAGGGCGCCGCCGCCGACTACGCCCGCATCGACGCCAGGGGCAGGGCCGTCGTGGTGGACGCCAACTCCACCGTCACGCCCACCGCGCAGTCCGCGGCCGCGGTCGCGGCCGGTGCCAGGCTGCTGCTGGTCGTCAACGACACCGAGGGCCGCCTCAGCACCTGGTACGGCAACGCCGACTACACCGACGCACCCATCCAGGTGGCCTCGCTGACCAAGGTCGAGGGCAAGAAGCTGGAAGCCGCGATCGCCAAGGGCGACGACCGCCTGGACGTCACCGCCCGTGACCACCGCGACTACGTCTACGACCTGGTCGACCGCCACGACGGCGCCGTCCCGGCCGACCTGCTGTACCAGCCGAAGGAGTCCGGCCTGGCCACCGTCCGGCAGAACTTCACCTCGCCCTCCCGCGTCCTCGGCGGCGAATTCCGTTACGACCTCCAGGACTTCAACAGCCGCGGCTTCGGCTTCGCCGAGTACCAGCCCATGCCGCAGGCCCGCGTCGACTACGTGGGCACCCAGCAGGGCTTCACCTGGTACGAGCAGTCCACCCTCGGCTCGATCGTGGAGGAGCGGGCGGTGCCGCGCACCTACGCGGCCGGCACGACCACCGACCACCGGTGGTTCTCCGCGCCACTGCACCCGCGGCTGAACACCGGCACCTGGCTGCCCAGCCGCACCGGCGACTGGATGGTCGTCAACATCCCCGGCTGGGGCGACGGTGAAGCGGGCCGCTCCGGCTTCGCGCTGAGCGACGACCTCAAGGAGAACCTGGCGCTCTACCGGGGCGGCACCCTGCTGGCCCGGCAGGACGGCCAGGCGCTCTACCTGACCGTCCCCGCCTCGGCGAAGCCCGAGCCGTACCGCCTGGTCGCCACGACCGGCCAGAGCGGGGTCTTCGCCTACGGCACCGGCACCACCACCGAATGGACGTTCACCTCCGCGACCGCTCCGGACGGCTACGACTACCTCCCGCTCGTCCAGCTCGACTACAACCTGGGCGCGGACTCCGACGGCGCGATCCACCGCAACGCGCGCATCGGCGTCACCGCCTCGCCGATGGACAACGCCGCCCGGGCCGGGAGGATCACCAGCACCTCCCTGGAGGCCTCCTACGACGGCGGCGCCACCTGGACCAGGCTGAACCCGGACCGCGACGGTACCGCCGAACTGTCCGCGCCGCCACACAACTCCGGCTTCGTCTCCCTGCGGGCGAAGGCCACGGACAGCAACGGCAACTCCGTCACCCAGACCCTGCTGAACGCGGCGCGGCTGAGGTGAGGCCGGGGCCGTGACGGCGGTTCGCGGGACCGCCGGTCGGGACCGGCCGGCGGACCGTGAACGGCGACAGACGCGGGCCCGCCCCGAATCCGGGGGCGAGCCCGCGCCATACGGTTCGGCGGGTCCGGGCCTGCCGCCGCGTGGTGCCGCTCAGTCCAGCGGCGGCGGGCCGGGGGCCTCCTTCGGGAGGCGGGCCGCGACCAGGGCGCCGAGGGCCACGGCCCCGGCGGTGGCCAGCAGCGCCGCCCGGTAGGGGCCGGGCTCGGTGCCGTGGGTGCCGTCGTCGGCGAGGGCACCGATCAGGGCCGCGGTGACGGCGATGCCGAGGGCGCCGCCGAGGGTGCGGACGATGGTGAACAGGCCCATCGCCTGGCCCATGGCGGGCGGCGGCACCTCGGCGAAGCCGGCGATCTGGACGGTGAGCACCCCGGTGCCGAGAACCAGCCCGATGCCGAACATCAGCGCCCGCACCGCCCAGGCGTTCCCGCCGACGCCCGGGACGGCCAGCGCCGCCAGGACGAGGGCCGCGAGCAGCAGTGCGGGCACGGCGAGACGGCGCGGTCCGACCCGGGGCAGCAGCCGGTCCACCACCTGCGAGGCCGCCATCAGGCCGATCGCCTCCGGGAAGACACTCAGCCCGGCGTCCAGCGCCGAGGCCCCGAGGGCGGCCTGGTAGAGCAGCGGGAAGACGAACAGCGCGCCCATCAGCCCGGCCGCCGTCAGCAGGGCGAGCCAGGAGGCGGCGCCGAACACCCGGTCGGCGAGCAGCCGAAGGTCCACCAGCGGCTTGTCGGCCCGCAGTTGGTGCCGGACGGCGAGGCCGAGGAGGAGCAGTCCGAGCACCCCGCTGACCGCCACCGCCGGCGAGGCCCAGCCGTGCGCCGGGCCGAAGCCGAGCGCGTAGGTGAGCAGGCCGAGGCCGGGGGTGGCGAGCAGGAAGCCGAGGGTGTCGAAGCGGCCGGCCGGGGGCTCGCCCTCCGAGGCGAGGCCGATGGCGCCGATCAGCACGGCCGCCGCCCCGATCGGCACGTTCACCAGGAACAGCCAGTGCCAGGAGAGGTGTTCGGTGAGGAAGCCGCCGAGCGGCGGACCGAGGGCGGGCATCAGGGCGGTCGGCACGATCAGCACCTTGCCGAGCCCGGCCCGTTCGTGCGGCTCGAAGGCCCGGAAGAGCAGCGTCATGCCGACCGGGGTGAGCAGCCCGCCGGCCACGCCCTGCACCGCCCGGGCGGCGGAGAGCGAGCCCAGATCGGGGGCGGCGGCGCAGACGGCCGAGGCCGCCGTGAACGCCGCCAGCGAGCCCAGGAAGACCCGCTTGACCCCGAACCTGTCGCCCAGCCAGCCCGCCACCGGGAGCCCGACCGCGAGGCCGACCAGGAAGGCGACCTCGACGGCGTTGGCCGCGGAGACGGGGCGGCCGAAGTCCTCGGCGATGGTGAACAGGGCCGGGTTGACGATCGTCGAGTCCAGGCCGTTCATGCACATCGCGGCCGTGTAGACGACGACCACGGCGACGCGCCCCGCGAGGAGGGGGCGCGCCGGGGTCTCGGTTACCGGACCGGGCACAGATCGGTCCAGTTCTCGGTGATCCAGTCCAGGGCGCGGGCGCGCTCGCACGGCCCGTGGGCGACGGTCCAGCCGGCCGGGACGGCGGCGAAGGCCGGCCAGAGCGAGTGCTGGCCCTGGTCGTTGACGAGGGCGAGGAACTCGCCGTCACCGTCGAAGGGGTTGGCGGGGGCGTCACTCATGGGGCTGGTTCTCCAGGTGTTCGGCGACCACGCGCGCGATGTGCGCGATGGGGGCGGGCAGGGTCATGTCCTTGTGCGAGCAGGCGACATCGGTGTTGTCGATCCGGCCGGAGACGTACGGGGTCCAGGTCTCGGGGGTGAGCGTCTCGTCGATGGTGTCGACGGTGGCGCGGAAGAACAGCACGTCGCCGTCGAAGACCCGGTGGTCGTAGCCGCGCACCAGGTGGTTGGTGTTGAGGTAGATGTGGTTGAGCGCTTCCAGCGTGGCCTCGTCGAGCCCGGCCAGCGGGCTGCCCTCGCGGCGCAGCAGCGCGGTCACGGTGGCGAGTTCGAGCGGCTGCCCGTCGAGGTCCTCGGGGCCGTGGCCGCCCATGGTGAGCAGCGCCTCCAGGGCTTCGGCCTGGTCGGGCACGGGCAGGTCGCGGAAGCCCTCGGCGGGGTAGGCGTCCAGGATGGCCAGCAGCTCGACGGCGCAGCCGAGTTCCTGGAGCCGGGTGGCCATGGCATGCGCGATGATGCCTCCGGTGGACCAGCCGAGCAGCCGGTAGGGGCCGTCGGGCCGGACTTCGCGGAGCCGGTCGACGTAGTGCGCGGCCAGCTCCTCCAGGGTCCGCGGCAGCGGCAGCCCGGCGGTGGCGGCGCCGACGCCCTGGGCCTGGAGGCCGTAGATCGGCACGTCGGCGGGCAGGTGGCGGATCAGACCGGTGTAGCACCAGCTGAGGCCGCCGGCCGGGTGGACGGCGAACAGCGGGGCCTGCTTGCCGGGCCCGGCCGGGCGCAGCGGCAGCAGTACGTCCAGCGCGTCGGCGCCGCGGGCGTCGGAGGAGAGGGCGGACTCCAGGGCGGCCACGGTGGGGGCCTGGAACAGGGTGCCGATGCCGACCTCCAGGCCGAGGACGGCCCGGATCCGGGCGGCGAGGCGGACGACCAGCAGCGAGTGGCCGCCGAGGGCGAAGAAGTCGTCCTCCACGCCGACCGCCGGGACGCCCAGGACTTCGGCGAAGAGTTCGCGGAGCTGCTGCTCGCGCGGGGTGCGCGGTGGGCGGCCGGCACCCGCGGCCGGGGCCTCGGGGGCGGGCAGGGCGCGCCGGTCGAGCTTGCCGTTGGCGGTGAGCGGCAGCCGGTCCAGCAGGACGACGGCGGACGGCACCATGTGCGCGGGCAGGTCGCCGGAGGTGTGGGCGCGCAGGTCCTCGGCGGTGACGGGGCGGGCCGGGACGGCGTAGCCGACCAGGCGCTTGTCGCCGGGCACGTCCTCGCGGACGATCACGGCGGCGTCGGCGACGTCCGGGTGGGCGGCCAGCGCGGCCTCGATCTCGCCGAGTTCGATCCGGAAGCCGCGGATCTTGACCTGCTGGTCGGCCCGGCCGAAGTACTCCAGGACGCCGTCGGCGCGGCGGCGGGCGAGGTCGCCGGAGCGGTACATCCGGGTGCCGCGCTCGCCGAAGAGTTCGGCGTGCGGGTCGGCGACGAACCGTTCGGCGCTGAGCGCGGGGCGGCCGAGGTAGCCGCGGGCGAGGCCGGCGCCGGCCACGTACATCTCGCCGGTGACGCCGGGCGGGACGGGCTGGAGGTGCTGGTCCAGGACGTAGACCCGCAGGTCGGGGATGTTGACGCCGATGGTGCTGCTGGTGCCGGCGGCGGCGCTCGCCCGGTCCAGGGCGATGTACGAGACGTGCACGGTGGTCTCGGTGATGCCGTACATGTTGACCAGCGTCGGGGCGTTGTCGGTGTGCCGCTCGTACCAGTCGTCCAGTCGGCCGAGTTCCAGTGCCTCGCCGCCGAACACCACGTAGCGCAGGGCGAGTTCACTGCCCGGGCGGTCCCGGTCGGCGGCGCTGAGCTGGTAGAAGGCGGACGGGGTCTGGTTGAGGACGGTGACGCGCTCGCGGGCGAGCAGGTCGAGGAAGGCGGCCGGGTCGCGGCTGACCAGGTGCGGGACGACGACCAGCCGGCCGCCGTGCAGCAGGGCTCCCCACAGCTCCCAGACCGAGAAGTCGAAGGCGTAGGAGTGGAAGAGCGTCCAGACGTCCTCGGCGCCGAAGCCGAACCAGTGGTCGGTGGCGCTGAACAGCCGGACGACGTTGTGGTGGGTGACGGGCACGCCCTTGGGCCGGCCGGTGGAGCCCGAGGTGTAGATGACGTAGGCGACGTCGTCCGGGCGCAGCGGCCGGGTGCGCTCGTGCTGGGCCAGCGGGGTGGCCGGGTGGGCCGCCGGCTCCGGTCCGTCGACGAGGAGTTGGGGCACCTGGTGGGCGGGCAGCCGGGCGGCCGTGGCGGCGTCGGTGAGCAGCGCGGCGGGTTCGGCGTCGGCCAGCATGTAGGCGAGCCGGTCGGCCGGGTAGTCGGGGTCGAGCGGCAGGTAGGCGGCGCCGGACTTGGCGACGGCCAGCAGGGCGGTGACGAGCTCCGACGAACGCGGCAGCGCGAGCGCGACGATGGTGCCGGGGCCGATCCCCCGGGCGGCCAGCAGCCGGGCCAACCGGTCGGCGCGGGCGCCGAGTTCGCGGTAGTCGAGGGAGTCGTCGCGGCAGCTGACGGCGGTGGCGTCCGGGTGGGCGAGCGCCGCCGCCTCGAACAGCTCGGGCAGGGTGGCGCCGGGGACGGAGGTGACCGGCCGGCCGTTCCACTCGACCAGGGCGCGCAGCCGCTCCTCCTCGCTGGTCAGCGGCAGCAGGCCGATCGTGGTGTCGGGCGTGGTGGCGGCGGCGGTGAGCAGCCGGGCGAGCCTGGCCGACAGGGCCTCGGCGGTGGCCGGGTCGAAGAGGTCGGTGCGGTACTCCAGGAAGCCGGCGATGCCGCCGTCGCGCAGTTCGCCCGCGTTGAGGGTGAGGTCGAACTTGGCGGTGCCGGACGGCACGGCGGCGATCCGGGCGGTGAGGCCGCCGCCGAGGGCGAACTCCTCGTCGGGGACGCTCTGCCAGGCCAGCATGGTCTGGAACAACGGGTGCCGGGCCAGTGAGCGCGGCGGGTTGAGCTCCTCGACCAGCCGGTCGAAGGGCAGGTCGGCGTGGTCGTGGGCGCCGAGGACGGCGGTGCGGGCGCGGTCGAGCAGCTCGCGGAAGGTGGGGTCGCCGGACGTGTCGGTGCGCAGGACCACCGAGTTGACGAAGTAGCCGACGAGGGAGGCGGTTTCGTCGCTGTCCCGGCCGGCGACGGGGGTGCCGATGGGGATGTCGGTGCCGGCGCCGTGCCGGGTGAGCAGGGCGGCGAGGCCGGCCTGGACGGCCATGAAGACGCTGGTGCCGGTGGTGCGGGCGAGCGCGGCCAGGGCGGCGTGGGCGTCGGCGCCGAGGGCGAACGGCACGGTGGCGCCGTGGTGGGCGGCGACGGGCGGCCGGGGGCGGTCGGTGGGCAGTTCGAGCTGGTCGGGCAGGCCGGCCAGGGTCTTGCGCCAGTGGTCGAGCTGGCGGACGGCGAGCGGACTGGGCGCTTCGGCGCTGCCGAGCAGCTGCCGCTGCCAGGCCACGTGGTCGGCGAACTGGACGGCCAGTGGCGGCAGTTCGGGTGCGCGGCCGGCCAGGCGGGCGGTGTAGGCGGCGGCCAGGTCGCGGGCCAGCGGGGTGGTGGAGGCGCCGTCCCCGGCGATGTGGTGGAGCAGCAGGAGCAGCGTGTGCCGGCCGTCGCCGTCCTCGAACAGGCTGACCCGCAGCGGCGGTTCGGCGGCCAGGTCGAAGGCGTACCGGACGGCCTCGGCGAGCGTCGGCCCGGTGTGCAGGGGGACGGTCGCGGGCGGCAGCACCCGCTGGTACGGCTCGTCGGCCCCGGGGTCGCCGGGCCGACGCTCGCCGCCCCCGGGCTCGACGTACACCGTGCGCAGGATCTCGTGCCGGGCCGCGAGGTCGGTGACGGCGAGCGCGAGGGCGTCGCGGTCGAGCGGGCCGGTGAGGGTGAGGACGAGCGGGATGTTGTAGGTGGGGCTGGGGCCTTCGAGCCGGTGCAGGAACCAGAGTCCGCGCTGGGCCGGCGAGAGCGGGGTGCGCTCCGCCCGCTCCACGGCGGTCAGGGCCGGGCGCGGCTCGGGTGCCGAGCGCTCACGCAGCAGGGCGGCGAGCGCGGCCGGGGTGGGGTGGCGGAAGACGTCGGCGAAGCCGACGGCGGCGCCGAGGGTGTCGCGCAGACGGGCGGCGAGGCGGCCGGCGAGCAGCGAGTGACCGCCGAGGTCGAAGAACCCGGCGTCCCGGCCGGGCACTTCGGGCAGGTCGAGCACGGCCGCGAACAGACCGCAGATGACCTCCTCCTGCGGGGTCGCGGGGGCGGCCCCGGGCGCCGGGCCGTCGGCGGCCGGCTCGGGCAGGGCGCGGTGGTCGAGCTTGTCGTTGGCGGTGCGCGGCAGTTCGTCGAGGACGAGGACGGCGGCGGGCACCATGTGGCCGGGCAGCCGCTCGGCGAGCGCGGAGCGCAGGTGGCCGGCGTCGAGGGCGGCACCGGCGGCGGGGACGGCGTAGCCGAGCAGCCGCTTGCCGTGCGGGCCCGGGCGGGCGATCACCACGGCCTGGGCGACGCCCGGTTCGGCGGCCAGCACGGCGGCGATCTCGCCGGGTTCGATCCGGAAGCCGCGGATCTTCACCTGGTCGTCGGCGCGGCCGAGGAACTCCAGGGTGCCGTCGGGGCGGCGGCGGGCGAGGTCGCCGGTGCGGTACATCCGGCCGCCGGGCGGGCCGAACGGGTCGGCGAGGAAGCGCTCGGCGGTGAGGTCGGGGCGGCCGAGGTAGCCGCGGGCCAGGCAGGCGCCGGCCACGTACAGTTCGCCGGTGGCCCCGTCGGGCGCGGGCCGCAGCGAGCCGTCGAGGACGTAGGCGCGCGAGCCGCGGACCACCCGGCCGACCGGGGTGCCGTCGGGGCCCGGGGTCCAGGAGTAGGCGTCGACGGTGGTCTCGGTGGGGCCGTAGAGGTTGAGCGGGCGCAGGCCCGGCACGGCGGTGAGCCGCTGCCAGAGGGCGTCCGGGGTGGCCTCGCCGCCGACCGCGACGAGCGCGGGGCGGTGCCGGTCGTCGTCCAGCAGGCCCTCGGCGAGCAGGACTTCGAGGTAGGAGGGGGTGACGTCGAGATAGTCGATCCGTTCCCGGTCGACGTATCCGGCGAGGGCGGCCGGGTCGCGGTACGTCTCGTCGTCGAGCAGGTGCAGCTCGTGGCCGTGGACCATCCAGAGCACCGGGTCCCAGGAGGCGTCGAAGGCGAACGAGGCGCTGTGGGCGACGCGCAGCCGCTCGCGACCGGTGCGCCGGACGGCGGGGGCGATGTGGTCCTCGCCGTGGCCGGCGTGCAGGTTGGCGAGCGAGGCGTGGGTGACGACGACGCCCTTGGGGCGGCCGGTGGAGCCGGAGGTGTGCAGCAGGTAGGCGGTGTGGTCCGGGTCCGGTGCGGGCAGCGGCCCGGCGGGCAGTGCGGCGAGCGCCGCGCGCTCCGCCGGGTCGTCCAGGACGACGGCGGGCGGCGTGCCGTCGCCGGGCAGTGCGGCGAGCGCCGCCGCGGTGCCGACGGCGCAGACCGGGCGGGTGTCGTCGAGGATGCCGGCGATCCGCTGCCGGGGGTGGGCGAGGTCGAGGGAGAGGCAGGCGCCGCCGGCCTTGAGCACGGCGAGCATGGCGACCAGGGTGTCGGCACTGCGGGGCAGGGCGAGCGCGACGGGCGTCCCGGCGCGGACGCCGAGGGCGGCCAGCCGGTGCGCGAGTCGGTTGGCGGCGGCGTCCAGCTCGGCGAAGGTGAGGGCGGTTTCGCCGCTGCGCAGGGCGGTCCCGGCCGGGGTGCGGGCGGCCTGCGCGGCGAAGAGCGCGGGCAGGGTCAGCTCGGCCGGGGGCTCCTCGCGGCCGGCGGTGGCGCGGCGCAGCGTGTCGGCGTCCAGCAGGTCGATCCGGGCGATCGGCGTCTGCGGGTCGGTGAGCAGCAGGTCGGCGAGGCCGTCGAGGTAGCGGAGCAGGCCGTCCTGGTGGGCGGCGAGGGAGTCGGCGTCGTACCGGCCGGGGTGGGCGTCCAGGCCGAGGCGCAGCGCGCCGTCGGGGCCGGGCGAGACGGCGAGCGCGAGGTCGTCGACGGGCCCGGCGGCGAGGTTGCGGACGGTACCGGGCAGGCCGGCCAGGTCGAGGTCGCGTTCGAAGGCCTTGATGTTGACCATCGGGCCGAACAGGGCGCGCCGGTCGCCGGTCCGGGCGAGGTCGCGGCGCAGGTCCTCCAGCGGGTAGCGCTGGTGGCGGCGGACGGCGCGGAGCTCCAGCACGACGCGGCGCAGCAGTTCGGCGGCGGTGTCCCGGGGGCGGACGGCGAGGCGCAGCGGCAGGATGTTGGCGGTGGCGGTGGGGGTGCGCAGGGCGGCGGGGCCGCGGCGGTTGGCAAGCGGCAGGCCGAGGACGACGTCCTCGGTGCCGGCGAGGCGGTGCAGGTAGCCGGCGGTGGCGGCGATGACCAGTTCGGCCCAGGTGGCGCGGGCGGCGGTGGCGGCGCGCTCCAGCCGGGCGACGGTGCCGGCGGGCAGTTCGGCGGTGCGGCGCAGCGGCTCGGCGCCGGCGGTGGCTGCTTGGGTGGCGGCTTCGGCGGCTTGGGTGGCGGCTTGGACGGACGTGCCGTCCGGTGTGCCGGGCAGGGTGGCCGGGGCCTCGGCGCCGGCCAGTCGCTCGCGCCAGAACTCCCGGTCGGCGGCGTACTCCTGGCCCGACCGGTAGGCGGCCTCCTCGGCGGCGGTGTCGGCGGGGGTGCCGAAGGCGCGGTCGCCGGGCGGGGTGCCGGTGGCGTACGCGGTGTACAGCTCGGCGACCCGGCCGCCGAGGAGGGTGAGCGCGTAGGCGTCCACGACGAGGTGGTGGACGCGCTGGTACCACCAGTGGCGGTCGTCGGCGAGGCGGATGAGGGCCTGGGTGAACAGCGGCCCCTCGGTGAGGTCCACGGGCCTGGCGAGGTCGGCGCGCATCCAGGCCTCGGCCTCGGCGGCCGGGTCGGCGGCGGCGCGCAGGTCGAGGCGGTGCAGCGGCCAGGTGTGGCCGGGGCGCGGGCGCAGGGCCGGGGTGCCGTCCCGGTCGGTGACGACGAGGGCGGTCAGGGCGTCGGCCTCGTCCAGGGTCCGCCGCAGGGCGTCTTCGAAGAGGTCGGCGTCGAGCGGGCCGGTGATCTCGACGGCGTCGCCGGTGTTGTAGACCGGGCTGTCGGGGTCGAGCGCCTGCGCGTACCAGATGGCCGCCTGGGTGGCGAGCAGCGGTACGTCGGCGGCGGGGGCGGCGACGGGGTCGGACGCGGCCTGGTGGCGACGCATGGTTCTGAGAGCTCCTCGGGTCCGGCGAACGAAACGCCTACTTAGGTTAGCCTAAGCTATCTACATACTGTCTGGTCAACAGCCCGGTGAAGCACGGGCCCTGACGCCTCCGGAGGCACCCTTGTCCACCCCGACCGACGTCAGAACGGCCCTGCGCGCACGCGTCGAGGCCCACCGGGACGAGCTGCTGACGCTCAGCCGGCGCATCCACGCCCACCCGGAGACGGCCTTCGAGGAACACCGCGCGACGGCCTGGTGCGCCGACCTGCTGCGCACCCACGGCTACACCGTCACCGCGCCCGCGCACGGCCTGGAGACCGCGTTCACCGCGAGCACCGGCTCCGGGCCGGTCACCGTCGCCGTGGTCTGCGAGTACGACGCCCTGCCCGGCCTCGGGCACGCCTGCGGCCACAACCTGATCGCCGCCGCCGGGCTCGGCGCCGCCCTCGCCCTCGGACCGGACGCCGACCGGCTCGGACTGACCGTCCGGGTGATCGGCGCCCCCGCCGAGGAACGCGGCGCGGGCAAGGCCCTGCTCCTGGACGCGGGCGCCTTCGCGGGCGTGGACGCCGCGATGATGGTCCATCCCTGCCCGGTCGAGGTCGCCGACTTCCGCTCCTTCGCGCTCGGCACCCTCTCCGTGCGGTACACCGGCCGCGCCGCCCACCCCAGCCTCAACCCGCACGAGGGGCGCAACGCCGCCGACGCGCTCACCGTCGCGCAGGTCGCGCTCGGCCTGCTGCGCCAGCAACTCCCGCCGCAGTGGCGGGTGCACGGCATCACCACCGCCGCCGGGACGGCCCCCAACCTGATCCCGGACACCGCCACCGCCGAGTACGAGATCCGCGCCTCGGCGGCCGAGGACCTGACGGCGCTGCGCGAGCGGGTCGAGGCCTGCTTCCGGGCCGGCGCGCTCGCCACCGGTTGCGAGGTCTCGCTCACCCGGCCCGAGCCCGACTACCTGGACTTCCGCGGCGACCCGGGGCTGCTCGCCCTCTGGCGGGCGAACGCGGCCGCGCTGGGCCGCCCGGAGCCGGTCGAGAGCGGACCGTTCGCCTGCACCGACATGGGCAACGTCTCGCACGCCGTGCCCGCGATCCACCCGGTGCTCGACATCACCGGCGGCGCCTGCGCCCCGCACGAGCCGGCCTTCGCCGAGGCCGCCGTCTCCCCCGAGGCCGACCGCGCCGTCCTGGACGGCGCGGTCGCGATGGCCTGGACGGCGGCCGACTTCGCGGCGGCCCGGCTCGGCGGGTAGCGGCCGGGCAGGCGGCTGCCCGGGCAGCCGCTCGGCGGGCGGCTCGGCGGGCGGCTCGGCGGCTCGGCGGGCGGCCGCTCAGCCGGTGGCCGCGACGGCCAGGTGAACGGGCGCCGGTGCCGGCCGCAGCTCACCGAGCACCGCCGGAGCCGCCCGCAGCGCGGTGACACCCAACTCCCGTACCAGCTCGCCGATCTCGGCCGGACTCTCCGGGTCGGCGAGCACCACGGCCGCCCCCGTACGCAGCGGCCAGAAGAACTCCCAGAGCGGCAGCCCGAGTTGCAGGACCCGGTCGCCGACGCCCAGCCCGTAGGCGGCCTGGAGGTCCCGCACCCGGCGGTCCACCTCCGCGTGCGCGACCGGGACGCCGGCCGGCCGGCCGCCGGGGCCGTAGCCCAGGCAGACGGGGTGCTGCGGGGTCAGCGCCCGTGGCGGGTCGGTGGCCAGCAGCCCGGCCAGCTCGCCCTCCTGCGGCCGGACGGCACCGGGCACGCCCTCCCCCAGCACACAGACCGGGGCCGCGTCCGCGAGCACCCAGGAGAGCCGGCCGGGGGCGTCGTCCCGGTCCAACGGCAGGTATGCGGCACCGGACTTGGCCACCGCCAGCAGCGCGGGCAGCAGCTCGGCCGGGCGGGTGAGCGCCAGGCCGACGACCGTGCCGGGGCGGGCGCCGAGGCCGGTCAGGTGCCGGGCCATCCGGTTGGCGGCCGCGTTCAGCTCGCCGTAGCGGACCACCGAGCCGTCGGCCAGCACCAGCGCGGCGGCACCGGGCGTCCGGGCGGCCTGCGCCTCGATCGGGCCGACCGCGGTGGTCGGCGGCCGCTTCAGCCCTGCGGTGGCAGGCCCGGCGGTGGCAGGCCCGGCGACGGGCGCGGCGGCCGTCCCGGCCACGAGCGCGGTGTCCATCAGGCCGCGCCGAGCAGCTCGGCCCAGGCCCCGACGGCCGGACGCTCGGCCAGCTGGAGGTAGGCCACCTCCGCGCCCTCGGCCCGCCAGCGCTCGGCGAGCGCCATCAGCCGCACCGAGTCCAGGCCCCAGTCCGCCAGGTTCTCGTCCAGCGGGATGTCCGCCGGGTCCTCTCCGAGCAGGTCCGCGACCTCGGCCCGGATGCGCTCCACGGTGAAGGCCATACCCGTCACTTCCCTTCCAGCACTGCGTCGGTGGTGGTGACCAGGCCGCAGCGGCCGGCCACCCAGGAGAGCGCGGCACGGTGCTCGGCCTCGCTGAAGTCGGCGACCGCGTCGGCCACCACAAAGGCCTGGATGTCACGCATCCAGGCGTCGCAGGCGGTGGCCTGGACCCCGATGTGCGCGTACACGCCGGTGATCACCAGTTGGTCGCGGCCCTGCTCGCGCAGCAGTTCGTCCAGCCCGGTGCGGACGAAGGCGCTGTACTTCCACTTGGTGAGCACGGTGTCGTGGCCGGCCGGGGCGACGGCGTCGGCGATGGCCGCCGCGCGCGGGTCGTCCGGGATGCCCGGGCCCCAGAAGTCCTGCTGGAGGCCGCGCTCGGCCGGGCTCTGGCCGCCGGGCTGCGCCGAGTAGACGACGGGGATGCCCAGGCGGTCGGCCTGCCGGCGCAACCGGCCGACGTTCCCGAAGAGTTCGGTGACGGGAGCGGCGCCGGTGTCGAAGGCGTTCATGAAGTGGTTCTGCAGGTCGTGCACCAGCAGCACCGCACGGGACGGGTCGACCGTCCAGGCGACCCGGTTGGCCGGCAGGCCGTCGGCGGAGGGCATGGGATAGGAGGGGATGCGGGGCAGACCCACGGCGGTGCTTCCTTCAGCTGGTAGGGGCGGGGCGGAGGGTGGCGGCGATGGCCGCGCGCAGGTCCTTCTTGCTGACCTTGCCGATCCCGGTGGCGGGGAAGGCCTCGACGAACTCGACCCGGTCCGGGACCTTGAAGTCGGCCAGGCCGCGCCCGCGGACGAAGCGCTTCAGCTCGATCGCCTTCGGCGGCGTCGGGCGGGCCTCCGCGCGCAGCACGACATAGGCGCAGGTGCGCTCGCCGAGGTACGGGTCGGGCATCGACACCACGGCGGCGTCGTGCACGGCCGGGTGGGCGAGCAGGTGGTTCTCGATCTCCTCGGCGGCGACCTTCTCGCCGCCCCGGTTGATCTGGTCCTTCGCCCGCCCCTCGACCACCAGGTGGCCGGTGGCGGTCCGCCGGACGAGGTCCCCGGTGCGGTAGAAGCCCTCCCCGGTGAAGGAGTTGGCGTTGTGCTCCGGCGCGTTCCAGTAGCCGCGGATGGTGTACGGGCCGCGGGTGAGCAGATGGCCGGTGGCGCCGGCGGGCAGGTCCGCGCCCTGGTCGTCGACCACCCGGATCTCGTCGTCCGGGGAGATCGGCAGGCCCTGGGTGGAGACGATCACCTCCTCCGGGTCGTCCAGCCGGGTGTAGTTGACCAGGCCCTCGGCCATCCCGAACACCTGCTGGAGCGTGCAGCCCAGCACCGGGCGGACCCGGCGGGCCGCCTCCTCGCTGAACTTGGCGCCGCCGACCAGCAGCACCTCCAGGCTGTCCAGTCGGGGCGCGCCGGCCAGGCCGCGCCCGCGCTCGGCCGCGTCCAGCCAGAGCAGCGCCAGCGGCGGCACCAGGCCGGTGATGGTCACGCCCTCCCGCTCGATCAGCGGGAACGCCGTCTCGGGGCCCGGCTGCGGGCAGAGCACCACCCGGCCGCCCGCGTACAGCGTGCCGAGCGTGCCCGGCGAGCTGAGCGGGAAGTTGTGCGCGGCGGGCAGCACGCAGAGGTAGACGCTGTCCTCGTCCACCGCGCACAGCTCCACCGAGCCGCGCAGCGAGTAGATGTAGTCGTCGTGGGTGCGCGGGATCAGCTTGGGCACGCCGGTGCTGCCGCCGGAGAGCTGGAGGAAGGCGACGTCCTCCGGGCGCGGCTCGGCGTCGGGCCCCGGCCCGTCGGACGGCACGTCCGCCAGCCGGACGTGCTCCCCCGGGTCCTCGCCGGCCACCAGGACCAGCCGCAGCGACGGGTTCTCCGACCGGACGCGGGAGGCCAGTTCACGGTAGTCGAAGCCGTTCTCGACGGCCGGGACGACATAGGCCGCGGCACCGGTGAACCCGCAGAAGTAGCCGATCTCGGTGTACCGGTGGGCGGGCAGCGCGAAGACCGGCAGCGCGCCGATCCGGAACAGCGCGAAGACCACCTCGAAGAACTCGGCGGTGTTGGGCAGCTGGACCACCACCCGGTCACCCCTGCCGATCCCCCGGGCGAGCAGGCCGGCGGCCATCCGGTCGGCCCGGCGGTCGAGTTCGGCGTACGACCAGCGGCGCCCGCCCTCCGGAGCGGAAGGGCCGGACAGGCCGGACGGATCGACGATCGCGATCCGCTCGCCGTGGGCGGCGGCCCGCTCGCGCAGCATCCGGCCGAAGGTCTCGCCGCGCCAGTACCCGGCGGCGCGGTAGCGCTCGGCGAACTCGGCGGGGTACGGGGTGAATCCGGGGAACTCCACCGGCTGGGCGCTGCTCATCGCGGCACCCCCGCGGCGTCCAGGAAGGTACGGAACTTGGCGCTGGTCTCGGCGAGTTCGGCCTCCGGCCGGGACTCGGCGACCACCCCCGCCCCCGCGTACACGCGCAGCGTGCGCTCCTCCGCCTCCGCGCAGCGGATGGTGACCACCCACTCGCCGTCACCGTCCGCGTCGCCCCAGCCGACCATGCCGGTGTACAGGCCGCGGTCGAAGGGCTCCACCTCGCCGATCACGGTGCGGGCGAGCGGAGTCGGGGTGCCGCAGACGGCCGGGGTCGGGTGCAGCGCGGTGGCCAGCTCCAGCGCCGAGACGGCCGGGTCGGCCAGCTCGCCGGTGATCGTGGTGGCCAGGTGCCACATCGCGGCCGTACGGACCAGGGTCGGCCGCTCCGGCACGTCCAGCGTGCGGCAGTACGGCGCCAGCGCCGCGCGGATGGCGTCCACCACGACGGCGTGCTCGTGCAGGTCCTTGGGGGACTCCAGCAGCCCGGCCGCCCTGCGGACGTCCTCGCCGAGGTCGGCGCTGCGCGGCACCGAGCCGGCCAGCGGGTTGGCCAGCACGGCCGTTCCCCGGCGGGAGAGCAGCAGTTCGGGGCTGGCGCCGATCAGCGTCCGGCCGCCGCCGGCGGGCACCGCGAAGGTGTAGCCGCCCGGGTCGCGGCGGCCCAGCCGCTGCAGGATCGTGGGCAGGTCGAGCGGGCGGTCGGCACTCAGCTCCAGCGTCCGGGCGAGCACCACCTTGCTCAACTCGCCGCCGCGCAGCCGCTCGACGGCCGCCGCGACGCCGGCACCGTACGCGGCCGGCTCGGGCACCGGGCGGACCAGCCACTCCACCCGGTCGGCCGCCGGGGCGGGCAGCGCGATCAGCGGGTCGTCGCGCAGCGCGCCGCACCGGCGGACCAGCGCGGGGACGGCCAGCTCGGCCCGGCTGTCGTGGTCGAACGCCACCGCGCCGACCACCAGCGGGTGTTCGACCCCGTCGCGGCGGGCCCGGGCGAGCGTCTCGGCGACCCGCACCGGCAGCGGGCGCCCGTCCTGCGGGACCCTGGCGTGCACGCCCTCGGTGAGCAGCGTGCGGGTCGGTGAGGCGAAGAACGCCTCGTCGGGCGCGGCCCGGTACTGGCCCAGCAGCCCGCTGGCCGCGCCGATGACGGTGTGGTCCGTCCCGGCGGGGGCGTGATGCACCGTGGTCACCTGGATTCTCCAGTCTGCGAGTGGCCGCCGGGCGCCGTTGTCGGCCGGCCGGCGGGTGGTGTGGTTCGGGCTCTGCGGTGGCGGGGGTGCGCGTCGCGGTGTCCCGGGGTTCCGGGGTGTCGGGGTTCCGGGTGTCCCGGGGCCCTGGTGTGCCGTGGGGTCAGGCGCGCAGGGTGGCGCCGCCGTCCACGTACAGGTCGTGCATGGTGATGTGCCGCGCCCGGTCGGAGACCAGGAAGGCCACCGCCTCGGCGATGTCGGCGGGCGCGGCGATCCGGCCGAGCGGGATGCCCACCCGGTAGCCGGCCGGATCGCCGTCGATGACCCGCTGTTCGGCGGCCCCCGCGTCGCCCTGCCAGAGCGCCCGCTGCATGTCGGTGTCGGTGGATCCCGGCGAGACGATGTTGCAGCGCACGCCGGAGCGGGCGAGCTCCAGCCCCAGACAGCGGGTGAACATGGTGGCCGCCGCCTTGGAGGCCGCGTAGGCGGCCATGCCGGTACGCGGCACCCCGGCGGCGTTGGACCCGACGGTGACGATGGCGCCGGTACCGCGTTCCGCCATCCGGCGGCCGACCGCCCGGCAGGTGTGGAACACCCCGTTGGTGTTGACGGCGAAGGTGTCCACCCAGTCCTCGTCGGAGAGTTCGACGGCGGGCGCGGCGCGCAGGATGCCGGCGACGTTCACCAGGATTCCCAGGGGGCCGAGTTGACTTTCCATCAGGGAGACGGCCGCCTCGACGGCGGCGGCGTCGGTGACGTCCAGGACGTAGGGCCGGACGGGCCGCCCGACGCCGTCGGACCCGTGCACGGATGCGCCCGCCAGCTCGTCCGCGAGGGCGGCGAGCGGGCCCGGGTTGCGGTCCACGGCGGCGACGACGGCCCCGGCGGCGACGAGCGCACGCGTCACGGCCGCGCCGATACCCTGCCCGGCGCCGGTGACCATCGCAACGGTACCGGCCAGTTCGGACTGCTGCACAGGAAATCCCCTCCGACCAGCGACATTAGGCAAGGCTAACCTAACACAGCTGTTCGACCAGGCCGAGAGGGCTGCGGGTCCGTCAACTTGCGGACCGCCACCTCCACTCCGGAGGCGAGGCCGCGTACGGAGTTCGCGCCGGGCGGTCCACGCCGAGCCTTCGCGACCGGGCCTTGAACCTGGACGCAACGTTGCGGCTGGTGTGGCGGAAGGGGCATGAGAGGATGGCCCCGATCAGACCCCCCGGCCGGCAACCCCACCGGCCCGCCCGTGAGGACGTCAGCACCATCGCCGCCCAGCCCCGCCCCGCCACCGGCAGCAGCTCCACCAGCAGCCGCCGCAGCGAGGCCGCGCGCCTGGCCGTGCTGAACGCCGCCGACGACCTCCTGATGGAGCACGGCTTCGAGGCCCTCACCATCGAGGGCATCGCCGCCGCCGCCGGGGTCGCCAAGCAGACGATCTACCGCTGGTGGAAGTCCAAGGTCGACATCCTCTTCGACAACCTGGTCCTGGACGCCACCCCCGCCCTCGCCTGGCCCGAGGCCCCCTCCACCCCCGCCGACCTGCGCGCGTACGTCCACCGCTTCGCCGTCCTCCTCGGCGAGGAACCGGCCGGCCGCGTCCTCCAGGCCCTCCTCGGCCACGCCCAACTCGACGCCCGCACGGCGGAGTTGCTGCACACCGGCTTCCTCGACGAACTGCGCACCCGGGACGTCGCGCACACCCGGGCCTGTCTGGCCGTCTCCGCCGACGAAGCCGCCGTCGTCCTCGACACCCTGCTCGCCCCGCTCTACCACCGCGCCCTGGTGCTGCGCCGCCCGCTCGACCGGGCCTTCGTCGACGCGCTGCTCGACCAGCACCTCAAGGGCTGAGCCCGCCCCTCCCCGCCTCCCTCCACCGGCCCGTGTCCGCCTCCGGGCCCGATCAGGAGTACGCCGTGTTCGGCCGTTCCCGCCCGACCCGCCCGACCCACGACGCCGAGGTCATCGCCGTCACCCCGCTGACCTCCACCCTCGTCCGGCTCACCTCCACCGGCCCCACCCTGCCCGGCCTCGGCATCGAACACCCCACCCAGTGGGTCAAGTTGGCGATCCCCGAAGGCCACTCCCGCGCCTACACCATCCGCCACCACCGCCCCGAGCAGCACGAGGTGGACATCGACATCGTCCTCCACGGCAACGGCCCGCTCGCCCGCTGGGCGTCCATCGCCGGCCTCGGCGACCGCGCCCGCCTCGCCGGCCCCAGCGGCCGCTACTCGCCCCTCGACGGCGCCACCCACCTGCTCCTCGCCGCCGACGAAAGCGCCCTGCCCGCCGCCCTCACCATCCTCGAACAACTCCCGCCGACCGTAAGGGTGTCCGCCTACGTCGAGATCGCCGCCCCGGCCGACACCCTCCCCATCGCCACCCGCGCCGACCTCACCACCATCCGGCTCCCCCGCAACGGCTCCCCCAAGGGCCGCCTCCTCACCGACGCCGTCCTCACGGCGTCGCCCGACCCTCAAGCCGCCTGGCTCGCCGGCGAGTCCACCGCCGTCACCACCATCCGCCGACACCTCCTCGACACCTGCGGCTACCCCCGCGAACTCGTCCAGGCCAAGGGCTACTGGAAGCAGGGCGAAGCCGACCACAAGGGCTGACGCCCGGCCTCGCAGCCGTCAGTAGCACACCTCGTGCCGCTGTTCGGCCAGCACGGTCGCCGCCAGCGAAGCCAGTGCGCGGGTGTGCGCCGCCTGCTCCGCAGGGGACTCCGGCCAGGTAGCGGGGTCCGACATGACCGTGACGAACGCGGCCAGGTCGCGCGTACCGGGGCAGTAGTCCACCTGAGAGGCGCCGCCCAGACTGGCCACCACCCCCTTGGCGATCATCTTCCTGGTGTCCATACCGGTCGTATCGGTCGAGGTCGGCCGATTCGGATCCTGGCCGAACATCAGGACGGTGACGGCCCCTTCCCCGTCCACCGAGATCACGCACAAGACCTTCCCGTGCCCCGACATCTCGGACACCTCACGCGTCTCCACCCCCCGCCGCCCCTTGGGCAGCACGACGCCGAGCGGGCTCTTGTCCGCCCTCGGCAACCCGCAGAGCGACTGCTTCAACTCGGGCTCGTCCCACACCCCGGCCACAAAGGCGACCCCGGTCACTACGGCCGCGACGACCACAGCCGCCACCCCGCCGACCACCCAGCGCCGCCGCCCACCACCACGTCTCACCCCGGAGGACGCCACCTCAACACCCGTCATACGACCAGCCCCCCCGCCGAGCCTCAACGCCCAGTTTTCGTGATCACCAGAGCGTAGCGCCCCCACCTGGCACCAAGCTCCCGATTTCAGCCCTGGGGAGCGGCCCCGCACATACGGGGAGCAGGCCCACGCCCGGTCGGCGGTGTCCACCCACTGGGGACCAACCCCGCGTGTGCGGGGAGCAGTCGTCTTCTCCTCAGATCTCTTCTTGCAGGGCGGGACCAACCCCGCTGCCGTCCGGTCGATCACGCCAACGAGCCGGCCACCCCCGGACGCTCCAACCGGCCGCCGGTGGTGCAGGGGCCGCGCAGTATCGTCGGGAGTGCCGAGTGCGGCCACTCGGCCCGCGAGCCCTGGGCGGGGCGGCCCGCTTCGTGCCACGGTCTCCCGCCATCCGCAGCTCGGACAACGGAGGTACCGCACATGAACGCTGACACCGACCGGCCGACCTTCCTGCTGGTCCACGGGGCCTGGCACGGAGCCTGGTGCTGGGACTCCGTACGCGCCGCGCTCGACGCCGACGGCTGGCGGTCCCACACCGTCGACCTGCCCAGCGCCAATCCCCCGGCCGGCCGGCACGACGGCGCCCGCCCGGCGGGCATGCTGGACGACGCGGACGCCATCCGGGACAGCCTCCGGCGCATCGACGGCCCGGTGGTGGTGGTCGCCCACTCCTACGGCGGCGTCCCCACCACGGAGGTCATCGCGGATGCCGCGAACGTGGTGGGGGCGGTGTACCTCGCCGCTTTCCAACTGGACGTGGGCGAGAGCATGTTCACGTTCCTCGGAACGCCCGCGCCGGGCGACGGCACGGGCCACACCCCGCCGTACGAGGACGCCCGGCGAATACTCTTCGCCGACGTGCCCGAGGCCGATGCCGACCGCGCCGTGGCCCGGCTGCGCCCGCAGAGCATCCGGTCCTTCACCGAGCGGGTGACCACGGCAGGGTGGCGTACCGTGCCCTCCAGCTACGTCGTCTGCGACCGCGACCAGGCGCTCGAACCGTCCCGGCAGCGCGAACTCGCCACGCGCGCCGATTCCGTCCACCGACTGCCGAGCAGCCACTCGCCGTTCCTCTCCATGCCCCGGCGACTTGCCACTCTCCTGGGCCGGATCGCCACCTCCGACTTCCCCACCCCGTGACGATGACTCGCCCCGTCCCAGCTGTCGATCCGACGGGGCAAGCGGCACCTCGAAGCGCTGAACAGACGTGGCGGACGGGGAAAATGTGGCACTTTCCGGGACCAACCCCGCGCGTGCGGGGAGCAGCCGGCGCCGGCTCTGCCGCCGGTCCTGACCGTGGGACCAACCCCGCGCGTGCGGGGAGCAGGCTTACTGAGCTGCAACTTTAGCCGGGGGGCGCGCTCCGGGAAGCAACTTTCATCGGGTCGGACATTGCGGACGAGAGGGCCCGCGATCCGGAAAGCAGCGCGACGGCCACCGATGCCGTGAGCGTACTCAGCGTGCCGCAGCGGGGGCCGGGGTGAGGCCGGTGCAGCCGCGCAGGGCGTCGCGGCGTTTGAGGGCGGCTTCGGCGGCGGGGCCGGTCTGCGGGACGGGGACGCCCTGGCCGTCGATGGTGGCCGGGGTGAACGTTTCTCCGGTCACCTTGCCCGCCGCAGTCAGGGTCAGGGTGGTGACACCGGTCTCGTTGGAGAAGGCGTAGTTGGAGGTGCCGTACCAGAGGAAGTTGCCGAAGCCGTACCCGATGTAGGTGTTGCCGAGCATGCCCGAGCCCAGCATGGTGTGGGCGTGCGTGCCGACGACGGCGGTGGCGCCCGCCGCCGCGAGCTTCTTGGCGATGGCGGTCTGGGCACCGGTCGGACAGGCCTTGCCCTCGTCGCCCCAGTGCAGGTAGACGAGGACGACGGGGGCCTGCTGCTTGGCCGTCTCGACCGCCTTGGTCAGCGCCGCCGTGTCCAGGGCCGACGCGATGCCCGGCTTGTTGGCGCCGGCCCGCCACTTCTGGTTGGTGAGGTCCTCGACCTGGCTGGCCGCGACCACGGCGACCTTCACCCCGCGCACGGTGGTGACGTACGGGGCGTACGCCTCCTTGGCGTTGCGCCCGACGCCGATGACCGGGACCGGGGAGGAGGCCTTGGCGGCGAGGGTGTCGGTGAGGCCGTCCGCGCCGAAGTCCACCGCGTGGTTGTTGGCCATCGAGACGACGTCGACGCCGGAGTCCTTGAGCGCGGTGAGCGCCTTGGGCGAGGTGCGGAAGGTGTAGGTCTTCGGTTCGGGGGCGCCGCGGTCGGTGATCGCGGTCTCCAGGTTGAGGACGGCGAGATCCGCGTCGGAGAGGGTCTGGGAGATCGGGCCGAGTGCCTGGTCCGGCGCCTTCACGGCGAGCCGGGCCTCGGTGCGGCCCTCGAAGTGGACGTCACCGGCGAACGCCACGGTGATGCTGCCGTCGGGGCGGGGGGCGCTGGGTTTGCCGGAGGGCGTCGCGCCGTCGGCCCCGCCGGTGCCGGTGGCCGGGGGTTTGGCCGCGTCGGCGGCAGGGGCCGGGGCGGGGTCGTCGGGTCCACAGGCGGCCAGGGGTATCAGCCCGAGCAGCAGTGCGACAGCGGCCGCGACACGGCGCATGGAACGTCCCCCCGGGGTCGATTCGAGAGCGGTCAGCCTACGCCACTCCCCCGCGCCCCCTCCGCCCCACGGCCGCGTCGAGGAAACGACGCGAACGCCCGAACAGGCCCGCCGGGCCCAACCGGCCCGCCCGAACAGGCCACCCCGTCCCTGGCACGCGGGCCGCACCCGCGCGCAGCGTGGAGGGGGGACGGCACGGCAGGTCGAGGTGGTGGGTCATGGGCGGCGGGGAAGCCGGCTGCGGCCGGCGGATCGTGGTCGGGATCGACGGCTCGGCGCCCTCGAAGGCGGCCCTGCGCTGGGCGGTCGGGCAGGCGACGCTGACGGGCGCGGTGGTGCACGTGGTGGCGGCGTGGGAGTACCCGGCGCTGTACGGGTGGTTCGCGCCCATGACGGACAACGGGTTCGAGGAGTCGGCGCGCCGCACCCTGACCGCCGAGGTGGACGAGGTGGTCGGCGCGGACCGGCCGGTGGAGATCCGGGAGAGCCTGGTGCTCGGGCACGCGGCCGAGGTGCTGCTGGAGGCCGCCGAGAACGCCGACCTGCTGGTCCTCGGCAGCCGCGGGCGCGGCACGTTCGCCCGGACGCTGCTGGGTTCGGTGAGCGTCCGCTGCGCCGTGCACGGCGCCTGCCCGGTGGTGATCGTCCGCGCGGACGGCACCGCCTCGGCGGCGCCGAGGGCGGTCGCCGCGACGGACACGACGGCCGGCCCCGGGGCGACCGGCGGCAGCACCGTCCGCACCAAGGACTGGCAGTTGAACCTGCACGTGGTCGAGGACCGCGACACCACCCGGGTGCACGCCGTCCTCGACGCCGACGGCACCCTGCTGCACAGCGACGCGCAGGCCCGGCGCAATCCGCGCGACGAACCGGCCCCGGCGGTCGGGGACGAGTTCGCCGTCGGCCGGGCGCTGGTCGACCTCGGCCACCAGCTGCTCCGCGCGGGCACCCACGGGGCCACCGAGCCCGCGGAGGGGTGAGGACCGGGCGCGGTGCGTCATGCTGAACCCCGGAAGGCGCCGGACGGCGCGGGAGCACGGCGACGGACACCGGGAGCGGCAGGCACCCCCATGGAGAGCAGCACCGAGAGCGGTACGGAGAACAGCGGTACGGAGAGCAGCAGCACCGAGAGCACCGGCCACCTGGCGCCCCCCGCCGCCGACTTCACCCCCGCCCAGCGCGCCCGGGGCCGCGCGCTGCGCCGCGCCCAGCTGCCCTGGGCGCTGGGCGGCCGGCTGACCGGCCTGGCGCTGACGCTGGCCCTCGGGCTGACCCCGGCCGGGGCCGGCCTGGTGACGGCGGCGGGCGGCCGGTTCGGCGGTTCCCGGACGGCGGAGGTGCTGGCGGGGGCGGCGGTCCTGGTCGTCCTCGGCCAGGCGGCACAGCTGCCCTTCGGGGCGGGCGCCCGGTCGGTCCGGGCCCGGTTCGGGCTGGTGACGCAGGGCTGGGGCGGCTGGGCGGTGGACGCCCTGCGCGGGCTGGCGCTGGCCCTGGTGCTGGCGCTGCCGGTGGTGTTCGGGCTGTTCGCGCTCACCGCCTGGTCGCCGGAGCGCTGGTGGCTCCCGGCGGCGGGCGCGGCGGCGCTGCTGACGGCGGCCCTGTCCTTCCTCCATCCGCTGCTCGTCGAGCCGGTGTTCAACCGCTTCACGCCGATGCCGCCGGGCCCCCAGCGCGAGGCGCTGCTCGCGCTCGCCGAGCGGGACGGCGTCCGGGTGCGGGACGTGCTGGTGGCGGACGCGTCCCGCCGGACGACGGCGCTCAACGCGTACGTCTCGGGGCTGGGCGCGACCCGCCGGATCGTCGCGTACGACACGCTGCTGTCGACCGCCGAGCCGCGTGAGGTGGAGCTGGTGGTGGCGCACGAACTCGGGCACGTCAGGCACCGGGACGTGCTGACCGGGACGCTGCTGGGCGCGGCCGGGGCCGTCGTGGTGGTCTGCCTGCTGGGGCTGCTCACCGGCTGGGGCCCGTTGCTGTCGGCGGCGGGGGCGGCGGACGCGGCCGATCCGCGCTCGCTGCCGCTGCTGGCGGCGTGCGCCGCGCTGCTGGGCGCCCTGTCGGGGCCGGTACAGTGCGCGGTGAGCCGTCGGATCGAGGCCAGGGCGGACCGGCATGCACTCGAACTCACCTCGGACACCGAGCAGTTCATCGCGATGCAGCGCAGACTGGCACTGGCCAACGTGTCCGATGTCGACCCGCCCCGGATGCTTGAGCTACTGTTCGCCACTCATCCGAGTGCGACCCGCCGGATCGCGGCCGCCCGCGCCTGGCAGGTGGCGGTCGATCGGGCGGGACATCGGGCGGGACAGGTCGGCTGAGCCCCGGCAGGCGGCAGTGGACCCGAGAATCGTTGTATAGTGCAACAAATTCCCGAGGAGGTAGGACCACCGTGCCCGGCCGCGAGACGTCGATCGACACCATCCAGCGCGAGCTGACCGCCTTCGCCCGGCGCGCCCGGCACAAGGCCTCCCAGCTGCACCCGGACCTCTCCCTGGTCACCTACAGCATCCTCGACCTGATCAACGAGCGCGGCGGCTGCCGGGCCGCCGACGTGGCCTCGCACTTCATGCTCGACAAGTCGACCGTCAGCCGTCAGGTCGGCGCCCTGGAGAAGCTCGGCCTGCTGCGCCGCGAGACCGACCCGGACGACCAGCGGGGCCAGATCCTGCGCGCCACCGAGGCCGGGCTGACCCTGCTGCGCGAGGCGAACGAACAGCGCCGGATCTCCTTCACCGCCCGCTTCACCGACTGGTCGGACGAGGACGTCGCCCGCTTCGCCCAGTACCTGGCGCGGTACGGCGCCGAGGGCTGACCCGACCGGCCCGGAGGCGCCGCAGCAGCACGCCCGCCGGAGCCCGCGTGCCGGGAAACGTCCCCCCGAAGTGCGGTGGGCCGCCCCCACGGTGTACAGAGGAAAGGTGCCACTTCGGCAGCGTCCCCGTGACCGCCACCGGACGTGGCGGCCCGACCGCCGCGCGATGACGGCGCTCCCGCTCGCGCTGATCGCGGTGATCACCGTCGTCGAAGTCCTGTCGCCGCCGCAGATCCACCTCGGCCCGCTGCTGGTCGTCGCCCCCGCCATCACGGCCTCCTTCGCCGGTGTGTGGGCCACCACCGGTGTCGCCGCCCTCGCGATCGCCGCGCTGACCCTCATCGGCGTTCTGCGCGAAGGCCTGGCGACCTCCAACATCGAGGCTCAGCTCAGCTCGCTGATCGTGGTCTCGGCGCTGGTGATCGGCCTGCGGGCGCTGCGCGAGCGACACGAACGACAGCTGGCCCAGGTCCGCTCGGTCTCCGAGGCCGCCCAGCGGGTGCTGCTGCGCCCACTGCCCGACCGGATCGGGCCGCTCCACCTCGCCGCCGTCTACCTGGCCGCCGAGGCCGAGGCACAGGTCGGTGGCGACCTCTACGCGGCGGCCCGGACCGCCACCGGCACCCGGCTGCTGGTCGGCGACGTACGCGGCAAGGGCCTCTCCTCGCTCGGCGACGCCGCCCTGCTGCTCGGCGCGTTCCGCGCGGCCGCCCACCTCCACGCCGACCTGCCCGACCTCGCCGCCTATCTGGACGGCAGCGTCTGCTGGGACCTCGCCCAGCCGAGCGAGCGGACCGACCGCGCCGGGGCGGGCGACCCCGCGCCCGACCGGGCCGAGGACTGTGTCGACAACCGCAGCGAGTCCTTCATCACCGCCGTCATCCTGGACATCCCGGACAACGACTCGGTGCTCCGCCTGATCGACTGCGGCCACCCGCCCCCGCTCCTGCTGCACGCCGACGGCATCACCGCACTGGCCGCCCGCCGGCCCGCCCCGCCGCTCGGCCTCGGCGAGCTGGCCCCGGCCGCGTACGAGGTGGAGGTGTTCCCGTTCCTGCCCGGCGACCGTCTGCTGATCTACACCGACGGCGTGATCGAGGCCCGCGACACGCGGCGCCGCTTCTACCCGCTCACCGAACGCGTCGCCGCCTGGCACACCGAGCCCCCGACCACCCTGCTGCACCGGCTCCGCCAGGACCTGCTCGCCCACGTCGGCGGCCGGCTGGACGACGACGCGGCGATCGTCGCGGTCGAGCGACTGCCGGAGTAGCCGGCGAGGCGAGCGCGCGGGAAGCGGGCACGGAAGGTTCACGGCGGCAAGAAGCCGGCGGGACCAACCCCGCGCGCGGGGAGCAGCGCCCTTACAACCCGACGCCCGCGCCTGGGCCCCCTACTGCGCCAGATACCCGCCGTCCACCGGCAGCACGACCCCGGTGACGAACGAGGCGTCGTCCGAGGCCAGGAACAGCACCGCCGAGGCCACCTCGGACGGTATGCCCAGCCGCCCCATCGGGTGCCGCTTCTCGATCGCCGCCAGGTACTCCGGCCCGCCCGGCTCGTCGTACAGCCGGGCCACCCGCTCGGTGGTGATCGTCCCGGGGGCGACGGCGTTGACCCGGATGCCCCGGTCCGCCCATTCCACCGCGAGGTGCTTGGTCAGCCCGGACGCGACGAACTTCGCCGGCCCGTAGATCGCCTGGCCGCGCTGCCCGGCCTCGCCGGAGATGGACGAGACGCAGACGATCGCGCCGCCCGTACCGCTCCCGCCGGCTCCGCCGTCCGTGCCACTCATCGCCTCCACGGCGTACTTGCAGGTGAGGAACATCCCGCGGCCGTCGACGGCCATCACCTGGTCCCAGTCGTCGGCCCCGGCCTCGGTGATCTCCATCAGCGGGATCACGCCCGCGTTGGCCACCAGGACGTCGAGGCGGCCGTGCCGCTCGACGGCGGCGCGGATCATCCGGCGGGCGTCGTCGTCCCGGGAGACGTCGCCGACCACCGTGGTGACGGCCGGCGGCAGCCGCTCCGCCAGCCGCCGCAGGCCGTCGCCGTCGACGTCCGTCGCGACCACCGACGCGCCCTCCCGGGCGAAGCGTTCGGCGACCGCGCGGCCGATGCCGTTCGCCGCGCCCGTCACCACACAGGACTTGCCCGCCAGCCGCCCGGGCCCCGAGGCCCCACTCAGATCCGCCATAGCGCCCGACTCTACCGACCGGACGTCAGAAAGCCCGGTACAACGCCGAGTTCAGCGTCGCACCGGGCTTCGTCCGGCTGGGTTCACCGCCCGGCGGCGGCCACCCGTGCGTCCGTGGCCGCGGCCTCGGCCACGGCCAGGTTCGGCTGCGGATGGGTCAGCAGGTGCACCCCGGCCGCCAGTGCGCCGCCGATCAGCGGTGCCAGGATGAACAGCCACAGCTGCGACAGCGCCGCACCGCCCGCGAACAGCGCCGGGCCCAGGCTGCGCGCCGGGTTGACGGAGGTGCCGGTGAGCGGGATGCCGACCAGGTGCACGACCACCAGCGCCATGCCGATCGGCAGCCCGTCGAAGCCGGTGGCCGCCAGCCGGTGGGTGACCGACAGGACCACGTACACGAGGAGGAAGGTCAGGATGATCTCGGTCAGGAACGCGCCGCCGGCGTTGATGTGCACCTGCGAGCGGTCACCCCAGCCGTTGGTCCCGAGCTTCTCGTGGGTCTCCAGGCCCGGTATCTGCTTGGCCACCAGCAGGACCAGCGCCGCGCCGGCGATACCGCCGAGGAACTGCGCGACCCAGTACGACACCGCCGTCCGTCCGTCGATCCGGCGGGCCAGCAGGAAACCGAGCGTCACCGCCGGGTTCACGTGGCAGCCGGAGATCGGCCCGAGCGCGTACGCGAGCGCCAGCAGCACCAGGCCGAACGCGAGCGCGATCCCGACGGAACCGATCGCCTCCCCCGCCACTACCGCGGCGCCCACCGCCAGCAGCACCAACAGCAGAGTTCCGAGAAACTCGCTGATCACCGCGCGCCTGTCCATCTGACCTCCTGTCCGGATCGGGCGGGCGGCACCGCACCGCCCGCTCCCGGTCAACCCTCCGTAACCGAACGGAGGACCGCACATCGGCCGAACGGCCCAACGCCGCGTTCCCGGGAAATCCGCCCGCCAAATTACCCTAAGCGGGTGAATGGGACAATTTCGGACAGATTGCCAGTCAGATCGCGGGGCGCCACGCCGCGGCCCGGACGGCGACTCAGGCCGTGACCCGGATCGCGGCCCGGTCGGCCACCCGCAGGCCCTGCCGACGGATCGACGGCGCCGAGCGGGCTCACCCGACGGTCAGAACGATCTTTCCCCGCAGGTGCCCGTGCTCGCTCAGCCGGTGCGCCTCGACCGCCTCCACCAGCGGAAACACCCGGTGCAGCGGCAGCAGCAGCGTGCCCGCCTCGTGCAGTGCGAGCGCACCCGCCAGCGCCGGCCCGTGGTACTCGACGGCCTCCGTCGTCCCCCCGGTGAACCGGACCCCGTGATCGGCGGCACCCGCCCAGTCGACGATCGTCACCACCTTCTCCGCGGCACCGGTCAGCTCGATCGACAACGGCAGCACCCCGCCCTGCCCGGCCGCGTCCAGCGCCCGGTCCACCCCGTCCGGCGCGGCGGCCCGCACCCGCCCGGCCAGCCCGTCACCGTACGTGACCGGGATGGCGCCCAGCTCGCGCAGATACGCGTGGTTGGCCTCGCTCGCCGTACCGATCACCCGGATCCCGCGCGAGCGGGCGAACTGCAGCAGGAACGTGCCGACCCCACCGGCCGCGCCGTGCACCAGCAGCGTCTGGCCGCTCTCCGCGCCCAGCACGGCCAGCGCCCGCCAGGCCGTCTCCGCCGCCACCGGGATCGCCGCGGCCTCCTCCCAGCTCAGCGAGGCCGGCTTGCGGGCCAGCCTGTCGGCCTCCACCAGTGCGTGCTCGGCGTACGCGCCGCCGTGGGTCAGGCCGAACACCTCGTCGCCCGGCCGCCACCGCGTCACGGCCCCGCCGACGGCCTCCACCACACCCGCCGCCTCGTACCCCGTGACGTGCGGGAGCTCGACCGGGAACACCTCGGTCATCGCGCCGCTGCGCAGCTTGTGGTCCAGCGGGTTGACGCCCGCGGCGCGGACGGCGATCCGCACCTGGCCGGGACCGGGGGCGGGCAGTTCGACATCGACCGGGCGCAGCACGTCCGCGCCGCCGTACTCGGAGAAGCTGATGGCCTTCGTCATGGAATCGCACAGTCCTTTACGTGTCAGGGAGTTCACGTGTCAGGGAGTTCGTGAACTCGACGGCTCCAGCCTGACGCCCCACCGACCGGTGCCCGGCCCGCCGTTCGGCCGGTTCCGCCCGGCCGAACGGCCAGGGCCGGCCCGACCGGGCCCAGGGTCTGTCGTCGAACTCCCGTCGTCCGCCCGGAGGGCGGGCGTGGCGGCGTTGGGGTGCGTGCATCGCAAGGCGGAGGAGGAAGCCACTGCGGTGGGGGCACCTCCCGGCCGAAGGCTGGGGGAGTGCGTGCCCTGGGGGTACCTCCCGGCCGAAGGCTGGGGGAGCGTCGCCACGCAGGCGGGAGTTCGACGACAGGCCCTAGGCTGAACGGCATGACGGACAACGGGGCGGGCAGTACGGCGGGCGCTGCGCACGAGCGGTGGCGGGATGGCTGGGGGCGGCCCGAGGAGGCGCTGGCGCGGGCCGTGGAGGTGCTGCGGACACCCCGGCCGAACCTGCTGCGGCGGCTCTCCGAGGTGCTCGCCGGCCTCGTCCCGCACACGGCGATCGCCCACCTCAGCGGCATCTGCACCTACACGCCCGTGAAGGCGTTCGGCGCCACCGAGCTGGCCGGGGGGATCACCAGCCTGGAACTCGCCCGGCTGACGGACGCCGTGGCCGTCGGCCGGCCGTGGCAGGGCACCGCCGTCCTGGCGGGCCGGTCCCGGCCCGTCGTCGCCGCCTCGACCATCACCGCGTCGGCGAACGGTACCGGCGCACTGCTCGTCCTGGTCCTGGAGAGCGCCGAGCCGCTGCCCGGGCAGGCGCTCGCCGTCCTCCAGCAGGTGTGGGAGCTGGTCACCATCCACTCCGACCACCGCGCCACCGACGCCGCCCCCGTGCACGCCGCCGCCTCCCGTGCCTCGGCGGGCGCCCGGGCCCGCGCGATCGCCGACCTGACCGGCACCCACGCCTCGGCGCTGTCCGCGGTCCTGGCGCCCCTGCGGTCCACCGCCCTGGACGACGCCACCGCCCGCCGCAGCGCCACCGAACTCGCGGTGAACGCCCTGCTGGACCTGCGGGCCGGCGCGGACCTCGACCGGGAGCTCAGCGAGGAGCCCGCCGACACCGCGTTCGCCCGCCTCGCCGACGAGTTGCGCCCACTGCTGCGGCACAGCCCCGTCCGCCTCGACCTGGCACCGCCCACCCCGGCCACCCCGGCCACCCCGTCCATCCCGTCCATCCCGGCCGACACCGCGCACACCGCCCGGGCCGCGGTCCGCTCCACCGTGCTCATCATGCTGGAACAGGACGATCTGACGCGCCTGCACGTGAGTTGGCGCATCAGCGACGACACCCTGCGCGCGGTGGTCCGCGACGACGGCCCCGGCCTGCTCGTCACGGACGGGCTCGCCGCACACCGGACGGCGGACCGCGTCACCGCCCTCGCGGGCCGCCTCGCCGTGGACGCCGTGCCCGGCTGGGGCACCACGGTGACCGTCGACCTGCCGCTCACCGCACCGGCCGCGCCCTCCGGCCCGGATCCCCTGGAAGGTTTGCAGCCAAGGGAGTTGGAGGTCCTGGACCAGCTCGCCCAGGGCCGCCGCAACCGGGACATCGCGCGGGCGCTGCACATCAGCGAGTCCACGGTGAAGTTCCATGTCGCCAACATCCTCGCCAAGTTGGGCGTGGCATCACGCGGAGAGGCCGCCGCGCTGGCCCACCGGGCCGGGCTGCCGACGACCGCCGCGCTCTACGCCGCGTCCTGACCGGGGAGTCCGCCGAAGTGCAGCGCGGGGCCGTTGCCGGTGGCGCCCGCACGGGCCCGGTGGTTCACCACGGGGCGGAGAACGAGGACGGCATCGTCAACGCGGTGACCGGGTCGCCGGGACGAAAGCGCACGCGGCACCGTGGACAGTAGAGGACCTGCGTCCGCCACCCCGACCCCGCCCGGGTGAGCGCCCTGGCGATGAGGGCCCCCGCCGCGAGGGCGCCTGCGAGCAACGACGCACCGAACCCCGTGTGCCCCTGGAGCAGCAGTCCCCAGCCGTACGCCCCGAGGGCTGCCGCGGCCAGGAGCCGGACCCGGCCCGCCGAGCGTACGACCGGCCGGCGGTGCTCCTCGAAGACGGCCAGCCGGGAGGACTCCTCGCACCGCGGGCAGACGGCCCCGTGGGGCGGCGTCGCTTCCGGAGCGAGGTGGTCGGCCTTCTCTTCCGTCAGCCCCATGCACGCACACTAGCCGAGCGGCGGCCGGAGCACCCAGACCGGGACCGGACAGGGAAACCTGGCGACACAGGGCCACACCGCCGACAACCCGGGGCACGAAGTACGCTCGGCCCATGACCACCACGCCGTCCTGGGAGCCCACGGCCGCCGGAGTGCTGCGGCTGCCGTCGGGCCGGCTCGTCCGGGGGCGCGGCCTGAGCCGGCCGCTGCCTCCGGGGCCCCGACCCGGCTTCGGGCTCTACCTGCTGGGGCGAAGGCCACCGGCGGTCGACTGGGAGAGCCGCTGGCTCCGCTGGCCCGACTTCCGGCTCCCCGCCGACCGCACCGAGGCCGCCGGGGCGTTCCGCGAGGCGTGGGGGCGGTCGGCCTCGGACCGGGTCGAGCTCGCCTGCGCCGGAGGCCGCGGCCGTACCGGCACCGCGCTGGCCTGCCTGGCCGTCCTGGACGGGGTCCCGGCCGACCGGGCGGTGGCGTTCGTCCGGGAGCACTACCACCCGCACGCCGTCGAAACGCCCTGGCAGCGCACGTTCGTGGCGCGGTTCCGCCAGGGCGGGGCGTAAATCGGTTGGGTGACCCGGCCAGGTCTGCCACGATCACCGCATGGGTGTGCTGGACGCAGTGGCGGGCCGGGTCGCCGCCGGGGCCGTCGTCGGATTCCGGCCCAGCGGCTCCTCGATGGTCCCGTTGATCCGCAGTCGGCAGCAGGTGGTCGTCGCGCCGGTCGACGCGTCGAAGCTGGAGGTCGGGGACATCGTCCTGGCCCGCGTCGCCGGGGCGGTGTACCTGCATCTGGTCTCGGCCGTGGATCCGGCCCGGAGGCGGGTCCAGATCAGCAACAACCGCGGCCGGGTCAATGGTTGGACCGGCCAGGCCCGCGTCTTCGGCATCTGTGTGGCGGTCGACGGCGTCCCCCGGCCGGGAGTCGACGGCAAGACCCTCGGGGCCGACCCCGAGAGCCCGTCCTGACCGGCCCCGGGGTGGCCCGGCCGCCGGTCAGTTCTCACATTCACCTTGTCAACCATGCGCTGCTGAATGACAGTTGGCCGCGGCTGATGGGGAGATCATGACTTCGTTCCACGGCCGGCGTGTCGCCCTGCGGGACCGCGTCGACGCGGTCGACGCATTCGGCGCGGAGCACGGGAGTTTCGCCATCGCGGGTGTGAACGACACCGAACCGCCCTGGAACCCGCCGCGGTTCACGCCACCCGCCGCCACCCGATCCGTCGCTTCGCCGGGCGGCCCGGCAGGGCGAGCAGGTCGTGCAGCGGCGTGCCCCGGTCGGCCCAGGTCTCCAGGCGGGGGCGGTCGATCCAGTGGATGCGGTGCCGGTCGCCCCAGGCCATGGCATCGCGGGTGAGGGTGCCGTTGGTGACCACGACGGCGATGTCGGCACCGTGCACCGGTCCTGCGGTCCCCTTCACCTCGTACATCACGTGGACGCCGACCTTGGCGCCGACCCTGGTGTGTTTGGCCTGGAGCACGATGCGGCCGTGGCTCGGGTGCTGGCCTGTCACATCGGCGGCCTGGTCGCCCTGTTGGCCGACCTTGCGGGCGCTCCAGCCGTCGCGGATCAGCAGGTCCCGCAGGGCGTACTCGAAGGCCTGGTCGTCCAGGGCGTCCACCTGGGCGAGGGTGAGCCGCAGGGCGGCCAGGCGTTCGGTGCGGGCCCGGTCGAGGGCCGGCTGGCGGGCGGCGGCCGCGAGGGCGAGGACGGCGACGACGGCGAGGAAGGGCCAGGACCGGAGGAGGCTCTGCGCGGCGCCGAGCAGCAGTACGGCGAGCGCGACGCCGACGGCGGCCGCGGCGACGTGCTCGACCGGGCCGCGTGGCTTGCGCAGCAGGGGCCGGCGCCGGGCCATCAGGGGGTGCCGACCGCGGACGGCGTGGCGGCGGTCGGCGGCGGGGCTCCGGCGTCGTCGGCGAAGCCGACGTAGTGGCCCCAGAGCCAGAACACGGCCACGGCTCCGGCGATCACCCACCCGCTCGCCTTCGTGGTCCCGCCACCTCCCGACGCGGGCTTGCGCCGGAAGTGGCCCCGCACCCACACCCGGCCGTCGTCGTTCGCCACTGTGCCTCCCGAGAGGGCGGGCGCCCGGTGCGCCTCGGCCCGCCCCCTGGTGTAGCAGTGGCGGCCGACACGGGAGGGCCGGTCCTCGGCATACGGACAACTCGACCGTCCCGAACCGGACGTGTGCGCCCGCCCGGTGCGCCCCGGCGCCGTCGGCGCGCGCCCGCCGTGCGGCCTCGGCGGCTCCGCCCGGCCACCGTTCCGGGTCTGCCGGACGCCCCGGCCGGTCAGCCACTCCGAGCTGCGCGGATACCGAAGAAGGGCGCCCCGGAGGCAACTTGGCGGAAACCGGGGGTTCGGTCGGCGGCGGCGGCCGGGGCGGTCACCCACCAGAATTCTGGGATGGCGTGCGGACGGGGCGGACGGCAGGATGCTCGCGTCCGGCAGCGACGCGGGCCCTCCCGGCTACGGGCGGCAGCCGGGAGGGCCCGCGCGGAACGGAACGAACCGGGGCCGGGCCCGCTCAGGCGTGCACCTCCGACGGTGTCCCGCCGGTGAGGCGCAGCAGTTCGTCGTACGTCATCGGCACGACCGTGTGCGGGTGGCCGGCGGCCGCCCAGAGGACGTCGTGCCCGGCGAGGGCGGTGTCCACGACGGTGCGCAGTCTGGCCGGGTGGCCGGTCGGGGCGACGCCGCCGATGGCCTGGCCGGTGGCGTCGCGGACCTGTTGGGCGGTGGCGCGTTCGATCGGGCCGGTGCCGAGCCGGTCGGCCAGGTAGGCGGTGTCGACGCGGTGGGCGCCGCTGGTCATGACCAGCAGGGGCGCCCCGTCGCACTGGAAGACCAGGCTGCCGGCGATGGCGCCGACCTCGCAGCCGAGGGCGGCGGCGGCCTCGGCGGCGGTGCGGGCGGAGTGGGGCAGGACGCGGATCTCGCCGGTCAGGCCGGCCGCCGCGAGGGCGGCGGCGACGGTCAGGCTGCGGGCGGGGAGACCGGCTGTCATCGGGCCGTCATCTCCCGGGCCCCCGCACGGCCGACGGCGCTCAGCACCGCCCGTACGCCCGCCGTGAGGACGGAGGTGTCGCGCCCGGCGCCCCACACCGCCTCCCCGGCGACCCGCGCCTCGACGTAGGCGACGGCGTCGCTGTCGGGGCCGGTGCGGACGGCGTGCTCGCTGAACTGCAGGATGTCCACGGCCGTCCCGGCCTCCCGCAGGGCCGCCGTGACGGCGTCCAGCGGGCCGTTGCCCTCGCCGCGCCAGGCCCGGCCGTCGAGGGTGACCTCCGCCCAGTGGCCGCCACCGCCTCCCTGCCCGGCACGCTCCCCCGTGCGCCACGAGGCCGCCGGCGCCGCGTCCAGGTACGTCGCCCGGAACAGCGCGTACAGCTCGTCGGCGCCGATCTCGCGGCCGCTGTCGTCCGTCGACTCCTGGACCACCCGGGAGAACTCGATCTGGAGCCGGCGGGGCAGGTCCAGCCCGTGTCCGGTCTGCAGCAGGTAGGCGATGCCGCCTTTGCCGGACTGGCTGTTGACCCGGATCACCGCCTCGTAGTCCCGCCCGAGGTCGGCCGGGTCGATCGGCAGGTAGGGCACGGCCCACGGCGCCTCGCCGGCCGGGACGCCCAGGTCGGCGGCCGTCTTGGCGTGGTGGGCCAGGCCCTTCCTGATGGCGTCCTGGTGGGTGCCGGAGAAGGCGGTGTGCACGAGGTCGCCGACGTAGGGGTGGCGTTCGTGGACGGGCAGGCGGTTGCAGTGTTCGACGGTGCGCCGGATCTCGTCGATGTCGGAGAAGTCGATCATCGGATCGACGCCCTGGGTGTGGAGGTTGAGCGCCAGGGTCACCAGGTCGACGTTGCCGGTCCGCTCGCCGTTGCCGAACAGGCAGCCCTCGACCCGCTGGGCGCCGGCCAGGACGGCGAGTTCGGCGCAGGCCACGCCGGTGCCGCGGTCGTTGTGCGGGTGGACGGAGAGGATCACCGCGTCGCGCCGGTCCAGGTGGCGGTGCATGTACTCGATCTGGTCGGCGTAGATGTTGGGCGTGGCGATCTCGACGGTGGCGGGCAGGTTGTGGATCACCGGCCGGTCGGGGTCGGCGTCCCACAGGGCGGTGAGGCCGTTGCAGATCTCCAGGACGTAGTCCGGTTCGGTCAGGTTGAACACCTCGGGCGAGAACTCGAAGCGCACGCCCGGGCGGCCTTCCGCCCGCCGGGCCAGGTGTTCGGCGGCCCCGGTGATCAGGGTGCGCAGCTCCTCGCGGCCGCGGCCGAGGACGACGTCCCGCCAGACCGGCGCGGTGGCGGTGTAGAGGTGGACGACGACCCGGGGCAGGCCCTCGACGGCCTCGAAGGTGCGGTCGATCAGGTCGGCGCGGGCGGCGGTGAAGACGACGACGGTGACGTCCGGCGGGACGGCGCCGGGCACGGTGGCCAGCTGCCGGACGAAGTCGAAGTCGGCGCGGCTGGCGGAGGGGTAGCCGACCTCGATCTCCTTGAAGCCCATGGCCAGGAAGAGGTCGAACATCCGCTGCTTGCGTGCCGGGTCCATCGGCTCGGCGAGCGCCTGGTTGCCGTCGCGCAGGTCGACGGGCACCCAGAGCGGGGCGTGCTCGATCCGCCGGCCCGGCCACTCCCGGGGCCGGTCGGCGGGCCGGCCGCCGGGCAGCTGGACGCGCTCGTGTGCCGGGCGGTAGCGGTGGTGCGGCATGGCGCTGCCGCGCTGCGGGTTCCAGGCGGGGGCGGTGGCCGGGACGGGGCCGGCGGGGGTGCGGAGGGTGGGGAATCGCATGGGTCTCGTGAGTCCTTCACGACGGGGTGCGGCACCCGGGCGGCGACGGTGCGGTCGCGTCGGCCGGGTGCGGCACCGGAGGACGACCGGCAGCACGGCGCCCCGCAGCGGGGTGCCGGTCCGGTCAGACCCCGCTGCGGCCACCAAGAAGGAGACTCCACGGCTTCATGCGGGGTACAGTAACCACGAACCAAGTCCTCAGACAACCTGGCAGGTGAACGCGATGTCCCCGCTCGGCCCCCTCCGCCCCTCCCCCCTGGTCGATCAGGCGACCCGGCGGATCGAGGAGCAGATCGCGGCCGGGCACTGGCCCGTCGGCGGCAAGCTGCCCGGCGAGGTGACGCTGGCGAAGGAGCTGGGTGTCGGCCGCTCGACCGTCCGGGAGGCCCTGCGCGCGCTGGCGGGGGCCGGCATGGTGCAGAGCCGCCAGGGCGCCGGGGTGTTCGTGACGGCGGACCGGCCGAGCGAGGACTGGTCGGCGCGGCTGCGCAGGGCGGAGCTGGCGCACGTCTACGAGGTCCGCACGGTGGTCGAGGTGCAGGCGGCCCGGCTGGCCTCCGTGCGCCGCACCGAGGCGGACCTGGCCGCGATGGACGAGGCGCTGACGGCCCGCCTGGCGGCGGGCGAGGGGGACGACGCCGCCTTCGTGACGGCGGACATCGCGCTGCACACGGCGGTGGTCGCGGCCGCGCACAACCCGGTCCTTTCCGACCTTTTCGCGGAGTTCGTCCCGGTTCTGAAGGAGCGTCTGGTCGAGCTGGTCGGGCTGCTGGAGCTACGCAAGGGCGATCCGAACCACGGCCACCCGGCGCACGCCGAACTGGTCGAGGCCGTACGCCGGGGCGACGCGGAGGGCGCCGGGCAGGGGCTGGCGGCCGAGCTGGAGGCCACCCGCGCCCGCCTGCTCGCGGCCTGACCGGGCGGACACTCCGGTCCTGCGCGCGCGGGCACCTTCACCCCTCCCGCTCGGGCACAGCAGGCCCGCCCTCCGCGGGCACGGTGGGCCGCCACCCTCGGGCGCGGCAGGCCCGCCCCATCCCCGCACGGAGGGCCCACCGCCCACGGATTCGGCGGGCGCGACGACCCGCCGCCCACAGGCTCGGCAGGCCCGCTCCTTACGGCTGCGGACGGCCCGCTCCCCGCGGGCACACACTCTCCGCATCTGCCGCCCCCACCGCCCCCACCTGCACTGACGTCGGGCCATCAGCCACCACAAGGATGCTTCGACCACCAACCGTCAACCGACCGGTGACGTTGTGTTCAGGCGGTGTGCGGCCACCGTCCAGGCGGCGAACGAGTTTTCACTCCCATCACACCGTATGACTAGTATCGCTTCGTCAAAGCCCGTGCCCCCCGGACGGTTCGGCCCGGAAGGGTCGGCCGCCAGTCCCAAGGAGTCAGCTCTGCGCGCGCGTGCGAATCGGCGGCCCCCGACGCCGAAGGCCCCCCGCAGGCGTCCGCGCCTGTCACTGCGGACGGCTCTGCTCGTCCTGGCCATCGTCCCCAGCCTCTCCCTCGTCGCCCTCTGGGCCGGGACCAGTGGCGAGACCTTCCTCGACTTCCAGCGCCAGGCGGCCCAGGGCCTGCTGGCACAGAAGGCCGGGAAGCCCTCCAACATCGTCTACTACAACCTCCAGGAGGAGCGCCGGCTCAGCGCCGAGGCGCTCGCCCGGCCCGGCAGCGTCACCGACGCGCTGCGCCGCCAGCGCGCGCTGACCGACGACGCCGTGCGCCAGTTCCAGGCGCTCTCCGGCGAGACCGCCGACAGCGCGCCCGCCGAGGTGCTCAGCGCCGTCACCGAGGCGCGCCAGGCGATGGGCAAGCTGGCCGAGCAGCGCGCCGCGGTCGACCGCGCCGCCACCGACCAGCAGACGGTCTTCACGTACTACACCGACCTGATCGCCGTGGACCTGCGGCTGTTCACCGCGCTCAGCCACGTCGACAACGGCGAGGTCACCTGGATCTCCAAGACCCTGGTGAACGCCTTCTGGGCCAAGGAGATGCTGGCCCGCGAGGATGCCATCCTGGCCCGTGGCTGGCCGTCCGGGCGGCTGAGCGTCGCCGACTACCAGCAGGTCCAGCAGTCCATCGGCGCGCAGCAGCACCTGTTCGGCGTGCAGGTCGTGCCGTACATCCCCGCCGGTGAGGACCAGGCCTGGCAGGAGCTGATGAACAGCCCCGCCTGGCAGGCCAAGGACACCGTCGAGCAGGCCCTGACCAAGCCGACCACGCCGGAGTCCGGCGGGACGGTCAGACTCCCCGCGTCGCAGGACCAGTGGCGCCAGGCCCTGGACCAGCTCAACCCGCAGCTGGTGAAGGCGATCGAGGCCCGCACCGACGGCATCGTCGAGGTCGGCAAGGACTCCTTCCTCTCGCTGCTCACCAAGGTCGTGCTGACCAGCCTCATCGGCCTGGTCGCGGTCATCGCGGTGATCCTGACCACCTGGCGCCTGACCCGGTCGCTGCGCCGCCGCATCCAGGAGCTGCACACCCAGGCGCAGGAGCTGGAGCGCACCCTCCCCGAGGTGGTGGAGCGCCTGTCGCGCGGCGAGCAGGTGGACGTCGAGGCCGAGACCCACGCCATCACCGCCGGCCCGCACGGCAACGGCACCGACGAGCTGGCCCGCCTCGGCCATGCGCTCAACCTGGCCCGGACCTCCGCGCTGGAGACCTCCGTCCGGCAGGCCGAGCAGCACCGCGGCTTCGAACGGCTGCTGCAGCGCATCGCCCGCCGCACCCAGCTGCTGATCGGTCAGCAGCTCCGCAAGCTGGACGAGCTGGAGCGCAAGCACGAGGACCCGGAGGTCCTGGAGGGCCTCTTCGACCTCGACCACCTCACCGCCCGTCTGCGGCGCTACGAGGAGAACCTGGTCATCCTCGCCGGCGGCCAGCCGCAGCGGCGCTGGCGCAAGCCCGTCCCGCTGCTGGACGTGCTGCGCGCCGCGCAGAGCGAGGTGCAGGACTACCGGCGGATCATGCTGGACGTGGAGGGCCACCCGTGGCTCTCCGAGCGGGCCGTCGGCTCGGTCGCGCACGTGATCGCCGAGCTGATGGAGAACGCGGCGACCTTCTCCAAGCCGCCCACGCCGGTGGAGGTCCGGGCCGCCATGGTCGGCCGCGGCCTCGCGGTGGAGATCGAGGACCGCGGGCTCGGCATGGACCCCGAGCAGTACGACGCGGCCAACGAGCTGATGAGCAGTCCGCCCCGGATGGACGTGCTGGCCCGGGCGGACGACATCCGCCTCGGCTTCTACGTGGTCGCGCGGCTGGCCGCCAACACCGGGCTGCGGATCGAGTTCCGGCCGTCGGCCTTCGGCGGCACCCGGGTGGTCGTGCTCGTCCCGGAGGAACTGGTGATCGACGGCGACGCCGGGCTGCCGGACGCGACGCCCGTCGAGCCGATCCCGCTCGCCCGGCGCTCGCGCAAGGCGGCGCTCACCGCGCTGACCGCGGCGAGCGAGCCCGCGGACGGCCCGGACCACGCGGCCGGCATCGCCGACCTGGACGACCTGAACGACCTGAACGGCTCGGACGGCCTGGACGATCTGAACAACCAGAACAGCCTGAACGGCCTGGACGACGAGACCGTGCAGGCCCTGCTGCCCGGCTCGGCGCCGACCCCCGTCGAGGCGTTCGCGCACGTCGAGTACATCCAGCCGCTGGAGACCGACCAGCCGGTCGAGCACAGCTCCCCGGCGGACGGCACGGCCGCGCACGGCTTCCCGGGCTTCCAGCCGTCCGGCGCCTCCGCCCACGGCGGCCCCGGGTACGGCATGGAGCAGCACGGCGCGCAGTCGTACGGCTCGGCCCAGACCGGGTACGGCGACCACACCACCCCGGGGTACGGCACCCCCCGGTACAGCGCGACGGGGTACGACTCCCCGACGTACGACAACCCGGCGTACGACAACCCCGCCCACGGCTCCGCGGCCCACGGCTCCGCGGCGTACGACAAGCAGGGGTACGACACCCCCGCCTACCCGGACATCGCCTACGCCACGGTGACGCCGGCCGAGGCCCCGTACGCCGACGAGCAGTACCGCCCGGCCGACCACTACCGGCTCGCCGAGCGCCGCGAGTACGCCTCCTCGGTGCCGGTCAGCGAGCCCACCGGCGAGCAGCCGCCGCTGCCGCAGCGTGTCCGCCAGGCCAGCCTGGCCGCCGAGCTGCGGGTGCCGCCGCGGCCCGACGCCCCCGGCGCGCCGGGCGGCTTCGGTGCGGCCGCCGAGCAGCCGCACCGGCAGGACGGGCCCCCGAGGACGGGCCCGCGCCCGGTGCGCCGCTCGGGCGCCGCGATCGGCGCCTTCCAGCGCCAGTCCCGCGCCGCCCGCGGCCAGGACGGTGACCAGGACTCCGGGCAGCACCGGCTGCCCGCCGCCACCGCACACCCGGCGTCCCCCACCGCAGCCGCCGGTCCCCCGACTCCCGCGTCGGGCCCGTCCCCCTGGGCCCTCCCCGCCGCGGATTCCCGAACCACTAGGACGGATGACCAGTGATGAACCGTACGATCGCCACCCACCAGGACCTGGACTGGCTGCTGGACGGACTCGTCGACTCGGTGCCCGGAACCAGGAACGCCGTCCTGCTCTCCGACGACGGCCTGGTCGTCAGCCACTCCCGGAGCATCGACCGGGCCGACGCCGAGCGCCTGGCGGCCGTCGCCACCGGCCAGCAGAGCCTCGCCCGGGGTGTCGGCGCCCTGTTCGACGGCGGTCCGGTGCACCAGGTGATCGTCGAGCTGGCCGAGGTCTGGCTGTTCATCATCGCCGCCGCCCAGGGCACCCACCTGGCCGTGATCGCCTCCCAGGAGGTGGACGCCGAGGTGATGTCGGTGGCCATGCACACCCTGGTGCAGCAGGTCGGCCAGAAGATGAGCACCCCCGCGCGCAGCGAGTTCGACGCGTTCGCCGCCCGCAGCACACACGCCGGCCGCGGGTGATCGCGCGGTGAGGCCCCACTGGAGCGAGGTGTCCGACGAGGACGAGGACGACAGCTCGGGATCGATGGTGCGCCCGTACACCATCACCCGCGGCCGCACCGCGCCCGAGCGCGACAACCTCACACTGATCACGGTGCTGACCACGGTCGAGGAGGAGGCCCGCGTGGCCCTGGCCCGGGGTTCCCGGTCCGGGCCGCGCAACCTCCAGCCCGAGCACCGGATGATCCTGAACCAGTGCCGCCGTCCGGCCGCCGTCGCCGAGGTGGCGGCCGGGCTGGACCTGCCGGTCTCGGTCACCAAGATCCTCTTGGACGACCTGATCTCCCAGGGCCTGCTGCTGGCCCGGGCGCCGCTCTCGGTGGCCCGGGCGAGCGGGGGCGTTGACCTCGGTCTGCTGACGGCCGTACGCGAAGGACTCCGGAGACTCTGAACCATGGCACCAACCGCACCAACCCCGCCCGCTCCCCCCGCCGCGCCCGCCGCCGTGAAGATCCTGATCGCGGGCGGCTTCGGCGTCGGCAAGACCACCCTGGTCGGCTCGGTCAGCGAGGTCGCGCCGCTGCGCACCGAGGAGTTGCTCACCCGCGCGAGCGTGGGGGTGGACGACCTGTCCGGCGTGGACAGCAAGAACACCACCACCGTCGCCCTGGACTTCGGCCGGATCACCGTCAACGCGGACCTCGTCGTCTACCTGTTCGGCACGCCCGGGCAGGAGCGCTTCTGGTTCATGTGGAACGACCTGGTGAACGGCGCGCTCGGCGGGATCGTCATCGCCGACACCCGCCGGCTGGACACCAGCTTCGCCTCGATCGACTTCTTCGAGAGCCGCGGCATCCCGTTCGTGGTGGCGATCAACTGCTTCCACGCGCACAACACCCGGACGCCGGACGAGATCCGGGCCGCCCTCGACCTCGACCCGCAGGTGCCGATGCTGCTCGGCGACGTGCGGGAGCGCTCGTTCGGCCGGGATCTGCTGCTGGCCCTGGTCGACCACCTGATGGACCTCTCCGCCGTCCGGGCCGCGCCCGTCGGCTGACCGGCCCCGCGCCCTCCCTCCCCTGTTTCCTGCACCGACGTTCCTGTACCGACCTCCCCGGGAGAACCCCGTCATGACCTCACCCCTGCGCGTACTGATCCACGGCGGCGGCATCGGCGGCCTGACCCTGGCCACCGCCCTCGCCCGGCGCGGCCACCAGGTCGACGTGGCCGAGCTACGCGACGAGCTGGAGGCGCTCGGCGTCGGCATCATCCAGCCGTCCAACGCGCTGCACGTGATGCGCGAGATCGGCGTGCTGGACGCGTGCCTGGCGGCCGGCTTCGAGTGGGAGGTGCTGACCATCTGCGACCCGGCCGGCACCACGCTCGCCAAGATCCCGCAGCCCCGGATGGGCGACGCCCCCTCCAACAACGGCATCCCGCGGCCCGCCCTGGCCAGGGTGCTGAGCGACGCCGCCACCGCGGCCGGCGCGTCCGTGCGCTTCGGCGCCACGATCGCCGAACTCGCCGACGACGGACAGGGCGTGGACGTCACCCTGACCGACGGCCACAGCGGCCGGTACGACCTGGTGGTCGGCTTCGACGGCATCGGCTCGCCGCTGCGCAAGCGCCTGTACGGAGACGCGTACGCGCCCGAGTACACCGGCTTCGCCAACTGGCGGGTGACGCTGCCGCGTTCGCCCGAGGTGCAGGGTGTGGTGATGTCCACCGGGAATCTCAAGGCGAAGGCGCTGCTCACCCCGATCACCGAGGAACTGATGTACCTGGGCTCGGTGTTCGCCGAGGCCGAGGACTTCCGCCCGGACCCGGAGCGCGCCCACGAGCAGCTGGCCGAGCGGCTGGCCGGCTTCGGCGGCCCGGTCGCCGAGGCGCTGACCCTGGTCACCGACCCGTCGGCGGTGGTCTACTCGCGCATCTCGCAGGTCACGGTGGAGGAGCCGTGGCACGTCGGCCGGGTGGTCCTGGCCGGTGACGCCGCGCACGCCAGCACCCCGCACCTCGCCCAGGGCGCGGCCATGGCGGTCGAGGACGCGCTGGTGCTGGCCGAGAGCCTGGACGCCACCGAGGACGTGGCCGCGGCGCTCGCTGCCTGGGAGGAGCGCCGCCGCCCGCGTGCGATGTGGGTGCAGGCGATGTCGCGGGCCGTCCTCAAGCAGGAGACCGGCACGCCGACCACCCCGGAGGAGGACGAACTGCTGAAGGTCGGTATCCCGGGCGCCGCGCACGTCCTGGTCAAGCCGTACTGACGGCCGCCGTCCGGCCGTTCGTCTCGACCCCGCACGGGCCGCTGCCCGCGCGGGGTCGCGTGCGTCCGGGGCCGGGCCGGAACGGCGGCGGGCCAGGCCGCCTACCGGGCGATCTCCCGGCGCCGTTCCCAGACCGCCGCCGAGATCCGGGCCAGCAGCCGGGCCGCCGGATCCGCCGCCGTCTCGTCCTCGCCCGAGGCCAGCGGCCCGGTGTAGCAGACGGCGAGCAGGTACGGCGGGCAGTCCCCGGGGTGGACGAGGCCGACGCCGTGCCGGACCCCGGGGGACCACCCGTTCTTGAACGCGATCCTCGTCCCCGGCGGCAGCCCGGCCGCCAGGTCCACCCGGAACGCGTTGCGCTCCAGCAGCGCCAGCAGCTCCGGCTCCCCCGCCAGCGAGCGCAGCAGCCGCACCAGGTCCAGCGCGCTCACCCGGTTGTGCACGCCCTGGTCGCGTGCCGGGTAGTCCTCGATCCCGCGCGGGCTGGCACTGCGGGTGGCGCCCGCGCGGCGCCAGACCTCGGCGACCGCCGGGTGCCCGACCCGGGCGAGGCAGAGGTTGGTGGCGAGGTTGGAGGAGTGGGTGATCATCCGCTCGGCGAGCAGCCGCAGCGGTGCCGTCCCGCCGAGCAGCGCCCACGGCTCCGGATCGCTGTCCCAGCCGGGGTCGTTGGCGAACTCGCCGCCCGCCACGGAGACGAAGCGGTTCACCACCGGCACCTCGGCGTCCAGGTCGGCCCCGCTCCGGTGCAGCGCCGCGAGCACGGCCACCTTCATCGTGCTCGCCGCGTCGTGCGGTTCGTCGGGAGCCCGGACGAACACCGGCTCCCCTTCCCAGGGCGCCACCACCACAGACAACATGCCCGGCTGATTGCCCGGCCCCACCCCCGGCAAACCTCACCGAGCGTGGCGGCGAAATTGACGTACCGTCACATCCGGTCCTCCTCAAGCCTATCGGCGGGCACCCCGAAGCCCTTACACTGCGGAACCGGTCGATTACCGGGGATGACCTTCGTCAGGGGGCGGCATGAGTTCCGAACAGCTTCGGCTTCCGCACGAGTACCGGGTGGCCACCATGCGGATCGGGGGCTTCGCGTTCACCATCCTGCTGGCCTCCGGCGGCGCGCTGGTACCGCTCTGGGCCGACCAGGAGTTCGCCTCCTCGACGAAGACCGCCGGCACGCTGATCATCCTGGGCCTGCTGTTCCTGCTGATCATCTCGGCCGCGCGCGCCGCGACCCTGGTCACCGAGGAGGGCGTCCGGGTCCGCGGCATCGTCCGCCGGCGCCGGCTCGCCTGGGCGGACATCAAGGAGTTCCGCAAGGTGCCGAACCCCAACTCGGGCCTCGGCAAGGGCGCGCCGGACTTCTTCACCTACGCGTACCCGCACAGAGGCAAGGGGATCCTGCTGCCGTTCGTCGACGACAAGCACGTCAACGTGGACCACGAGGTGGCCAGGCTGCTCGGTCTGCTGGAGGAGCGGCGCGGGGAGGGCTGAGCCGCCGGGCCGCCGGGCCGGACAGCCGGCCCGTCCTCACCCCAGCCGGGCCGCCGGGAGCGGTCCGGCCGGCAGCGGGCGCGGTGCGGGTGGCCCGGCCAGCTCCGCGAGATAACGGGCCCGGGGCATCGGGACGGCGCCGAGACTGCGGACGTGCGGGCTGTCCCACTGGGCGTCCAGCAGCCGGCCGCCCGCGGCGGCGAAGCGGGCCGCGAGATCGGCGACGGCGACCCTGGCGGCACCGGAGCGGCGGTGGAACATCGAGTCGAGGCTGAGGACGGGGCCCGCGGCGACACCGAAGACACCGCCGATCAGCTCCCCGTCCTCCCACACCTCCGCGCTGTGCGCCGCGCCGCGCTCGTGCAGCCCTACCAGCGCGGCCCGCAACTCACGTGTGAGCCAGGCCGGTCGGCGGCCTTCGGCGCAGCCGGCGAGGACGGACTCGAACGCCCGGTCCGCGCTGGTCCACCAGTCCAGGCCGTTCCGCAACCGCCGGGCGAACCGGCTCCCGAGCCGCACGCCGTCCGGCGCGATCACCGGCCGCGGATCGGGGGACCACCACGCGAGCGCGTACGGATCCGCGCCGACGCCTCCCCCGCCCCCGGTGGCGGGCAGCAGCGCCACCTCCCCCGCCGCCACGGCGTCTTCGAACCGGGCCTCGTTGAAGGCGATCGTGTAGTCGTCGACGGCCGGCAGCGGGAAGAGCCCGTGCCGGTAGGCGTCGAACAGCACCTCGGCGTCCAGCCCCGCCCCGAACGCGGCCGGCCCGCCGGCCGGCGCCCGCGCCACGTCCAGCCCCGCGAACACCTCGCTCATCTCGCTCATCCGGCCGCCCCCGCACGCCCGTTCACCACGGCATCACCCGTTCACCGCCGTACTCGTTCACCGCCGCGACCGCCGCACCCGCCGCGATCGCTCACCGCCGGACCGCCCGGGCCGGCGGAAGGAGGAAGCCCTCCACCGTCAGCCGTCGCAGGTAGTGGTCGATCAGCTCCTCGTCCACCGGCGGCAGCTCGATGCCGCTGCCGGCCAGCGCCCGCTCCGTGTTGGACCGGTCGAAGAGCGGGAACGTCGGCCGGAAGTACATTTCACTGATGGAGAGTTCGGTCCCCGGGCCGCGGTCGACGAAGAGCGGGACGAACGGGGTCATCGGGTGGGTCGGGTGGCCCGCCGCGAAGCGGACCAGGCCCCGCACCCAGTCCCCGTACGGGACTTCGTCCACCGCGTACCCGTGCGCCCGCAGGCGCTCCGCGAGGTCCGCCGGATCGGCCGGGAGCGGCGAGGTCACGTGGTACACCTCGCCCTCCGCCGGGGCGTGGGCGGCGATGTGGGCGACGGCGCGGCCGAAGCGGTCGGCCGGGACGAAGTCGAGCGGCAACCGGACGTCCGGGCAACTCCCGGTGTCCGCGATGTACTTGATCAGCGCGCAGATCTCCGTCCCGGTGTTCATCACACCCGTCGCGAGGTCCCCCGTGACGTCGTTGGTGCGCAGCACGGTGACCGGCAGCCCGGCCGCCGCCGCGTTGTGCAGCACCTGCTCCGCGACCCACTTGCTCTGCACGTAGCCGACCGCCAGCCGGTCGGGGTGGGCGAGCGGCGTCCGTTCGGAGACCTCGCCGACGCCCGCCGCGCCGAACCCGGCCAGGACGGCGAGGGTGGACAGATAGTGGACGGGGATGCCGCGCGTGTGGCCGGCCAGCCGGACGATCTCGCGGGTGCCGCCCACGTTGGGAGCGCGCAGCTGGCGGTAGGGGTAGATGAAGTTGACCTGGCCGCCGAGGTGGTGGATGGCGTCCAGACTCTGGGCCAGGCGCTCGAAGCGGCTCCTCGTCAGGCCGAGGAGCGGTTCGGCGAGGTCGCCGACCAGCGGGACGACCCTCGGGTCCGCGAGGTCGTGCCGCAGGAAGCGCTGCTGCGCGGCGCGGATGCGTTCCAGCGCGTGCTCCTCGTCGGGTGCGCGGACCAGGCAGTGCACGCGGGCCCGGGTGGTGTGCAGCAGGGTGTTCAGCAGGTGGGCGCCGCAGAATCCGGTGGCACCGGTGAGCAGGATCTCGGCCGGCTCGGCACGGGAGGGCGCGGGCTGCCAGGACTGCCGGACGGGAACGCCGAGTTCGGCCTCCGCCGCCCAGTCGACGGCCGCCTCGCCGAAGCCGTCGCGGCCGGAGCGCGCCCGCCGGGTCGCGGCGGCGAAGGCGCGCAGGGTGGCGTCGTGCAGCAGGGCGCGGGCGAGGAAGCGGATCCGGGTGACGTCGATGCCGAACATGATGCGGGCCCGGGCCAGCATCTCCATGGCGAGCAGCGAGTTGCCGCCGAGGACGAAGAAGTCGTCCGCCGGGCCGACGTCCTCGACGCCGAGCAGTTCGGACCAGAGGGGGGCGACCGCGGTCTCGATGGCGGCGGTCTCGCGGTCCCGGTCGCTCCCGCCGTTCCCGCCGCGGCGGCCGGCGATGCCGCCCCACCCGTCCTCCCCCCGCCGCTGCCGCAGTCCGCCGCCGGTCAGCCGGCGGCGGTCGATCTTCCCGGCGGCGGTCAGCGGCATGCTTTCCAGCAGGACGAACTCGGCGGGGACCATGAAGTCCGGCAGCCGGTCGGCCAGGTACGCGCGGATCCGGTCGCGCCGCGCGCGGGAGCCGGAGCCGTCCCGGTCGGCGAGCGTGTAGTAGGCGGTGAGGACGTACGCGCCGTCCGTGTGCCGGTCGGCGGCGACCCTCGCCAGCCGGACCTCGGGGTGGGCGGCGAGCACCGACTCGACCTCGGCCGGGTCGACCCGGTAGCCGCGGACCTTCACCTGGTCGTCGGAGCGGCCGAGGATCTCCAGCCCGCCGTCGGGGCGCCAGCGGCCGGTGTCGCCGGTGCGGTACATCCGCTCGCCGGGGACGGGCGCGTACGGGTCGGGCAGGAAGGACTCGGCGGTGAGGACGGGCGACCGCCAGTAGCCGCGGGCGAGGCCGGGCCCGCCGAGGTGGATCTCGCCCTTCTCGCCGGGGCGCACCGGCCTGAGCCGGGCGTCCAGCACCCGCGCCCGGACGCCCGGCAGCGGTCTGCCGATCGGGACGGGCGCGGCGCCCGTACCTGCGGCCCCGTCGGCGTCGTCGAGGACGGCCGGGGTGACCTCGTAGAGCAGGGAGGTGACGGCCGCCTCGGTCACGCCGTAGGCGTTGACCAGCCGGACACCCGGCAGCCGGTCCAGGCACCTGCGGCAGTCGTCGGCGTGCACGGTGTCGCCGCCGACCACGAGCAGCCGCAGGCCCTCCGGGGCCGGCCCGCCCTCGGGGAGCAGTTCCAGCACCTGGTGCCAGTAGGCGGGGGTGAGGTCGGCGACGGTCAGCCCCAGGGTGCCCATCCGGTGGACGAGTTCGGTGGGCGCCCAGGTCCGGACCCCGCCCAGGACGAGGGTGGCGCCGCTGAGCAGGGTCGCGAACACCTGCTCCAGGGAGGTGTCGAAGCCGAGCGCGGCGAGTTGCAGCACCCGGTCGCGCGGGGTGAGACCGTACGCGTTGATCACCCGGTCCAGGGTGAAGACCAGTGAACGGTGGGTGACCGCCACGCCCTTGGGGGTGCCGGTGGTGCCCGAGGTGTAGATCAGGTAGGCGAGGTCGTCGGGCACCGCCTCGTCGACGAACGGGACGGCGTGCGGGGCGGCGTATGGGACCGCGCCGGCACCGGGGTCCACCGGGGCCGCCGCCGTGTCCACCGAGAGCACCTCCGCCCCCGCGAAGCCGCCCCGCCCCCCGTTCCGGCCGAACGCGCCGGCCTCCGCCACCACGACGTCCGCCCCGCAGTCCTCGACGAGTCGCGCGAGCCGCCGGCGCGGGTGCGCCGGGTCCAGGGGCAGGAACGCCCCGCCGGCCTTCAGTACCCCCAGCCAGGCCGTCACCAGGCCCGTCCCGCGTTCCAGACAGACCGGCACCACCCGCTCCGCGCCGACGCCCCGGGCCCGCAGCGCGCCGGCCAGCCGGTCGCTGCGCAGGTCCAGTTCGCGGTAGCTCAGCGCGCCGTCCTCGGCGAGCACCGCGACCGCGTCCGGGTCGTGGGCGGCCCGCGCGCGGAACAGCCCGTGCACGGTGTCCGCGAACCCGGCCCGCACCGGTTCGCCACCGCCCCGCCCGGGAAGCCCGGGCCCCCAGGGCCCGTCACGCCGCCCGCCGAGCCGCGCCTCGCGCTCCACGTACGCGCGGCAGTCGGCGCGCCCGGCCGGCCCGAACACGCTTCGCCAACCGCCGGGGACCGTTGAGTCACCGGGCCAGATCGCATACTGACCGTTGTTGTTGCAAAGCACGGCGTGACGACCGGAATTCACATCCGTTCGTGCGCCCTCTGCGCTGTCTGGTGCCTCATCCACCGGCTTGACCTCGTGCTGTGGCGGCAGAATGCTGGGAGGTGCGACATTTCTGACTATACGCACCCACCGCTCGACTCGAACGCCCAACCGTCTTTCCGGCGCCTTTCCACCGCCGTTCAGCCGGACGTTCCCCCGGGCCGTTCCCCTATGCCTCTACCCACTCCCGAACCCGCCCTCACCCGAAGTCCCCCGCCCACTCGGCGGGGTGAAGTCGCGGAGGAGGTAGCCTCGTTGACACGCCGGCGACAGCGCCTGACGGCCTGCTACCTGCTGTGGATGGTGCTGCTCACCGGCATCTACTACACCAACCCCTCCCAGCGGATCATCTGGTGGACGGGCATCGGCCTCAGCGGCGTCGTGGCCATCGTGGTCGGCGTCCGCCTCAACCGCCCCTCGCACGCACGGTTCTGGTACCTGCTGGCCCTCGCCAACCTCAGCTTCACCGCGGGCGAGGTGGTGCAGGTGATCCAGCTGCAGTTCCTGCGGCTGGGATACCCGTTCCCCTCCGTCGCCGACATCTTCTACCTCGCCGAGTACCTGCTGTACGCCGCAGGCGTGCTGGGCTTCATCCGCTGGCGGACGGCCCATCAGGACCGCGCCAGCCTGCTCGACGCCCTCATCCTCACCATGGGCCTGGCCCTGCTCTCCTGGATCTACCTGATCCTCCCCTACACCCGTAACCCCGACCTCACCTGGATCCAGCGGGCCACCTCGATCGCCTACCCGCTGGGCGACGTGGTGGTCCTCGCCCTGCTGCTGCGGCTGCTGGTGCCACGCGGCGGCACCAGCCGCGCCCTCCAGCTGCTCGCCGTCGGCACCGTCGGCATGCTGGTCTCCGACGTGCTGTACGGGCTGACCCAGCTGCACGGCGGCTGGCACATCGGCACGCCCGTGGACCTCGGCTGGGCCGCCTTCTACACCGCGTGGGGCGCGGCCGCCCTGCACCCGTCCATGGTCCAGCTGACCAGGCCCGTCCCCAGCCAGCAGCCCGACATCAGCGCCGGCCGGCTCGCCCTGCTCACCTTCGCCGCGCTGATCGCCCCGGCCATCCTGATCATCGAGGCGATCCACGGCAACACCAGCAACGCCGGGGTCATCGGCGCGTTCTCCGCCGTCCTCTACCTGCTGGTGCTGGCCCGGCTCGCCGTGGTGGTCCACGCCCGGCGGCAGGCCATCGCCCGCGAACGCGCGCTGCGCGAGGCCGGCGCCTCACTGACCGCCGCCGTCACCGTCGAGGAGGTCGCGGACGCCGTCCAGACCGCCGCCTCCACCCTGATGCCCGCCGAGGCCGGGCACGTCGCGCTGCTCGCGGTCACCGAGGCGGGCGTGCTGCACGTCCGGCACGCCGAGCGCGGCGCCACCCGGCACGCCCCCTTCGCCCCGCCCGCCGCCCCCGGCTCCGACGAGGTGCTGGCCCTCGCCGCCTACCGCGAGACCCGGTTACTCGCCGTCGACGACATCGGCGCCGACCTCTCGGCCCGCTTCGGCGGGATGCCGTACGCCCTGCTCTGCCCGCTCACCCTGGCCGAACGCCCCTCCGGCGACCCGCTGATCGGCGCGCTCATCGTCACCGGCACCGAGCACGAGCTCGCCAGCCTCTGGGGCTCGCTGGAGATCCTGGCCGCCCAGGCGGCGCTGGCCGTCGAACGCGTCATGCTGAGCCAGGAGATCAACCTCCGCAACAGCGAGGCCTACTTCCGCACCCTGGTCCAGAGCACCAGCGACGTCATCCTGATCCTCAACGCCGACGACGGCGTCCGGTACGCCAGTTCGTCCGCCGAGCAGGTCCTCGGCTACCCCAGCCTGGACGGCACCCTGATCACCGACCTCGTCCCGCCCGAGGACAGCCGCGCCGTCGACCACGCGCTCGCCCGGATGCGCGGGCAGGACGGCGCCGACGGGCGGGAGCAGCGGCGCGAGCACTGGCGCCTGCTGCGCCACGACCGCACCCCGATCGAGGCCGAGGTGCGCTGCAACGACCTGCGCGCCGACCCGACCGTCGGCGGCCTGGTGCTCACCCTGCGCGACGTCACCGAACAGCGCCAGATGGAGCGCGAGCTCACCCACCGGGCCTTCCACGACTCGCTGACCGGTCTCGCCAACCGCGTCCTCTTCCAGGACCGGCTCGGGCACGCCCTCTCCCGCGGCGAACGCACCGGCGCGGTCATCGGCGTGCTCTTCGTCGACCTGGACGACTTCAAGGTGGTCAACGACACCCAGGGGCACGCGGTCGGCGACGAACTGCTGGTCGCCGTCTCCCTGCGGGTCTCCACCGCGCTGCGCACCTCCGACACGGCGGCCCGCCTCGGTGGCGACGAGTTCGCGGTGCTGGTGGAGGACGCGCTGCGCCCGGAGGACGTCGGGGTGATCGCGGACACCGTGCTGGCGGCCTTCGCAGAGCCGTTCAAGCTGAGCGCGGGCGCCGTCCGGGTGACCGCCAGCGTCGGCGTGGCGACGACCGAGGACAGCGTGGACGCGGCCGAGCTGCTCACCCACGCGGACCTGGCGCTCTACTCGGCGAAGGCGGCCGGCAAGCGGCAGTGGTGCCACTACCGGCCCGCCTTACAGACCGGCCTGGTCGAGCGGCACGAGCTGAACGAGAACCTGGACACGGCGATCGCCGAGTCCGCCTTCACCCTGTACTACCAGCCGATCGTCGATCTGGCGACGGGCGGCCTGGTCGCCTTCGAGGCCCTGGTCCGCTGGCCGCACACCCGCCGCGGCATGATCCTGCCGGACGAGTTCATCGCCCTCGCCGAGGAGAGCGGCCAGATCGTCCCGCTCGGCGCCTGGGTCCTGGAGCACGCGGCCCAGGAGGTGGCCGCCTGGCAGCGGACCAGCTCCGACCGGCGGCTCGCCGATGGCCGCCCCCCGCTACGGGTCAACGTCAACGTCTCGGCGCGCCAGTTCCGCGACGCGGGCTTCGTGGACGTGGTGCGCGGCGCCCTCCGGACCTCCGGGATCGACCCCCACTCGCTGGTGCTGGAGCTCACCGAGTCCGTCCTGATGCGCCGCGACGAGCGCATCAGGACCGACATGCGCACCCTGACCGACCTGGGCGTGGGCATCGCGATCGACGACTTCGGCACCGGCTACTCCTCGCTGAGCTACCTGCGGGAGTTCCCGATCTCCGTCCTGAAGATCGACAAGTCCTTCATCGACGGCCTCGGAGCGTCCCCGCAACAGTACGCCCTGGTCAAGGGCATCACCCGGATCGCCGACACCCTGGACGTCCAGGTCATCGCCGAGGGCATCGAGAACGCCGACCAGCGCGACCTGCTCGCCGCCATGGGCTGCCCCCTCGGCCAGGGCTACCTCTTCGCCCGCCCCCTGACCTCCGCCCAGGCCCGCACCCTCATCCTGGCCGACACCGGCCTGACACCATCCCGCCAGGACACCACGTGACCGACCGCGACGCCCCAACGGCGTCGCGCGAACATCCGCGCGTACGGGAACAGGCCGCGGTCGCCCACCCCGGCGACCGACATCCGAGCTACTGTGTATGTCATGCCTGCGGCCTACGAGGACGTGCCCTTCAGCGAGCTGCTCCACCATCCCGCCGCGACCACGCGCAGGCTGGACGCCGTCCGCGCGCTACGGCTGCGGCGGCGCGACGCGGGAGACCTCGCCCTGATGCGCGTCGACCAGATGGAGCGGGACGCCTCGGTCGTGGACTTCACCTCGCGCCTGCTGGCCGGGCTGGTGCGGACGGAGAACATCGCCGCCCTCCGCCAGGCACTGCCCGAAGCCCTGCCGTGGAGCACCTTCCTGCCCACCGAGGACATCGACACCCTGCTCTCCGAGCTGGTGGACACGGCGCGCGGCGCGGTGGCCCTGGACAACCTGGCCCCGATCGCGCTCCTGCTCACTCAGTGGCGACACAGCGCCGAGATCTACGCGGACCCCGCCCTGCTCGCCCTCCTCACCCGCGAGCCCGACGGCGACCTCGGGCCGGTCCCCGTGCCCGAGGTCGCCGAGTGAGCCCGAAGCGCGGAGAGCGGGCCGCGCCGCCGCCGATCGGCGGCGAGTACGACCTCCGTTTCGCCAACACCGAGGCCGCCGACGGCTGGGAACACCTGGGCCGCCAGGCAGCGGGCAACCTGCGTCGTGCCTTCGAGAAGATCCGTGCCACTCCCCGCGCCGCCGACAACCCCGACCGTCAGCACCGCCTCAAGGGCAAGCTCGGTACCGGCATCTTCAAGGGCCAGGAACTGGAACGCCGGCAGTACGAGGTCACCGGCGGCGGACGCATCCGGTACCTGCTGGACGACGCCAACCGCACTGCCTGGATCACTTACGCGGGAACTGGCCATCCCAAGGCCACGGACTGATGCTTCTCCAAACCGCGCCCGTCCGCATGATCCGTACCCGAACCGGGAAGGTGCCGGTTCGGAAGGTGATCCGTCATGATTGCTCTGCTGCTCGCTCTTCTCGTCATCGTGCTGATCGCCGGCATCGGGTTCTCGATCCACCTGCTGTGGTGGGTGGCGCTCGCCGGCCTGGTGGTGTGGTTCCTCGGCTTCTTCGTCCACGGCGCCTCCGGCCGCGGTGGCAACGCTCGCTGGTATCGCTGGTGACCGCCTGTCGTTGCCGATGACCCGGAGTGCGAACCCACCTGGCCGCCGCGCCGACCGGCCGGGAAGCAGCGCGCGCCCCGTGCCGGACGTCCGGCACGGGGCGCGAGGTGAGCGGCCTACGGGGCGGGGTTCCCCGGCCGTCAGGCCTGTTCCCGGCCGTCGGCTCCCTCCTCGGCGGAGGGCCCTTCGCGGGGTGCCGTCCTGTGCGGGGGCTTGTGGTGCTCGCCGACGACGATGGCCCTGGCGGGCTCACTGACGACCTGGTGACCTAACGTTCCGGTCCGCTCGATGGTGTTGTCCTCGATGGTGATATTCGTGTTCGTCACCGCGGCGAACCCGGTGAAGAGCAGGATGCCGCCGTGGGTCTTGTCGGCGATCACGTTGTGCGTGATCGCGATGTTGTGGCAGGCGCCGGACACCTGCACACCGCTGAAGCCGCCGATCATGCTGTTCCGCGTGACGACGACGTCCGAGACGGCGACGAAGACGACCGGGAACTCGCCGTCCATACTGTTGTCGTTGATGGCGATGTTCTTTGTCGCCCCGGGGACTTCACCCCCGGCGATATTGATCGGCGAGTTGCCGTTGTCCTGGAATTTGTTGTTCGAGAACGTCGCGTTCGCCAGCGGCCGGAAGGTGAAGACCCCGTCGCCCTGCGCTCCGGGGTGGAGTGTGGAGCTGTTGTTGTTGAAGAAGAGATTCTGCTGAAAGACCGAGGCGATCGCACCGTTGGACGACGGGGCGAATCCCTTGAGGTTGTTCGAGAAGATGTTGTTCTTGACCTGGTAGCCGCTGAAGTTCTCGCTGGTGCTCACCCCCGCGCCGTCGGCGTTGCCGGTGAAGGTGAAACCGTCGATCGACACCCCGTTGGCCTGCGCGATCCACATGTCCTCCTGGATCGGGGTGTTGAGCGTGGTCGTGATGACCGTCTCACCCGGACCGCCGGGGGTGCGGGTGCGGGCGTCCACGCCGGCCCGGGCGCCTTCGAAATGCAGAGCGGCCTTCCGGATGACCAAAGGGGTGGTCATGACACAGGTGCCTGCCTGCACCCTGACGGTGCCCCCGGGGGCGGCCTCGTTGTAGGCGAACGGAACCGATGCGCAAGGCGCGGCGACCGGGCCGCACCCCGGCGCGTCGGCCCCGGTGGTCGCGACGTTGATGACGGTCGCGGCGGCGGCCGGGGGTGCGATCCCCACCCGGGTCACCCCCTGCGGGTGACCCGGCTGTACGGCACGGCGATCGACGTCAACGGCTGACGCGTCGGCTCGCCCGGCCGACGACGGGAGGCCGAATGGCCGGCGGAAATCCGGAGGCTTTCCGGAGCGGTTGCAAAAATTGACTAACGCCGCGTGATGGCCGTGTCAGCGCGTCACCAAACCATGGAGCCAGCACGTCGGCCCGGGATCGAGAAATGCCCGCAGGCGGGTTGCATCTCACGCGGCCTGGCGGTTGACTGAAAGCAGACGAAATACTGGCCATTCGAGACAAATACCTGCCCGGAGAGCCCGGCCGGCCCGATCCCCACAAGCCTCCGCCGAGCCCGCGGATCACGTCTGGCTCGCAGGACGTGCCAGACGTGAGTACTGGCACCCTTCGAAAAGGTGCCGCAGCCAATTTCGGAGGTCACATTATGACGTGGCAATATCCAGCCCCCGGAGCCGCCCGCCTGTTCCTGGCACACGGCCAGGCCGCGGAGTTCGGTTACACCTTCAACGGCGTCTACAACGGTCCGCAGTTTGCCACGGCGGTACTGGACAGCAGTAGCGGCGGCGGTGGAGATCCTCGCACCCTCGTCATCCAATGGCAGGGCACCGAGAACACCGCCGTGTTCGGCGGGGCGCAGACCTCCTACATCCAGGGCGTCTGGAATCCGTCGACCGCCGACATCTGGTTCCACCTGGAGGGAGGCGGCGTGACATGACCTCGCACGAGAGCGGCCACGCGGCGCGGCTGCTCGTTCTCGTTGACGAAGACGGAAACATCGTGGCCGCCTCCGGACCGGCCGGACACCGCCCGCTGGACCGGGACACCCCCACGGACGGCGGGGTAAGACCGTCAAAGGGCAGAACACTGCACGAGGTTGTGGTGCCCGAGGAACTGAAGAACGCCGGAACGGCAGAATCTCTCGGCAATTTCTACGTCGCTCGCGACGGTGACCAGCCAAGGCTGGCCAGACGGTCCCCACAGGGGTGAGGCACCGGATCGCTCCCCCGGCCACCCGCCCCGCACCCTGCCCAGACGTGGCTGGTGGCCGAGCGCCCATGCCCCGGGAGGCAGGTGGACACCGCACCGCAGCCTCCCGGCCCGGACCTCAAGCCGCTGAGCGCCCACCCGGCGACGCTTCGCCGGACGGACTCCGGTGGTGTGCGGAAAAGGCGAAGGCCGAGGTGTCGCCGTCCAGATCGATGGTCAGGGAGGCATCCAGGGCTTTGGCGAGACGGGTCAGCAACGGCAGAGTCGGCACGGAGTCGCCGCCCTCGATGTTCGAGATCTGCGGCTGGGTCATGCCCGCTCGCCGCGCCAGTTCGGTCTGCGACAGGCCGAGTTCCGCCCGCCGGTCATACACGGCCTGACCCAGCGCGAACGCGTACCCGGCTTCCACGTAGGCCGAGGACTCCTCGACCGACTCCCCCAGGAGCATCCTGGTCCGACGGGTCTTCCACTGGGAGTGGTTCACGGACTCTCCTCCTTGCTCCGGTCATAGCCGTGCTCCGCAGGACCGTGGTCCGCCTCGCACACCTTCTGCGCCTGCCGGGCGCGTTCGACCTCGACCGCCTCACGCTGCCGTGTCTTTCGGAACACCGTCAACAATACGATGCGCCGCCCAGGGCTTCGCCAGGAGGATACGCCCCGGGCGGGGCTGCCCGGGGTGAACGGGCAGCCCCCGGGGGTCACTTGACCGGGTGCGGGTGGCCGAGGTGGGGGAAGGTGGGGAGCAGGTCGGCGTGCGGGGGGATGCGGTCACTGGTGATCTTGCCGCCGAAGACCATGGTGAGGCGGGCGGACGTCACGTCGTCGCTGAGCGTGCGGCCGTTGGGGTAGCCGGCCGGGCGGGAGCGGTCGTAGCGGAGGATGTCGGGCAGGACGAGCTTCAGCGTCTCGGTGGCCGCCTGGGTGGTGTAGTCGCCGGCGTGCTGGAGCACGGCCGTCCACGCCTCGCGGTACTTCTCCCAGTCGTCGGCCGGTTCGCCCGCGTTGTAGGCGTCCTTGACCTCCTCGGCGTTGAAGTACGCGGTGAGGGACGGGTGGGCGCCCCGGTCCACCGACAGCAACTGGCCGTCCGCATGGAGGCCGACCCGCGCCCAGACGCCGATCGTCGGGTCCGGGCCGAGGTCCGCGTCGGGCACTTCGAGCGCGATGCCGAAGATGTTGGCGTCCTCCATCGCATCCCTGCCGGTCCACTGGAAGTTGTTGACGATGCCCTCCAGGTCGGCGAAGAACGGGTCGCTCCGCAGGCCGGCGGAGAGCCGGTAGCCGCCCGCCTCCGCGATGTCGGGCGCGTCGCCGAAGGCGACCGGGACGTCCGCGAAGAGCTTCTCCCCGCCCGCCTCGTGCTTCTGCGCGGCGCCGCCGGTCGCGCGGTACACGGTGACGGTCTGACCTCCGGTGCCTGCGCCCGGGGCGGGGTCAGGGGCGGAGAAGACGAAGGAGTAGGCGACGTCGGCGCGGTTGTCGCCGTCGTTGTCGATGTTGATCCGGTACACCGCGTCGGGGTGGAACTCGGCGGCCCGGGTGGGCGCGTACGGGTTCACATTCATGATCAGGACGGTGCGCCCGGAGGCGTCGGAGGCCGGGAAGGCGAAGAGGTCGGTGAGGTCGAGCCGGGCGTCGCCCCGGGGGGAGCGAAGGCTGGGACCGCTGAGGTGGTGGGACATGGCGCTGGGCTACCTCGTCTCTGCGCAACCCCCCTGGCTTGTCCGCACCGTCGTACCAGCGCGAGCGGTACCGGCCGGGGAGGACACCCGCACAGAACCCGCCCGTCCGCCCCTTTGGCGGACGGGCCCGGATCCGCGGCCGGTCATGGTGGTCCACGGCCCCGAGTGCCCCGACACCCAGGACACCTGGACCCGGGTCCTGGACGCGCCCGACGCCCCGCTGCGGAACCGGCCCACGCCCTGGCCGCGCGCGCCCTGACCACGCGCACCGGCACCTCGGAGCCGCCGAGGACGCAGAACCCTCCGGACCTTCCGAATACTCCGATCAATAGGCTGAGATCATGCACACCACCGAGCACGACTGGATCACCACGCCCGTCACCGCGGACCTCCTGCGTGGCGCGCTCGACCTGGAGCGCGCCGCGCACGGGGTGCTGCCGCACCGGCTCCCCGCCCGGGCCCGCGCCCAGTACACCGACGGGCAGCTCGCCATGGCGGAATCCCAGCCCTCCGGCGTGCGGCTGGTCTTCCGGACCAGGGCCACCGCCGTCGAGCTGGACACGCTGCCCACCAAGCGGGTCTACGTGGGCGCCCCGCCCCGGCCGGACGGCGTGTACGACCTACTCGTCGACGGCCGCCCGGCCGGCCAGTCCACCGTGACCGGCGGCAACACCCTCACCATCGACATGACCGCCCGCACCGCCACGACCGAGCCCGGCCCGCCCGGCACCGTCCGCTTCACCGGCCTGGCCGACCGCGTCAAGGACGTCGAGATCTGGCTGCCGCACAACGAGACCGCCGAACTCATCGCCCTGCGCACCGACGCCCCCGTCGAGCCCGTGCCGGACCGGGGCCGCAAGGTCTGGCTGCACCACGGCAGTTCGATCAGTCAGGGCTCCGACGCCGCGAGTCCCACCGCGATCTGGCCCGCCGTCGCCGCCTCTCTCGGCGGTGTGGAGCTGATCAACCTGGGCCTGAGCGGCAACGCCCTGCTCGACCCGTTCACCGCCCGCGCCCTGCGGGACACCCCCGCCGACCTGATCAGCGTCAAGATCGGCATCAACCTGGTCAACACCGACCTGATGCGCCTGCGCGCCTTCACCCCCGCCGTGCACGGCTTCCTCGACACCGTCCGCGAAGGCCACCCCACCGCACCGCTGCTGGTCGCCTCGCCCATCCTGTGCCCCATCCACGAGGACACGCCCGGCCCCAGCGCCCCGGACCTCAGCGGCATGAGCACCGGACAGATACGGTTCCGGGCGGCCGGCGATCCGGCGGAGCGCGCGAACGGGAAGCTGGCCCTGGGCGTCATCCGGGACGAACTGGCCCGGATCGTGGCGCAGCGGGCGGCCGAGGACCCGAACCTGCACTACCTCGACGGCCGCGAGCTGTACGGCCAGGCCGACTTCGCCGAACTGCCGCTGCCCGACCAGCTCCACCCGGACACCGCCACCCACCGCCGCATCGGCGAACGCTTCGCCGGGCTGGCCTTCACCGCCGGCGGCCCCTTCGCCGAGCGGCGCGGCTGACACCGGGGTTCGGCGGCCCGGGGGGCGAGGTGAGGCCCGCGATGGGTGGTGTGGGAGGCTGACCCCGTGCCCACCCTCCGCCACCTGCACGCCGACCGCCTCCCCGGCTGGCTCGACCGCAGCCGAACCGCGTACGCCGAAGACCTCGTGGCCGCAGGGCACACCCCCGAGGACGCCCACCGGCAGGCGGAGGAGGGCATGGCCCGTTCCTTCCCGTCCGGGGCACCGACGCCGGGTCACGCGGTGTTCGACGTGCTCGACGACGCCGGTGCGGCCGTCGGCCACCTCTGGATCGGGCCGGACACCAGCGACGACGCGGGCGCCTGGTGGGTGTGGGACATCGCGATCGACGCCGACCACCGCGGCCGGGGCCTCGGCCGGGCGGCCATGCTCCTCGGCGAGGAGTACGCCCGGGCCCAGGGCGCGCGCACCCTCGGCCTGAACGTCTTCGGGTTCAACGCGGGCGCACGCGGCCTGTACGAGTCGCTCGGCTACGAGACGACCTCGGTCAAGATGCGCAAGACGCTCGGCTGACGGCACTCCCGGTGGCAGCGACCTCCCTGAGGCGCTGCCCTGTCGAGCACAGGGTGAACCGACCGAGCGGATCCGCCCGTATCCACCAGTGAGGTGGTGGGCACGCCATGACCGCCAGTTAGCTGACGCTCCGTCATTTCTGTGTTGTCAGGTGCAAGGCATGTCCCGTACCGGCCCCCCGGGATGCCGGGTCGGCCGACCGCACGGTCACGCCCGCTCGTCACCGCTCGACGCTGCCAACCGATTCGGAGAAACTCCCTTGCGCAACAGCAGGTTCACCTCGGTCCTCCTGGCCGGCGCCACGACGCTGGCGTCCCTCGGCGCCGGCATCGCCATCGGCGTCGGCCCCGCGGTCGCCGCTCCGGCCGCCCCGATCGGCATCACCGCGCCCCTGGAGGATCCCGAGGTCGAGGTCTTCGCCGAGGACGGCGCCATCAGCCGGACCAGGGTCCCTGCGGCCTCCCCGTTCGTCGGCGCCCAGTCCATGGCCGCGGCCGCCGCGGGCGACGGCACCGTCACCTCGATCGTCAACAACGGGAGCACGGACACCAAACTGGACGTGGTCGTGATCGGCGACGGCTACACGGCGGCGGAGCAGGGCAAGTTCCGCACCGACGCCGCCGCGAAGTGGAAGGACATCAGCGCCGTCGAGCCCTACGCGAGCTACCGCAAACTGTTCAACGTGTGGGCCGTGAACGCCGTTTCCGCGCAGTCGGGCGTCTCCGGCGACCCGAAGCAGAGCACCGTCCGCAAGACCGCGCTCGGCTCGAACTTCTGGTGCAGCAACATCGAGCGGCTGCTCTGCGTGGACGTCAAGGCCGTCGAGGGCTACGCCGCCAAGGCCCCGCAGGCCGACCTCGTCATCGTCGTCGCCAACACCGCCAAGTACGGCGGCGCCGGCTACAGCGGCATCCAGTCCCCGCTCGGCTACGAGGGCATCGCCACCGTGGCGGGGGGCAACAGCGCGTCCGGCCAGATAGCGGTGCACGAGACCGGCCACTCCCTGGGCAAGCTCGCGGACGAGTACGTCGCCGAGGGCCAGGGCCCCTACAAGGGCGCGGAACCCGCCCAGGCCAACATCACCACCCTGACCGCCGACCGGATGCGCCACGACCAGGCCAAGTGGTACCGCTGGCTCGGCCGCACCTCACCCGACGGCGGCACCGTCGGCGCCTACGCGGGCGCCAGTAACTACCCGTCCGGCCTCTACCGGCCGACCGACAACTCCGTCATGCGGTCGCTCGGACGCGAGTTCAACCTCCCCGGCCGCGAGGCGATGATCGCCGGCTTCTACCGCCACGCCTCCACCCTCTCCAGCGCCACGCCCACCACCACCCGGCTGACCGCGACCGACCGCCTCACCGTCGACCTCCCCGTCTCCGGCACCCGCCTGCGCTGGTACCTCGACGGCAAGGAGGTGACGGCCCTGCGCGACCGCAGGACGATCGCCATGTCCGACCTCGGCAAGGCCGGCTCCAAGCCCACCACGCACAAGCTCAGCGCCGTCGCGACCGACCCCACCCCGTCCGTCATCGACCCGGCCCTGACCCCCGCACTCACCCGCAGCCTGGTCTGGAACGTCACCCGCTGACCGCAGCCGCCCGGCACACCCGGCTCCCGTCACGCCGTCCACCAGGGCGCGGCGGGAGCCGGTCGGGCCGCGTCCGGCTCCCGCACCGCGCCGCCAAGTCCCGGAAGACGCCCATCAGTCCGCTCCGACGACCGCGAACCCGGTCTCGCCCTGCTCGAACGCGGCGAACAGCTCCGGCAGCGTCGCCCGGCCGGCATGCTCGACGAGCAGGACACCCTGCTCGGGGGCGGCGAGGAAGTCCGTCTCGATCTCCCGGCGCAGCAGAGTGACCCGGCCGTCGACGAGGTCGTCACGCCGCAGACCGGCGACGGCCTCCCGGAAGGCGTCGTCGCCCCCCGCCAGCTGCTGGTCGATCGACTCGGGCCAGGCCAGCACGCGGACGGCGAGCCGGTCGCCGGTCCGCTCGTACCGGGCCCAGAGGTCGTCCGGGAGAAGGTAGAAGACGCCCTCCTCGCCCTCGTGCCCCCGGTCGGTCAGGGCGGAGATCATGAGTTGACCGGGGTCGTCGGTCTGGAGGTCGATCCCGATCAGGACACCGCGCTCGTCCGGCCCGAACGGGGGGACTGCGGTGATCCACATCTGCGCGGCGTCGCTCATGTCCGCCATCCAAGCAGATGGCACCAACGCCCCCGGCGACGTCCTCTTCGAGGGCAACGGCGAGGACCTGCGGATCCGCCGGATCCGCCAAATCGAACGGGTCGCCGGCCGCCGCATGCGACGACGTGGGCACGATGCTGGCCGGCGCGGCGAACACGCACACCCGGCCAGCAGCGCCATCGACAGCGCTCCGACGAGTAGGCGTCGGGTGCGTCCCCGTGCGGGCTGCGTGGGACAGGTCGGTTCTCGCCGGTGATTTGACATCCTCCCCGCGCTGAAGCACGGAGAGGATGTCAATGAGATGCCGACATCCACCGCGCCGGCATCCCGAGTGGGCCCTCGCGGTCACCTCCGCCAGAACAGGTGGTGCGTAACGCCGCTCGGGCTGGGCACGACCTCCAGGTGGAACCGGTCGAGCAGCTCATCGGGGGACTCCCAGAGTCGCAGCCCGGACCCGAGCTTCACCGGCGAGACCGCCACATGCATGGTGTCGACGAGGTCGGCATCAAGGAACTGCCGGATGACAGTAACCCCGCCACCGAGTCGGACGTCCTTGCCCTCCGCCGCTTCCCGCGCCCGTTCGAGGACCGTGGCCGGGTCGCCGTCGACGAAGTGGAACGTGGTGTCGGAGAGCGTGAACGACGGACGCCTGTGGTGAGTCATGACGAACACCGGAGTGCGGAACGGGGGCTCGTCACCCCACCAGCCACGCCACTCGTGGTCCTGCCAGGGCCCGCGCTGGGGCCCGAACTTGTTGCGGCCCATGATCTCGGCACCGATGTTGCGTGCGAAGTCTCGCGTGAAGTAGTCGTCGAGGCCCCGGCTCCCCCCGGGATCCGTGCGCATCGGCCAGCTCGCCGTGGCTCCGGCCCAGGCGAACAGCTTCTCGGGGTGGTCATAGCCGAACGGTCTGTCGAGACTCTGGTGCTCACCGGCACCGATTCCGTCACTCGAGACGTTGAAGTTCATGACTCTGAGCAGTTGATTCACGTGTTTCCTCGTCAGGTCTTGTCGCGTCATCGTGTGGCGAGGCACCACACATCATGATGTCGAACCTGACGGGGCCGGATTGACAACGGCCCGTAACTTTTTTCAAGGCGCGTCGGGAGGCCACGCCGTACATGGAGCTGCAGATGCGCCATCTCGACGGCCATCCGCGCCACCGCACCTCGACGTCGGTCATCCGTCCCCCCATGGTGGTGCCGTGGGACCAGGCGCACCCGCCCACCTGATCTACAGTCGCCCTTTGCTCCAGCTGGTGGAATCGCCGAGGGCAAACGACCTAGGCCTTCGCCCGAGCGATCGCCTGCACGGCGATCTCGCGCATCCGGTCGAAGGCCTCCTGCGGATCGTCGTAGTAGCGCCAGGGGCCGGCCACCTCGCGACCCATCACCTGGAACAGCTCCAGCGCCTGCGCCACCCGGGCGTTCATGACCAGCGCCCAGGCGGCCCAGCCCCGGGCGGCCTGAAGCTGCGGATGCGCCGGATCGGCCTGCGCCAGGTCGGCCAGCAGGGCGTCCACGGCTGCGGTGAACTCCGGCGTCCGGTAGGCGGTCGCCCCTGCCTTGTCGCGGATGATCTGTTCGTAGGACGCCCGCACCCTCAGGGTGGTCAGCAGGCTGCCGGCCGGCGCGTCGGCGAGCGCGGTGTCGACGAAGGCGCGCATCAGCTCGTGGCTGCCGTGCCACTTGGCGCACCAGTACTGCAGCGCGCCCTCGTGCGCCCGCAGGTGATGCGGATCACGGGCCACCACCTCGGCCCAGAGCCCACGAAAGTCCTCGTGCGACCAGCCCAGCCCCATGGCAACGGCGATCTGCGCCACCCAGGGGTTGGGGTCCCCGGCCGACGCCAGCTCGACGGCCTCCAGCGCGACCTGCTCCGCCTCGCGCAGGACCTGGTGGAATCCGCGGGCCTGCTCCCGCGTCACCTCTGAGGCGTACCTGGCAGTACGGATCTCCCACGCAAGCTGGACCAGCGCATCGGTCTGCAGCAGGACGGCCGCCGCGCTGCGCGGCTCCTCCTCACGCCACAGTCGCAGCCAGTGGTCCTCCTTCGCCGCCGCCGCACCCATCGGCTCCATCAGCATCCAGCGCCGGTTCGCATCACCGTCGCTGCCGGCCTCGGCCAGGTATCCGGCCACCGGGCGCCAGTCACCAGCACGCGCCGCATCAAGCACGGCCGCCAACTCGGCGGACGGCTCGTCGCCCTGCAGCACAAGCTGCTCGCGCGGGATCAGGCTCCGCCGCAGCTCGGCCTCCCTGCGGCTCCGCCGCACCCGGGCGACCCGCGAGGGAACGAGCATGCCCACAACGACCACGAACACAACGAGGGACAAGAAGACCCTGAACTGCTTTCCTAGCGGACGGGGCAGGACCGCTCGCCCGGACCCGAGCGGTCCAGGACGGGCAACGAGAGCGAACGAGGGCACCACACGGGCGCGTCGCACCCCAGCCCCCCGGCACCCGTGTGCGCGGCAAAGGAAGATCGTATCGACACCGTGCATCGCCACCGCACCCCGGACCGGGTCCTACCGTGACCAGCTGATAGTTCCATGGAGTCGTTCGGTGAACGGGGGCACTCCTCCGGGCTGGTGTGCGTAGCCGATGTGCCACGGCCACGACGACAAACGCGGCTACGTCGACCTCGGCACCGTGACCGCAACGGCCCCCGTCATCAGCTACACACGATCGACCGGACAAGTCCCAGTCAGCGGCGGGCCACCGGGAGAAACCGCCCAGACCTCGACGGCGGCGGCAGGGGATACGAGTTGCGTGGCAAGTAGTTCGAGGCGACCCTGCCGCGAACTCTTGATCGGTACCACGTCGCCGGGGCACAGAAGGGAATTCAGCATCTGCAAAGCATCGCCCTGATCGGTCGCAACGACGGTGTGTATCCCTGCCCGTCGTGCCGTGCTCTCCGTGAATGCGATATCCCCGTCCCCAACGGAGAGAAGCACGTCAACCTTCAGGTCGGCGATGAACTCACCCAGGTAGGCATGCGCCGCCGGCGTCGCCCGCAGCAGGCGGGCCGGGCTCCGGCCCCTGGAGCGCCATCCGGGGAACTGTAGCCCCGCCTTGGCACGTTGGCGCCCCGGCCGTTCGCCAGGAGGAAGGACGGACGGACGGGGCGGTCGAGAGCGGCCTACTCGCCGGGGTCGGGCCCCGTGTAAGCCGGTGAGCGGAAGGTGCGGCGGAACGCCCCGCACCCGTGCCGCAGGTCGAGCCAGCCAGTCAGGCCGGACAGGTCACCGCTGATCGTCGCGGCGACTATGAGCCCGTGCAGCGTCTCCGCGTCCGTCCCGCCCATCTCGGCGAGGAAGCGCTGATACCGGGCGCCGACACCGTGTTCGTATCCGGCCATCGCCAGGTGAAAGCGGGTGGCAATGCCGGATTCGGCGTGGTCGAAGTCGGTCGGTTCCAGTCGCCCCGTGGTGTCACGGAACGCCAGGCGGTCATGCGGTGCGATTTGTCCGGCCAAGCCGAGGCGGTCGGCCACCGTGGCGGCGATCGTCCGGGCCTCCCGATCGGTGGCCCCCTCCATCATGATGCCCAGATTCCGCGTCGAAACGGCGTCGTCCTTGTCTCGCGCCGAGTACGTACGGCCTCGCGTGTCACGCCAGTTGATCCCGTACCGACTGCGGACCACCTGCCCGTCCTGAAGCCGGTACTCCCGGAACGACCCCCAGTGAAGACAGTCATGCGAGTAGGAACGAAGGAGGTCTAGCGCCACCAGTTCCGGCGACGCCAACCGGGGATCACTCAACCGCCCATATCTCGTGATCACCGACGCCAACTGCACATGCCGGTAACCCTGGTTCGGGTGGTGGAACCCCCCGAACGCGTCGGGCTGGGTCGAGCGCACCCCGACCCACACCCGATCAATCGGCAGCAACTGACTCAGCCCCAACTCCCGGCAACGGTCGACCAGATCGCCGGCCAGATGCTCGTTCGGCCCCAGGCACGACGGGGTGAGCGAGCGACCGAGGGTCAGAACCGCTGACGGCTGATCAACTGCCGGTGCGACTCCTGCACTCCCTCGGGGAGATCGTCCGGTGAGAACCATCGAGCCTCCAAGATCTCGAACGAGGCCACCTTGATCCGGCCGCTGACGTACAGGGCCTCATAGGCGACTTCGAGCCGCAGCTTGTAACCGCTCTTCAGGTGCGCCTGCTCGCACACCTTCACCGTGAGCCCGGTCTCCTCCCGGACCTCACGGACGATCGTGTCTTCGAAGGTCTCCTTCGCGTTCGCGTAGCCGGTCGGCAAGCCCCACTGCCGACCCTCCGGCCACATTCGGTGCTTCAGGAGCAGGACCCGGCCGTCCACGTCACGGACGATGCCCGTCACGCCGACCATGAACTTCGAGTGCCACAGCCACAGCACACGCCACTGCATCGGGCCCCTGATGATCCGCCAGAGCTTCGCAGCGATCTTCTTCATGGGTTCGCCCTTTCGTCGGTCGGGCCACTTCCGCGCGCCGCTCGCGCGGTCGGCCCACGATCCCGCACCGCAGGCCACCGACACCAAATCGGTGATCATCGGATTACTCGGGGCAGTATCAGTGAAGACGTGCGACCCCGCCGCCTCCACCACCTCATAGCGCATCACGGCGCGCGGCTCAGCCTGGCCGGGTTGAGTTTCCACTGCTGCGGACATGCCTGGCTCCCCATCGCTCGGTATCCGTTGAGTGAGAATCCAGGTTAAAGCCGCCGACGAGCCAGGATTGCGATTATTCCGGCAGTCGCCTAAAGATCTCTGCGATACATCTCCGACCACTCGTAGAGCTGCCTCCGGGCCTGCTCACCGAAGACCGCAACATGCTCATAGAGTGAAAATACTTCAAGGTGCTCCGTCACGTCCCGCCGCTTCCACTCCGCATAAGGCTGGTGGTCGCCCTCGAATACCTCACGGTTGATCTGCGTCCCGTCGTGGCGGTAGTTCATGAGGACTACGCGGGAATCATCGAACATCCAGAAGTCCTGATCCGGCAGGCCCGGGTTTCCCCGGTCAGTCAAATCAAGAATCCTCACGTCCTCGCCCGCATCGACATTATGCCGGTAGTGGGCGAATTCGAATCGGAGGTACTCCGTCAGCGGGCGCGTGATCACATGCACTCGCCCGACGGTTCGCCCGGTGCTGCGGTACCCCTGGAGTCGTTCGGTCCACGCGGCGGTGTCGGAAGCCGTGACGGGCTGCCCCTCCTGGAACCGGCGGATGGCTTCTTCCTCCTGCGGCATGGTGTAGACCGAATGAACCTCCAGGCGCCATGCGTCCCGCTCCATGGCGTCGAAGTACTTGCGCCAGTCACTTCCATCCAAGAGCACGGAACGCCTCCTTCAGGATGTGCTCCGGGATCTCGACCAGGCCCTCACCCTCCGGCGGGGTGAAGCCGTCGAAGAGGTCACCCTGCACCACGAACGACTTCCGGCAGGTGGCGTAGACATTGGGGCAGTCGTCGGCGCCACACTCCCCCGAACCGCTGCCGTTGCCGTTCCCCGTATTGGTCAGTCGCGTGAGCCCCGGCTTGTCGGCCATGCCAACCCCCTAATGATCATCCCTGGTTGAGCCGTGCAGGCACGAAGGTAGGGAGCCGCCCGTTGGGCTGTCTATGCCAACTCGGCGATATTCCCGTGTTGGCATAAGGATCTTGCTCTGACGGCCGGCCTTGCGACGGATGGTCACGTCACCAAAGCATGACCAGCAGCGCCCCGGAACGGGCCGGAACCTCGGCGCACTGGCCGCCTTCGTTGCCGCTTTAACTGCTCTTGAACCACACCAGGTCTGTGCTCATGGCTCCCCCGTCCCGGGACAGCACGTTCCATTGACGGAGCGTCAGTGACCTGCCGCTGCCCAGTAGTGCTTCATTGGGCCAGCGCCATCTTGAAGTCGGCTGGTGGGAGGGGCTGGCGTGACTCCGTTCCGGGGGCTCGTGCTGGTAGCGGGCGGCAGTCTGGCCTCTGGATCACCTGCCGGGGGTCTTCGCCGGTTCCGGCCCGTCTGCGCCGACGGGCCGGAACCGGCGAACGGTCACACTCCGATGAAGCTCACCGTCTCTGTCATGTCCGCCCGCCCGGTACACAGCCTCGGCACGCCTTCCCTCTCGAATCCCACCGCGACACCGCAGAACAGTGCAAGCCTGTCATCGGCTCCGACTATGTGGCTGACGGTCTTGCGGTACATCGTCCACATCACCTGGGGGCAGCTGTGCACCCCTTCCGCCCTCAGCAATAGCATGACCGTCTGCAAGTACATCCCCGCGTCCCCCCACTGTCCGGGCCCCATCGTCCGGTCGAGGTAGCAGAACAGCACGACCGGCGCCCCGAACGCCTCCGAGTTCAGGGCGGCGATCTTTGTGGGCCTGTCGGGGTCGTCGCGCTCGATTCCCAGCGCCTTGTACCGCTGGGCGGCCGCGGCGGAGAAGCGGTCCAGGTACGGCGAGGCCAGTTCGGCCGGGTACATCGGATACTCCCGCTCATCGCCCGGGTCTCCCGCCAGTGCCCTGGCTGTCGCGCGTTTCTTCAGTTCGGCCAAGGGCTCGCCGGTCACGACATACACATGCCACGGCTGGAGGTTCCCACTCGACGGAGCCCTCGTCGCCGCGGCCAGGACTCGTTCAAGTACCTCTTTGGGTACCGGCTCATCGCTGAACGCCCGCACGGCCCGGCGGCTGTCCACGGCTTCATACACATCCATGTCTTCTCGTCCTCTCGCTCAACGACAGCCACCTCTCCACCTCGTCAGCACGCACAAGGAGTTCTTGGTAGTGGGCGCAGTCTGCCGTGTAGATCGTCTGTCAGCGGGCGACTTCGAGGTTGGTCAGGACGAGCAGGGCGCGCAGGAGCTGGGTGGCACGGGCGGGGGCGGTGCGGAGTTTGGTGAGAATCCGCCAGTTCTCCAGGTGGGCGAAGCCGCGTTCGGCTGGGGCGCGTCCGGCCGCGAGGATACGATCGGCCACCTTCTGGCATGGGTGAGCTTGCGGGCGCGGGTGGCCTTGAAGCCGGTGACGACCACGGGGTCATCGGGGTCGTCGTCCAGGCTGAGGAAGCCGAGGTCTGCCAGCGCGCCGAGGCCGGCGTCGCGCAGGTGGGCGCGGACGGGCCGGAACCGGCAAAGACCTCCCAGTCAGACGATCTACGCGCCAGACTGCCGGCCGCCACCAGCACGAGCCCTTGGAACGGAGTCACGCCAGCCCCTCCCACCAGCCAACTTCAACATGGCGCAGGCTCATTACATGTGGGCGCTGATCTCGCCGCCGGCGGTGAGCACGATGTAGACGCCGTTGGCGACGCCTCCGACGTCCTGCTGGTTCGACTCCAGCGTGCCGTTCACGGCGTTGTCGTTGCCGAGGATCTGCGCGCGGTACCGGAGTTCGCCGATCTTCGTGACCTTGGCCGTCCAACCGCCCGCGAGCTTGAACGTGCCCGGTCCCTGGTGCCCGCCGCCCATCCAGGAGTGGACCTGGCCGTCCAGCGAGAGCACGACGAACATGTCGTTGGCGTCCAGTCCGGCGTCGGAGTCGGTCGTCTCCAGCGTGGCGAGGACATCACCGTTGTGGACGATCCTGGCCACGTAGTGCTGGGCCCCGACCTCCTGGACCTCGGCCGTGCTGCCGTCCACCAGGGGCTGGGTGTGGACCGGGGGCTTCGCCTTGGCCGTGGTGGCCGGTGCGGTGGCCCGGGGCGAGGCCGGCGAAGCGGGCGGGGCAGCCGGTGCGGTGGTGCTGTGTGTGCCGGTCGCGGTGGCCGGAGCGGCGGTGCCCTGCGCGGCAGGCGTGACGGGCGCAGGCGTGACGGGCGCGGCAGGCGTGGTTGCCGCGGTAGTGCCGTGCGCGTCGGACGCGGAGCTGCAGGCTGTCGCGGCTGGGACGATCAGAGCGGCTGCCAGGACGGTGCCGGCCAGCGTGCGAACGGTGGCCGCGCGGCGGGTCGTCAAGGGGGACATGCAGGTTCTCCTGAGCGCAGTACGGGGTGAGGGCGCGCACACTGCCAACCTCTTTCGTGCGGGAACCGCGAGGCAATGCGGCGGCTTGCACGACCGAACCTAGTGCGAGCAATCGACGGAATAGAGCATTCCGTGTCACCGGACTGCAACGCCCTGGGCAGCCCGGTGCCGATCACGGCGGAAGCGCAATCGACCAGCTGAGGGACCGGCAGCCGGACGAGCCGGGCGGCATAGCTTGACGGGCCGACACCCGAGCCGGCGATCACCGGGGCGACGCGTCATGTGACCGAGCACTTCCGCCGTCCACGCCGAACACCCCGTTGGCCGCCCCGGGGTGAGGGCTGAGTGGTTCGTCGGCCGCTGGACGTAGGTCGCGCGCCTCATGCGCGCCTGAAACCCGGTGGCTAGGATCGCCGATCATGACCACGGCAAGCATTCAGCGCCAGACGGCGGATCGGGTACGCGACACTCTGGAACGGCTCATCGCCGAGCGGGACGTATGGGTGTCGACGGCCCACCCTGAGCATGGGCCGCACCAGGTACCCCTGTGGTTCCTGTGGGACGGGCGAGCAGCGTGGATGTGCACCAGCGGCACTTCAGTGACTGCGCGCAACGTCCGCGAAGAGCCGCGCGTACGACTGGCACTGCCGGACACCTTCGATGTGGTGCTCCTCCAGGGTGAGGCGGAGGGCTTCTCGGCCCAGGATGTGCCCGCAGATGCAGCCCAGGCGTTCGCCGACAAGTTCGGGTGGGACCCGCGCACGGAGGAAGGGTCGTACCTGTATGTGCGCGTGGTGCCGAAGACGGTGCGCGCTTGGCGAGGCGAGCAGGAACTACCCGGACGAGTCATCATGCGCGACGGAACCTGGCTGGAACAGGGGCCCCTTGCCAACGCGCCTCTCAAGCGCTGAGTCCTAGTCACAACAGGGCGAACGTTGTCCGATGCGGCACTGGCGACGGGCCGCTGAGGGAAGCCGCTCAGACTTCGACGGCGGCGGCGAACTCGACGAATGCCCGCCAGGCCGCCGGGGCGAACGCCGGCTGCGGACCGCTCCTGTCCTTGGAATCACGCACATGGACGGTGCCGGGCACCTCGGCGGCTTCGTTGATCTCCAGGAACAGCGTCTGCCGAGGGGTTCGGAGACAGCTGGTGGACGTGATGGTGCCCCGGCCATCCGCCACGGGGGAACGACGGACGGCCGGGGCGGCCACGGGCGGCCTATGCCGCGTAGAACAGTGTTGCGGCTTCCTGGATCTCCACGATGGCTTCGGCGAAGCTCTCGGGGCCACCGCCCCACGGGTCGGCGATGCCCGACGCCAGGATCCTCACCGGCCGGTCCGGACCGGCGAGCACTTCGACGGCAAGGGCGGTCTCGTCGTCCATGGCGATCAGGTCGTCAGCCCACTTGAGAAGCTCCGCGTCGAGCGCGGCGCCTCGGTGCTCGGTCAGGTCGTAGCCGAACGCGGCGGCGGCCTCGATCATCAGCGGGTGCGCGGGCTTGCCCACGTGCCAGTTGCGGATGCCCGCCGACCGCACGTCAAGTGCCCCTCCGGATCGCTCGGCGATGATCAGGGCTGCGATCGGGGAACGACAGTGGTTTCCCTTACAAACGACCAGCACCTTCCGCCTGTCACTACGCATCGGGATTCACCCTCTCGATCTCGAACGTGATGACTCCGAGGGCTTCCTTGGCCGCTGGGAAGATCGCCTGAATCGCTCGCAGCTGCTCGGCCTCGGTCGCGCGCGGGTTGACCGCCTTCACGTCCTCGGTCCCGAACATCTCCTTGAACGTCCGGTAAGTCCCGACCCGGGTCACCCGGGTCAGGCACTGCTCTTCCCGGCAGGTGAAGTTGAGCAGGTCGCCGACCTTGATCCGCTTCATGGAGTCGTAGGCGACGCGGACCTCAACGGTCTTCTCGCCACTGGCGATCAGGTCGAAGTACTGCTTGTAGATCTGGATGTTGCGGGGACGGCCATGCGCCTGAGACTGGGACTGGGCAGGCTGGCGGGTGGTCATGAGGGCTTCCAATGCGGTCGTGGTGTAGGACCGGTAGAAGTGCCTCGGGTTGCTCAGCATCAGCTCGCCGAGTCCCGAGAGCGCGTTCACGTAGTCCGCGTGGGTGCCGGGCCAGTCGGAGGGGTCGAGCAGCCACCTGGAGGGGACGCCTTCCACCACGAGTCCGGCGTCGGCAGCTTCACGAAGGAGGCTCTTCGAGAGCTTCCCTCCGTCGCTGCCGAGGATCTGAGGGGCGAAGATGCGAAGGGGCAGCGGGCCGGAGGCCTCGCCGATGGCGGCGTGCGCTCCGTCCACCAGCTGGCAACCGGGCGCCCAGTCGCCGCCCTTCACCATGACGTGAAGCGCGCCGTCATCGGACCGGTAAGACCGTTCCTTGACCACGTTGCGGTACAGGGTGGCCAGGTCGATGTAGCCGCCACCGAGCGGCGTGATGTCGGCCTCGTACCGACCGTGGTCGAAGCACACCGCCTCGAACAAGGCTCCGCTGTCGTCCAGTTCCAGCAGTCGGGTACGGTCGGCGTACTTCTCCGCCCAGCCGCAGACCGGGCAGGGCAGGCGGATGTGCGCGGTGCCGCTGGCGGGAGAGAGCCAGTATCGGATCTCGTCCAGGTGCTCAAGGGTGCGGATGAACTCGGCGCGGAACTCGGGGCTGACCTGCTGCTCAGTGTAGGTGCTGACGGTGCACTCGATCCCGGTGTGTCGGGTCATCGCGTCGATCAGCTGGGCGTAGTGCTCGGTGACCAGGGCGCGGATGCCGCGGTTGGTGAGCAGATGGTGATATGTCAGTTGGTACTTCCGGCCGACGTGGCTGACGGTCTTGGCCGGGGCGTTGTCGAGTGCGGTGAAGTCCACGGTCGCGTCGATGCCGAACTCGTCCCGGGCGTGCTCGGCGAGCAGGAACGCCAGGCTCTGGACCAGGTGAGTCCCGATGTGGGGGCGGCCGTTGATCTGGGTGCCGACGGTGAACACGATTCGGTCGGCAGCAGCCTCCCTGATGCGGGGGAGCAGTATATCCAACGTATCGTCAATAGCATTGGCCAGCACGGTGTTTGGCGACCTGAGGAGGTCGGTTGTGTTCACTTGATTCCCTCCGCTCTGTGCACGAGTCACCTGTGGGCGACTCAGTGATGGTGCCGGTTGCGCCTGCCCTCAGTGAGCAAGGCGTTGACCCTCTGGGCGTCAGTGCTGTCAGGCTCGAACGGGCCGGGGTCGGTGGGCGACTCCCGGGCGGCTTCGTCAGCCTCGGCGTGGTTCGCGGCCGTGCTCATCGGCTACACCGACGGTGGAACACGGCCCGGGCAGTTGGAGCTGTTGCAGGTGCACGGCGGCCAGCCGACGGGGCGCTTCGCCACAACGCGGTTGAACCAGCCAGGGTCGTAGTCGAGCAACGGGTTCCCTACCGCCCTCCTGCCGTTGGCGCGCAGCAGAGGCCGCATCTCCTTGTAAGACAGAACCTCGGGCATATCCCTCCTCCTTCGCCGAGCTGGCGGGGGTGTGGGACAAGACCGTAGGGAACGGCACACAGGCAGTGCGAGTTTCTTGCGCCGTCTTGCATGAGGTCACTCGAAAGAGTGGATGGCCTGCTGGATCAGGTCTCTAGCCTGAGGCCCGTAGACAGCCATTCCGGCAAGAATCTTGAAAGCCTTCTCGTAGATTGCGACCTCCCCAGGAGTCGTGATGTTGACGAGAGCTGATAGGAGTTCAGCCGTCACCTGGCGATCGTCGTACATGTAGAAGGCTTCGAGGGGCCACATCTCGCGGGGCGCGCCGGCGGGGATGATTCCGAGGCTGACGCGGGGGAGCCTCATGATCTCCAGCAGGAACATCAGTTGCTCGCGCATGGCTTGGGCGCCCCCGAAGGGGTAGCGCAGCACGGTCTCTTCGAGGACCATCGCGAACTGATGGTTTGCCCGCCGGAACAGGTTCGACCTGGCGACCCGAGACTCAACGGCGGCGCCGACATCGTCCGGCGTCCCTTGGAACCGGGTGATGGCCGCCATCAGGCTTGTAGCGTAGCCGCGTCGTTGCGCGAGCCCCGGGACCACATTGGAGCAGTAGACACGGGTCAGTCGTGTCCGCTCCAGCTCTTCCATCTCGCTGTCCTGGGCGTACTTCATCCCGTCTCGGTGGACCTTGCGCCACTCGACGTACATCTCGTCGGCCTGGCGATTGGCTGCGATGATGTCTGCGGCCTGGCCCTCCGCGCCACAGGCCATACACCACCGGAGAACGTCGTCATCGGACGGCGGGGTCTTCGCGTGGGCGATTCGTGAGACCTTGGACTCACTCCAGCCACACCGGGCGGCCAACTCACTGCCCTTGAGTCGAGCTTCGCCTTTGAGGGTTCGGAGCTTTCTAGCGACTGCTTCGCGAGCTGCTTGAGCAGACGAAGACGGCGACAGAGACATGAGCCGGCTATCCGGTGTCGCCGTAGATCAGACCTTGTACTTCTCGTGAGGGACGCCGCGTTCCCAAACGGTCTCGAACGCGGCCACGCAGAGCTTTACGACTGCTGGTTCGGTCCGCAGTTCAAGGCCGGGCATCGCCCAATCGCCTGTACCGGTGAAGTGGTTGAACAGGACCTTGTCACCGTCGAAGATCCAGAGGTCATTGCCCGGCAGGGCGATGTCTGACGCCAGACGGCGCGGCAGCCAACGGACCTGCTCGCCGGCCGAGAGGTTCACGACAGTCCCGGCATGCTCGTACTTGATGTAGTCGGTGACCGGCTCCGAGATGATCCGGGCACGCCTGACCGTCACTCCCTGGCTGACCTTCTCGGAGATCGCCTCGGCCCAGGGCTTCCAGTACTCGCCTTCCGGATCAACGTCCCTCTGGCCAGAGGACAGCCAGTTGGCGAAGTCTTCCGCCTCGTCCTCAACGCCGTAGGCGTCGCGCATCTCAAGGTGCACGGCAGAGACCCGGGCAGCCTTCAGCAGCTCATCGAAGTTGGGAGCGCTCTGCGTCATCGCAAGCCTTCCTCAAGACCGGAATCATCCGGAACGGAATCCTGATCACCGACTCGTCGTCGGGGATCGTGTTGTCGTGGTCGGGCCCGTGGCCGGCGGCATGGATCTCCGCCAGCTTCTTGGTACTGGGGTCCCACCCCTGGAGCAAGATCTCTCGCTCGTCCTCATCGACCCAGGCGGTAGGGCTTCCCGACTTCCCCGTGTCCGGATCGATACCTACGAGCCGTACTGGCATTGCCACCCCTCCTGTCACTTTGCTTGCGTGATCTTGCATGGCTGCGCGTGACCCATCGTGGCGCGCACATGCACCGCCCATCAGGACATCGGCGAAGTTGGGGGCCACGGTGCCCGATAGTCACGTGACCAACGGGTGACCAACAGCGGTCCCGAACAACCCGAAACAGGCAGGATGCACCAGGAAGGAAGACCGTCAACTCTGCGGCGTGTCAAGGACGTTTCCGCCGGCCAGAGGCAACCACACCAGATCTGCGCTCATGGCTCCCCCGTACCGGGACGACACGGCCCATCGACGGTACGTCAGTGGCCCGCCGCTGACCAGCGACGGGCCACTGACGGAAGCCGCTCAGACTTCGACGGTGGCGGCGAACTCCACGAACGCCCGCCAGGCCGCCGGGGCGAACGCCAGCTGCGGACCGCTCTTGTCCTTCGAATCACGCACATGGACGGTACCGGGCACCTCGGCAACCTCGACGCAGGTGCCGCCTTCGTTACCGCTATAGCTGCTCTTGAACCATGCCAGTTCCGTGCTCACTGCTCCCCCCATCCCTGGGACAACGCGGACGGCTCGACGGTACGCCAACGGCCCGCCGCTGACCAGCGACGGGCCGTTGGGGAGCCTCAGATCGAGGCAGCGGCGGCGAACTCCACGAACGCCTTCCACGCGGCCGGCTCGAACGCCAGCTGCGGACCGCTCTTGTCCTTCGAATCACGCACATGAACGGTACCGGGCACCTCGGCGACCTCAACGCACTCGCCACCGTCGTTGCTGCTGTAGCTGCTCTTGCGCCACGCGACCTCGACGCAGGCGCCACCGTCGTTGCCGCTGTAGCTGCTCTTGAACCACGCCAGTTCCGTGCTCACTGCTCCCCCATCCCTGGGACAACGCGGACGGCTCGACGGTACGCCAACGGCCCGCCGCTGACCAGCGGCGAGCCGTTGGGGAGCCTCAGATCGAGGCAGCGGCGGCGAACTCCACGAACGCCTTCCACGCGGCCGGCTCGAACGCCAGCTGCGGACCGCTCTTGTCCTTCGAATCACGCACATGAACGGTACCGGGCGCCTCGGCAACCTCGACGCAGTCGCCGCCCTCGTTGCTGCTGTAGCTGCTCTTGAACCATGCCAGCTTCGTGCTCATCGTTCTCCCAGCATCTTCTCGATCAAGGCCAGGGACTCCTGCGGAGTGTGGGCCTGCGCCCTGAGGGTGCCGTACCGTGCGTTCATGATACGGACTTCGTCCTGATCGGTGATCAGCCTACTGCTCGTCTGAACCTCGATGTAGCCGGTCTGCGACCGGCCCTTGGGGGTGAAGAGCTTGAACGAGCCGCCCATGCCCGCGTGCTCGGTCCTGTCCAGGGGCAAGACCTGGATCACCATGCCACGTGTCTGTCCGACCTCGAGCAGTCGGCGGAGCTGGCCCGCGTGCACGCCCCACCCACCCAGAGGCCTCTGGAGCACGCTCTCGTCGATCACCCAACTGAACATCGCCCGGGGCCATCGCGTGAGGATCTCCTGCCGGGCCATCCGAGCGGCGACCCGCATCTCGATCACTTCTTCCGACAGCAGCGGCTGCCGCATCTCGTACAGCGCCCGAGCATGAGCTTCGGTCTGGAGAAGGCCCGGGATCAGCAGCGTGCTGAAGTCGTGGATCTCGATGGCCTCCGCCTCCAGCCCCGCATAGTCCCGGAACCACGCGGGGTGCCGCACCCGCGCCTTGGCCTTGGCGCGGAGGACGTCGTCCTTCACGCTGCTCAACAGGCCTCTCGCATCGAGGAGTTTGTCCGCCGAGTCCAGCAACTCCGGCTGAGGGGTTCGTCTCCCTCGCTCCACCGATCCGATCAGGGCTTCGCCGTAGCCGACGTGGTCGGCCAGCTGCTTCTGCGTCAGGCCAGCCTGCTCCCGGAGCAGTTTGATCTGCTTGCCGATCGCCCGGTAGAAGTCCGAAACCTCCCCGAGGTCCTCCGTCAACTCCGGCCGCGCCTCGCCGCTCTCGCCGCCACCACGCACTCCGCCCACTGCGATCACCCCGTACCTTGCGTCCGATTCAGGTCACGCCCGCCAAGCAAGACAAGCAACCGTGCGCACTCGCACAAGCACGTACCGTACTCACCTGCGGCATGGTCAGGGTACTTCCAACCCGGCAGGCTTTGTCTCATGAAGTCCGAAATTCCCCTCGACATCGCGACTCCACGCACCCACACCACCCAACTCCCCGCCTCCCCCAAGGGCGCTGCGGTCTGCCGACGCATCGCCAGACACCAGCTCACCTCCTGGCGCCTGGATGCCACCGCCACCGAGCCGTTCCACGCCGCGCTCCTGATCATCGCGGAGTTCGCGGCCAACGCGTGCACCCACGGGCGGCTCCCGGGGCGGAGGTTCGAACTCTCCCTCACCCTCACCACCACCCCCGAGGGCGGCACCGTCCTCCGGATCGAGGTGTCCGACTGCCGGGGCGACCGCCTCCCCGTCATCCCGACGACCTGCACCGCCAACTCCCAGACCGGGCGTGGCCTGACCCTGGTCGACGCGCTCGCCGACCGCTGGGGCACCATCCCCCGCCTGCCGAACGCGAAGACGGTCTGGGCCGAGCTCGACCTCCCCGCCCACGCCCCCCATGCCGCCTGAGCGCCCCCTCACGCCCAGCGCCGTCGGCGCCTTCACCCTTCTCCCGCTGACCCTCCTCCTCGCTCTCACGGCCTGGGTCTACCCGGCCGCTCCCCACCGACTCCCCGACCCCGTCCCCCGCATCCAGACCCTCACCACCGCCCCTCCAACCCCAAGCCCAGCCCCACCCTCAACTCCCAACCCCTGAAACCGGACCGGGAAGTCGGCCCCACCGACTTCCCATTCCTCTCCCCCCAGATACACCGAGCTCGGCCGGGCCGGCCCCTGATCAGTCGATGAGCGGATCCTCGATCACCTGGACGAGAATCCGGCTCTGGGCGCCTTCCGGGTCGGGGCTGGACAGTCCGGCCATGGTCACCAGCGCCTTCCACAGCGCCCACCCCCGCGCCCGTCGCCAGGTGTCGTCGGGGAGGTCGACGGCCTCCCGGAATGCTCTCCGCTCGTCACCGACGAAGAACGTCCACGCCATGACGAGGTCGCAGGCGGGATCGCCGACGCCGCAGGTGCCGAAGTCGATGACCGCGGACAGCTTTCCGTCGGTGGTGAGCAGGTTCCCGACGGCGACGTCACCGTGGAACCAGGTCGGCGGGAACGGCCAGGCCGATTCCATCGCGCTCGCCCAAATGGCCTGGCACGCCGCGACATCGACGACATCCTTGAGCCGGTCGAGCGCGCACTCGACCTGGTCGCCGTAGACGCCGGGGTGGCAGCCCCGGCCACAGGAGTGACCGCCGGCGGCCGGGCCCTGCTCGGCGGGGACGTTCCGGAGGGCGGTCAGAAACGCCCCGAGGTCGCGCGCCAGCCGCATCCGGTCAAGGCCCGTGGCGGCCTCGACCGTCTCTCCCGGCAACCAGCGCCGCACCGACCACGGAAACGGATAGCCCGCCGCCGGGCGACCGGTCGCGACCGGTACCGGTACGGGTATCGACAGGTGCTCCGCCAGGACGGGCAGCCAGCGGTCCTCCTTCTCGACGCCGGCCACGTAGCCCTCGGCGCTGGGCAGGCGCACGGCCAGCTGCTCGCCGAGTCTGAAGGTCCGGTTGTCCCAGCCCTGACGGACCACCGGCCGGACCGGAAGGTCACCCCACTCGGGGAACTGTTCGGAGACCAGAGTGCGTACGAGCTCGACGCTGATGTCAGTCACGGTGCCAGTCTGCGTGATCCTCCGGACGATGCCCGCACGATTTTTCGCGCAGCGGCCCGAAGCGGCCCTGGCCGTGCCACCCGCCCCCCCGGACCGGGCGTGCCGAGCTCACCGCCCGGAGGTCAGCTGCCCGCTTTGAGTGCGTCCAGGTGCCGCCGCACCACCTGCTGGAGCAGCTCCGGCGGGTAACGGTCCGGTCGTAGCGTCGCCTGCATCGTGAGTCCGTCGAGGAGGGCGGCCAGTCGCGTGCTCTCCAGTTCGATGTCCAGGCCGCCCGGCAGCCCGCCGGCGCGCCGGGCTTCGTGCAGCACGCGGGACAGCAGGGCGTGCATGCCGTCCTGCATCTCGGCCGCACAGGGCCGGAGTTCGGGGCGGGTGTGTGCCGCGGCTGTGAAGGCGAGCCAGAGTGCGGCCTCCTGGCGACGGACCTCGTCCAGGGGAAGGAACTCGGCCAGGAGTTTCTCCGTCACGGCCCGCCGGTCGGTGGGGCCGTCGGGGGCGAGAAGCCGCTCGGCGTGCGCGCGGACGCGGTCGCCGATGCGCTGACCGAGCTCGCGCATCGTGAAGGTCATCAACTCCTCGTGGTCGGCGAAGTAGTGGCGGACCGAGCCGATGGCGAGTCCGGCCTCGTCGGCGACGTTGCGCAGCGACGCGTGTTCCAGCCCGTGCCGGGCGGCCACGGACAGGACGGCCTGCGCCACTGATCTGCGGCGGGCGACGGGATCGACGATCTTGGGCACATTGCCGTTATAGCACGGCCGAGCTAACATCTTTTTAGCTCGACCCTGCCATAAAGATGGGTGGTACGTGCGTGAACCCCTGGCTGCTCACCGCGATCGTCGCGGTGGTCGTGACCGCGGTCGTGATCAAACGGCTGACCGGCGAACCGGTCAACGCGAGGGACCTCTTCGCGGCCCCGGTGATCCTGACCGGGATCGGCATCCTGTCCCTGACCAAGGCGAAGGACCTGACCGGCACCGACCTCATCTGGGTCGTCACCGGCAGCGCCCTCGGTGCGGTACTCGGCGCACTCCGCGGGGCCACCGTCCAACTCCTCGAAAGGGAAGGCGTCCTGTGGCAGCGCTACACCGGCCGGACCTTCCTCGCCGTGATCGGCACCCTGGCGGTCACGGCCGGCTTCGGCGCCCTGGCGGCGAAGCTGGGCATGCACGAGAACGCACGCCCCGTCCAGCTCTCCATCGGGGTGAGCTTCCTCGGCGAGTCCCTGATGATCGGCCACCGCGGCCTGACCTCCGGCATCCCCTTCGCCCCGGCGCGCCCCCGCTGACCCGTTGCCACGCCCCGTACCCGTCCAACCCTCCGCCCGACCTCGATGAGCGCCCCTGATAGAACCGTGCCATGACCTATCGGTTCACCGCCCGGGCCGCCGCTGCGGATACGGACCCCGACAGCTACTTCGCCGAGGCCGGCCTCGCCGAGCACGCGGACGGCAGCGGCTTCATCCTGCTGTTCATGTCCGGCGAAGAAGAGCCGGACGAGCAGGACATCGCCCTGGGATTCGACACCCACTGCCTGGTCACGGCCGATCAGGGGACCGCGTACGGATGTGTGCGCGAAGTCGTGCTGACCGGGAACGTCCTCCGGGTGAGCCTGGACCCCTCGGACCTGGCGGCCCTGGGGCTGGACGACCCCGAGATCGAGGCCACCATCGAGGCGCCGGCCGAGGACCTCGCCCGGTTCCGCGAGGTCCTCCCGGAGGTCCTGGCCTACGGACGGGCCGACGCCCTGCCCACGCGCGTCGTCGTCTGACGGCCATACCCACCCTCGCCCCCGTCCGCCCTTACCGAAGCCGGTCGCTCTGCGGGTCGAAAACGAGTGGAACGGCGAGAACGACTACACCACCCGCCCCGGTAACCGGGGACGATGCCGCGGCCGCGCATCGGGCCCCGGCACGATGCTGGTGGAATTCGAACTCTGTCGTTTCGCCCCGTCTCTGGTCAGGCGGGGCGAAGCACTTCGAGGCGGCTGGTGCGGGTGCGGGCCCGGGGTGTGTCGGTGAGCCAGGGCTCTCGTGGGCGACGGCCCGGCCCACGAGAGCCCACGTCAACTCGTCCCGAGCTGACGTGACGCCGCCTCCAGCGTCTGGGCAAGGAGCACGGCGATGGTCATGGGGCCGACACCTCCGGGGACGGGGGTGATCAGACTTGCCCGGTTCCTGGCGGTCTCGAAGTCCACGTCCCCGACGTTGCCCGGGTTGTATCCCGCATCAATCACCACCGCACCGGGCTTGATGTCCGCGCCGGTAATGAAACGCGGCCGTCCAACCGCGGCGAGCAGGATGTCGGCCTCCCGAACGATCGCGGACAGATTGGTGGTACGCGAGTGACAGTACGTCACCGTGGCATCGCGTCCCAACAGGAGCATGCCTGCGGGCTTGCCCAGGATCGCGCTGCGTCCTACCACGACCGCGTGCTTCCCGGCGAGGTCCACGTCGTACTCCTCCAGCAGACGCATGATTCCTCCGGGGGTGCAGGACACGAAGCCCGGAAGGCCGAAGCCCATCGCCGCGAAGGAATGCATGGTCACCCCGTCGACGTCCTTGTCCGGAGCGATCGCTTCGAAGGCGGCGCGTTCGTCGATGTGTGCACCCACGGGGTGTTGCAGCAGGATGCCGTGCACGCCGGCGTCCTGGGAGAGGTCGGTGACGGCTTCGATCAGGCCGCTGGTGCTGATCGAGGCGGGCAGGGCCACATGCCGTGACGTGATGCCCGACTTCTCGCACCGGGCTCGCTTCATTCGGACGTAGGTCACCGAAGCCGGATCTTCTCCGACCAACACGGTAGCCAGGCACGGGGCGGTCCCGGTGCGTCGGCGGAGGTCTGCGGCAGCCGCGGTGCTGCTCTCGATGATGCGGCGGGCAAGACCGGTGCCGTCCATCAGGCGAGCTGTCTCTGTCCAAGCCACGTGCCACTCCTGAGCCTCACGGTGAGTCGCCCAGGCGCACGGCATCGACAGAGTGCCAGGCCGCTCCCCGGTGGTACTCCACCTCAGCGCCAGTCACGGCCCGGCCCTCACTTTAGCGGACAGGGCCCGGCGTTCGAGGTCGTCACGAGCAGGACCGTCAACGGTTGAGGCTGCCGAGCGGCCGTCGCCATGAAATCCGCTCGACCTGGTTACCTCGTTCAAGAGAGCCTACGGGCACGGAGTTCCTCGTCCACCACCGCGATCGGCCCGGCTCCGAGGGGCTGCGCGAGGAACTGCTGGAAGAGCACTGGGCCTACATGGACCGGTACGCGACGGAGATGATCGCCCGCGGCCCGACCCTTTCCAGCGACGGCGGCACGCCCACCGGCAGCGTGCACATCGTCGACCTGCCGGATTCCGCCGCCGCCCGCGCGTTCGCCTTCGACGAGAGGAGGAGCAGCCGGCCACCAGGACCGCCGCGGTGAACGCCGCGGCGGCGCGGAGGCGACTGCGTCTGCTGGACGCCATGGGTTCCCCTCGGGTGCTCGTGCTCGCCCCTGCTCGGGTGGCGCACGGCTGCTCGGCTGCCGCGCGCCTGCTCGGGGCCGCGCGGCACGACGGACCGGGACGCTCCCACGATCCGCTCCCCGGACGGGAACCTCAACCGGGGTCGGTTGTTCGGCCGCCGCACGCTGTGGTCGTTGGTCAAGCGGGCCCCGGGAATCGCCGATGACGAGAACGGAATCCCTCGGGGAAGGAGCGCTTCCCCGTATGTCAGCTCACCCTTTCCGACACGGAGGACAACCTCATGGGTTCGTTTGATCTGACCGGGCGCGTGGCCCTGGTGACCGGCGCGACCAGCGGCATCGGTGCCGCCACCGCGGCGCTGCTGGCGCAGCGGGGAGCGCATGTACTGGTCGCCGGCCGCGACGGCTCCCGCGGCGAGTCCGTGGTCGCCGCCATCCGCGCCGGCGGCGGCAGCGCCGACTTCGTCGCCGCCGATCTGCGCGAGGCGCGGCTGGTGCGGCAACTGGCCCGGCAAGCCGTGGACCTGGGCGGCGGCCGGGTCGACATCCTGGTGAACAACGCGGGCGTCTACCCGTTCGGGCCCACTGAGAAGGCGGCGGAGAGCGAGGTCGACACCGTCTACGCGCTGAATGTGAAGGCGCCGTTCCACCTGGTGGCGGAACTCGCGCCGGCGATGGCCGAACGGGGCCACGGTGCGATCGTCAATGTGAGCACCATGGTCGCCGCGTACGGGGCCGCGGGCATGGCCCTGTACGGGTCGAGCAAGGCGGCCGTCGAACTGCTGACCAAGGCGTGGGCCGCGGAGTACGGCCCGCGCGGGGTGCGGGTCAACGCCGTCCGCCCCGGGCCGGTGCGCACCGAGGGCACGGCCGGCATGGGCGAGGAGCTCGGCGCCCTGGCCTCCCAGGCCCCGGCCGGTCGACCGGCCGAACCGGAGGAGATCGCCGAAGCGATCGCCTACCTGGCCAGCGACGCGGCGAGCTTCGTCCACGGCGCCGTACTGCCCGTGGACGGCGGCCGCACGGCCGTCTGACTCCCCCCGGCCTGCCGGGCGGCTCCCCGGCCGTACGACACCGGCTCGGAGGCGTCCGGCAGGACACCGCGTCACCGGCCCCATCGTTGACGGACAGGTACCGGCCGTTCTCGGCACCGGCTGAGCAGGCGCCACAGTCCCTCGCACTCACCGTCCGCAGCAGCTGCCGACGGGAACCCTGCCCCCCCGCCCCGGCCCCGGCCCCGTGGTCATCGGTGGAGCTCGTCTCCCCGCACGATCCGCAGGCCCGCTTCAGCCACAAGCCCAGCAAGGCCGAGCGGGTCGGCTACAACCGTCCGAGCCGGTGGTCATCGGCGCGCCCGGCTGTCTGCTCACCCCGTGCCTGCTGTGGCAGCCGGATGCGCTTCGCAGCAGCGCCGCGTTCCTCGCTGCTCGTTCAGGCCACGGCCGAGGCCGGCTCGGGGCGGTCGGCCGGCGGACCAGGAAGTCGGACCCGCCGACTTCCCACTCCGAGCCACGCGGCGCTGACCTGGGCAACCGCGACGGTCTTGCCGCCGTGGTCGCGGATCAGCTCTGGAGCAGCATGCCGAGCCTCGGGCCGCCGCGGCGGTGCAGGCGGCGCAGGAAGGAGAGCACCCCGGCGGTGCCGACGGCCCAGGCTGCGGACTCGGTGGCGGGGTTGCCGCCGGGGAAGACCGGAGAGCCCACCGGGCCGCCGCCGCGGGTCAGGATCAAGCCGGCGATCTCCTCGGCGGCGTGCCAGTGCTGTTCGTCCCCGGTGGTCAGGGCCAGGTCGATCAGGAGTTCCCCGACGCCCGCGAGGCCGCAGCACTGGACGACCAGGCCCATCCTCGGGGCGAGCGCGCGGCAGGCGGCCGCCGCGTCGGTGGCCAGGGTGACGTACCCGTCCTCGCCGTAGTGGCGGCCCGCCTGGACGAGCACCGTGCCGATGCCGGCCAGGCCCCGGCACCAGGAGCCGTAGCGGCGGGTGGCCCCGGGGCGGGCGGCGGCTTCGACGAGGCGCGGGATGTCGTCGGCGAGGGCGTCGACGATGCGGCGCGCGGCGGCCTCGGGCCCGGCGTCAGGCAGGGCGCCGGACAGGGCGCCGGACAGGGCATCGGGCAGGGCATCGGGCAGGGCGAGGAGGAAGTGGGCGAGGCCGGCCCGGCCGTGTGCGAAGCCCTCGGCGAGTGCCGCGGTGCCGGGGTTGGGCGTCTCCCGGGGCCCGGCGGGAGGGCCGGTGACCAGACGGCGGGCACACGCCGCCGCCACCGCGAGGTGCCGCTCCGCCTCCCCGGCGCGGCCGGCCGCGCGCGCCCGTTCGGCCAGCAGCAGCCGACCGGTGCCGACGCCGGCCGCTCCGGCGGTCTGGTCCGTCGGGCAGCCGTCGGCCGGGTGCCACTCCGCGAAGGCCGGCGGAGCGGTACCCAGCAGATCGGCCGCGTGGGCGAGAAAGAGGTCGACGCCCGTCCGGCCTTCGTAGAGAGCGGGGTTGAGACGGCCGAGTGCCGGGTGGGCGGCCGTCCAGCGCGCCAGCGAGGCGGCGGCGGCGCGGGCGTCCGGGCGCTCGGCGTGCTGCAGCAGTTCGAGGCCGAGGCCGGCGCCGCCGTCGTAGAACGAGAGCAGGACGCGCGGCTCCCCGCTCCGGGGGTCGGCGGCGACCAGCTCGCGGGCCATCCGCACGCAGTCGGTGACCGTGTGGTCGACGAGGTCGCCGAGCAGCCCGGCGGTGACGCGGGGCGGGCGGACCGAGGCGCGGACGGGCAGCCTCCCGCCGCCCCGCAGCGCCGCCGCGGCGGCCGTGCGCTCCTCCGCGTCGAAGCTCAGCAGGCCCACCACCAGTGCGGCCGCCGGATGGTGGGGATCGGAGAGCACGCCGGTGAGGCAGGCCAGGGTGCGGTCGCGGTTGGTCGCGTGGTCCGGGTCGATCACGACCGGGTCGAGACCGGTGAGCGCGTAGTGCAGCGTCGTCCCCAACGCGTAGTAGTCGTCGGCGGGTTGGGCGTCCAGCGCGCCGGGCAGCCCGTAGCCCGGGGTCGCCCCGCCGGGGCACTCGCCGTCGAGGGCGCTGACCCCGAAGTCCACCAGCGAACACCCGCCCGACGCGTCCAGCACGACGTTCGCGGGCTTCAGGTCGCACATCACCACGCCGTGCGCGTGCACCGCGTCCAGCACCCGCACCAGGCCGCGCGCCAGCGACCACCAGTCACGCCCGCGGCCGTCCCCGCCGCCGGTGGAAGCGTCGTACGGACCGGATTCGAGCACGTCCCGGCGCAGGTCGCGCGGCCCGCAGCCGCCGCTCACCAGGTACTCGTCCGTGCCGTGCCGGAAGTAGTCGACCAGTTGCGGCACCCCGGGCACACCCGCCAGCGCGGCCAGCACCCGGCGCTCGTGCCGGAGGCGGCCACGCGCGTCGATGCCGGCGGCGTCCTCGGCCACGAAGGCCCGCGCCTGCTTGACCACCAGCTCCCGCCCGGTGGCGGCCTCGACCGCGCGGTACACATGGCCGTTCGGCGAGCGGGTGATCCCGGCGGTGATCCGGTAGCGGCCGTCGCCGACCCGGGTGGTCGCCGGCCGAGCGGCGGGGTACGGGGCGAACGGGTCGCTCACCCACGGTGGTTGGCGGTACCTGGCCTCGGCCAGGCCGGGAAACGTCCGCCCGTCCGGGCCGGCCATGGTGAGCGCCGAGTCGTCGGCGGCGACCCGGAACAGGCCGTAGCGGTAGTAGACCGGAGCGTCCGCCCGCACCTGCCGGTCGCTGACCACCCTCGGCCCGTCCCAGCCGGCCAGCGCGTTCGCCAACTCCGTTCCGAGCAAGACCACTTCACCCTCGGGCGGGTACACCGTGACCGCCTTGCCGACGGCGGCCGCGGCGCGCAGCCCGGAGTTCAGCTCGCGCAGCACGGCGACGCCGGCGGCGAACTTGGCGTCGCAGGTGCGGCGGAGCAGGACCGGGAGCACCAGGTCGAGCAGCCGGGGGAACTGGTCGGGGCGGGCCGAGACATGCAGCTTCCAGCCGTGGGCGAGCACCGGCATGTCCGGGTCGTGCAGGTACAACCAGTCGTCATCGCAATGCAGTTGACGCCGCACGCCGGGCTCGGACGCCACCAGGGCCGCGATCCGTTCCCGCAGGGCCTCGGCCGTACCCGGGTCCGGCTGTGCGCCCGCCGGTGCTGTTGACGGCACTCGTCCTCCACTCCCCCCGGTCCGGCCCGGCGCGCTCCGCACACCGCGTGGGTGACCGCCGCACGGTCGCCCGCGCGGCGGTCACCCGGTGGCCCCGGTGTCCCCGGTGGCCATGTGCGCGGCGAAGGTCAGGAGTTCACCGCACAGTCGAACCGTGTCGGAACGTAGGTGACGAACGGGTCGGCGAGACACGCCGCCGGAGCGAGGTCCGCGTCGAACTCGTCCTCGAACGCGATCACCTCGTCGTCGATGTCCAGCAGGCCGGCGTCGCGGATGTCCAGTACCAGTGCACTCATGGGTGGTTCCTCCCATTCACCTTGGCTGATCCCTTGCGGAGCGCCCATGCTAGCCATCCCCATGGGTGCGCAATAGAGATGTGACAACGCGACGTTGGCGCCTCACGGCAGTGAATTTCCAAGCAGGGCCCGCGTGGTCCGTGCGGTCACCTCGTTGTGCGGCGGCCCGCCCGGGAGATCAGCAGGGCGGCGATCAGGGCGAGGCCGTTGAAGACGTCCGGCACCCAGGAGGGCGCGCCCATCATCGTCAGCCCCGAGATGCCGATGCCCAGCGTCAGGACCGCCAGGACGGTGCCGCCGACGTTGAGATGGCCGCGCGGGGAGACCACCGCGCCGAGGAAGACGGCGGCGATCGAGCCCAGCATCACCGCCGAGCCGCCGTCGGGGCCGGCCGACTGGAGGCGGGCGGTGTTCAGCACCCCGGCCACCGCGGCGACGAACGCGCCGGTCATCAGCCCGGCCGTGACATACCGCGAGGTCCGGATGCCGACCAGTTCGGCGGCCTCCCGGCCCGTCCCGCTGGCGCGCATCCGCCGGCCGAACGGGGTGCGGGAGATCAGATAGCCGAGCAGACCGGCGATCGCGGCGGCGTACAGCACCATCAGCGGGATGCCCGCGACGGTGGAGGCCACCGCGTCGTTGAAGCCGTTCGGGATGGACTTGTAGAGCGTCAGCCCGCCCGTGACCAGTTGGGCGAAGCCGGTGAGCAGCGTGGTCACGGCCAGGGTGGCGATGAAGGAGTTGATCCGCCCGCGCACGATCAGCAGCGCGTTGAGCGCCCCGGCGGCCAGGCCGGAGGCGAGGCCGAGGCCGACCGCCGGGAGGGTGGACCAGCCCTGGCCGTACGCCCAGGCGGTGAGGACGCCGCTCGTGGTCATCACGGCGCCGATCGAGATGTCGATCTCGCCGACGGTCGCCGAGATCATCGCCGAGATGCCGACGACCACGGTGACGGACTGGGCGTAGAGGATCGCCCGGGCGTTGGTGCCGGTGTCGAACTGGCCGTGCCGGGCGATCGAGAAGAAGACCACGAAGGCGAGCAGCAGCCCGGCCAGCGACCACTGGGCCGCCAGCCGCAGGGCGGTCCTGGACCGGACGGACGGGGCGGACGGGCCGGAAGGGCCGGAAGGGGCAGAAGGGGCAGAAGGGGCGGACGAAGTAGACGGGGCGGACGGGGCAGCGGCCTGCGCGCTCATGCGGCGGTGCCTTTCTGGGCTGCGGAGCCGGCGGCGGGAGCACCGGCCGAGGCGGTGATGGCGTGGAAGAGCTCGGCGCGCCCGGTGCCGGCCATCGGGACGGTGGCGGTGACCCGGCCCCGGTCCAGGACGACGACCCGGTCGGCGAGGTCCATCAGCTCGTCCAGGTCGGAGGTGGCGAGCAGCACGGCGACGCCGTCCTCGCTGAGCCGCCGCACGACCCGGGCGATGCCCTCCCGGGCGCCGATGTCGATGCCCTGGCTCGGCTCGTCGAGGACCAGGACGCGGGGCGCGAGCCGGACGGCGCGGGCGAGCGCGACCTTCTGCTGGTTGCCGCCGCTCAGCGAGCGGACGTCGGCCTCGGGGTCGCCGGGGCGGATGTCGAACTCCTCGATCAGCCGCCGCGCCTCGGCGCGCTCCCGGGCGCCGCTGACGGCCCAGCGCCCGCTGACCGGGCGCAGGTCGCCGAGGGTGAGGTTCTCCCGGACGGTGAGGTCGAGGATCACGCCCTGGAGGTGGCGGTTCTGCGGCACGCTGACGATCCCGGCGGCGATCGCGTCGGCGGCCGAGCGGAAGGTCCGGGGTCGCCCGTCGACCTCGACCGCGCCGCCGGCGGGGCGCTGGGAGCCCCCGACGATCCGGGCGAGTTCGCTGCGCCCGCAGCCGACCAGGCCGGTGACGCCGAGCACCTCGCCGGGGTGGAGCTCCAGGTCGACGCCGTGCAGCCGGGCACCGCGCAGGCCGCGGACGGCCAGCACCGGCTCCCCCGCGGCCGGGGACGGCGCGGCGGTGTCGACGGGGGCCGGCGGGCGGCCCGTCATGTCCTCCACCAGCCGGGCGACGGTCAGGCCCTGATTGGGCCGGTCGGCCACCAGGCGCCCGTCGCGCAGGACGAGGATCTGGTCGGCGACCTCCAGCACCTCCTCCAGCCGGTGCGAGATCAGCACCACGCTCGCGCCGCGCTCGGCGATCCGCCGGACGGCCGTGTACAGCCGGGCCACGTCGTCCGCGGCGAGGGCGGCGGTCGGCTCGTCCAGGAAGACGACGGGCGTCGCGCCCACGTCGCCGAAGACCCGGGCGACGGCCAGCATGCCGCGCTGCGAGGCGGGCAGGTCGGCCACATGGGCTCCGGCGGGCGCGGCCACCGCGAAGGCGTCCAGGAGTTCGACGGCGCGGGCCGCCTCGGCCCGCCGGTTGACGGGCGCGAGCGCCGGGCGGCGCTCGCGCAGGGTGAGCGCCAGGTTGTCGGCGACGGTCAACTCCTCGACCAGGCCGAGGTCCTGGTGGAGGAAGCGCAGCCCGGCGGCGCGGGCCCGGTCGGGGGTGAGGGGCAGGGCCAAGGGCTCGCCGTGGACGACCAGTTCGCCGCCGTCCGGGGCGTGGACGCCCGCCAGGACCTTCACCAGGGTGGACTTGCCGGAGCCGTTCTCGCCGAGCAGCGCGGTGACGGCGCCGGGGCGCAGCGCGAAGGCGAGGTCGCGCAGTACCCGGTTGGCGCCGAAGGACTTGCTCAGCCCGCGGACCTCCAGCGCGGCGGCGCTCCCGGCCCCGGCCGGGGCGCTCGGGGCATCACTTGGCGCGGCGCTCGGGGCGGCGCTCGGGGCCCGGCTCACTTCACACCCCACAACTTGCGGTAGTGGCCCGCGTAGTCGTAGCCGCCGTCGAAGCGCTCGCCCTCGGGCGGCAGGTTGTCCTTGGTGAGCAGGCGCAGCGGGACGCCGTCGTCCTTGGGCGGTTCGACGTTGTTGAAGATCCGGTTGAGGTCGTCGAAGGCCGCGTAGGTGGCCCAGCCGTACGAGGGCGCGACGTCGGCGATCTGGCCGGCGCCGGTGCGGATGAAGTTGAGGGTGGGCGCATCGCCCTCGTTGGAGATCTGCGGCACCTTGGCGGCCAGCCCGGCGGCGCGGATGGCGGGCACCGCGCTGATCGCGATGCCGTCGTACTCGTGCCAGAGGACGTTGAGTTCGGGGTGGCCCTGGACGAACGCGACGGCGGCCTGGCCGAGTTGGGGGGTGCCGTGGAGCCCGTCCGGGATCTGCTGGTCGGCGGCGACGGCGCCGCCGCCGTTCTGCGCGAACCAGTCCTTGATGCCCTGGATCTCCTGGCGGTTGGAGGAGTTGGGGGCGGTCCGGAAGAGGCCGAGCCGGGCGTCGCCACCGGTGGTGACGACGGCCTGGGCGGCGGTGATCCGGCCCTGGTCGTAGTAGTGGTAGTCGATGATGTGGCTGATGCCGGGGTTGCTGAGGTTGTAGTCGGTGGTGCCGAGGGTGAAGTCGATGTGCGGCACCTTGGCGGCGGCGATCTGGGCGAGTGCGGCGCTGTCGGCGTCGCCCTCGGTGACCATGGAGATCAGACCGTCCGGCTTGAGCTGGAGGGCCTGGGTGACGCCCGCGTTGAAGTCCTTGCTGACGTCGACGGCGACGAACTTCCAGCCGAGCGAGTCGGCGATCTTCCTGGCCGTCTCCACCACGTAGGTGTTGGTCTCGGAGAAGGTCCAGCGGTTGAGGTAGACGATGGTCTTGCCGGGGGCGACCGGCGGCGAGTCGGCCGGGCCGTTCCAGGTGGCGGTCCGGGTGAGGTAGGGCGCCAGGAACGCCTTGGCGGCGTCCACGGCGGCCTGGTTCTTGACGGCGCCCGGCGGGGCGGAGCCGGCTCCGGCGGCGGGGCCGTGGTCGGGCCGGGCGCAGGCGGTGGCGGCCAGGGCGGTGGCGGCGGCGAGCGCGGCGGCGGTGAGTACGCGGTGGCTGGGCATGGTGGCGGGTCCTCAGGCGTGAAGGGCGGGTGCGGCGGCGGGCGTCGCGGCGGGAGCGGCAGGGTCGGCGTGGTCGGCGGGGTCGGCGTGGTCCAGGTCGAGCAGCGGGAAGAGCAGGTCGGCGACCCGGTGGGCCTCCTCGATCAGCGGGAAGCCGGAGAGGATGAACGACTCGACGCCCGCCGCGCGGTACTCGCGGATCCGGGCGGCGACGTTCTCCGCGCTGCCGACCAGGTAGGTGCCGGAGGCCGGGGAGACCACGTCGAAGCCGAAGAGGCTGGGCCCGGTCCAGACGTTGGGGTGGACCTCCAGGTCGCGGACCTCCGGCAGCCGCCCGGCGCGCAGCGCGGCGAGCCGGCGCTCGACGGCCGGGTCCTCGGTGCGGAAGTCGTCGAGGGACCGGCCGCGCAGGTTCCACCCGGCGAGGTCCACGGCGGTGCGGTGGCCGGTGCGGTGGAGCAGGTCCTCGGCGGCGGCCCAGGCCTCGTCCTCGGTCTCCCGGACGATGATCTGGAACCGGGTGCCGTAGTTGAGGGTGCGGCCGAGCCTGGCTGCCTCGGCGCCGACCCGGCGGAACTTCTCGCCGAGCCGGGCGGGGGTGTCGGCGAAGCTGAGGTAGGTGTCCAGCAGCCCGACGGAGTGGGCGACTCCGGCGGGCGAGGTGCCCGCGCCCCAGAGCGGCACCGGCACCGGGTCGTTGGGCCAGGGCGAGAGCGGTCCCTCGTCGTCGGGCCGCGCGGCGAGCCGGACGTAGCGGCCCTCGTACGCCTGGTGCTCGCCCCGGTGGACCCGGCGGTAGGCGTCCCAGTACTCGGCGCTGAAGTCGTAGCGCTCGTCGTGCTCGTAGTGGACGCCGTACCCGGCCAGGGTGGCGTCCTGCCCGTTGACGACGTTGAAGAGGAGCCGGCCGCCGGAGAAGCGCTGGAGGGTGTCGGCGATCTGGGCGAGCTTGGCCGGGGAGTGCAGGCCGGGGTAGACGGCGGGCAGGAAGCGCAGCCGCTCGGTGTCGCCGAGCAGGGCGGCGGTGACGGTCAGGCCGTCGTCGCGGCCGGTGCCGAGCAGGGCGCCGTAGTAGCCGAGCCGGTCGATGGTGCGGGCCAGCTCGCGCAGGTGGCCGAAGCCGGTGGGCCAGCGGCCGCTCTCCTCCCAGGGCAGCGGGCCGTCGGGGCTGGTCAGGTACCAGAGCAGGCGGACGCGGGCGTCGGGGGCGTCGGGGGCGGGGGTCATGCGGGGGCTCCCAGGGATCGGGGACGGGACCGGCGTCGGGCCGGGGCCGGGGGCGGGGTCGGTAACGGGGTCAGCGCCGGATCAGGTCGGCGGCGCGTTCGGCGACGAGGACGGCGGGCGCCATGGTGTGGCCCCGGGTGATCACCGGGATCACCGAGGCGTCGGCCACCCGCAGGCCCTGGACGCCGCGCACCCGCAGGGCGTGGTCGACCACGGCGTCCGGGTCGTCGTCCCGGCCGATCCGGGCGGTGCCGACGGGGTGGAACACGGTGTCGGCGGTGGCCCGGACGTGGGCGGCGAGCCGCTCGTCGGTGGCGTCGGCGGGCAGCGTCTGCTCGGCCGTCCAGGGGCGCAGCGCCGGCTGGGCGGCGACCCGCAGGGCCGCGCGCAACCCGGCGACCAGGGTGTTCAGGTCGGCCGGGTCGCCGAGGTAGCCCGGGTCGAGCAGCGGGGCGTCCCCCGGGTCGGCGGAGGCGAGCCGCAACCGGCCCCGGCTGCGCGGCTGGAGGACGACCGGGGCGAGCAGGTAGCCGGTGCGGGCGGGGTCGTGGCCGGGCTGCGGTCCGGTGCCGAGCAGCAGTTCGACGTCCGGGGCGGTGAGCGCGGGGTCGGTGCGCAGGAAGGCCACTCCCCCGCCCGCGAGGTCGCGCAGCGGGCCGCGCCGCCCGTCCTCCCAGAGCCGCAGGTTCTCCTCGGTGGGTACGGCCGGGGCGGGCCCGGGGGCGCCGGGCGCGGCGAGGCCGACGAAGGGCACCCGCAGGTGGTCGTGCAGGTTGCCGCCGACGCCGGGCAGGTCGGCGCGGACGGGGATGCCGAGGGCGGCCAGGTCGTCGGCGGGGCCGAGGCCGGAGAGCAGCAGCAGCTGCGGGCTGCCGATCGCGCCCGCCGCCAGGACGACCTCGCGGCGGGCCCGGATCTCGGCCGGCCCGTCGGGGCCCTGGAGCGCCACGCCGGTCGCCCGATCGCCCTCGAACAGGACGCGGGTGACGTGCACTCCGGTGCGGACGGTCAGGTTGGGGCGGTGCCCGGCGGCGGCATCGGCCAGGTAGCCCGCGGCGGGCGTGATCCGGACCCCGTCGACGAAGATCATTTCCTGGGTGTCGCTGCCGAACTGGTCCGGCCCGTTGACGTCGGTCCTCCCGCCGTAGCCCGCCTGCTCGACGGCGGCCTGCACGGCCTCGTACAACGGGCCGGCCGGGCCCGCCTCCTGGAGCCGGACCGGTCCGCCGGTGCCGCGCCAGGGCGCCGGCCCGCGTCCGCTGTCCTCCGCGCGGCGGTAGAGCGGCAGCAGGGTGTCCCAGGACCAGCCGGGGCCTCCGTACGCGGCCCAGGCGTCGTAGTCGGCCCGGTTGCCCCGGATCCAGCCGCCGAGGTTGAGGGCGGAGGAGCCGCCGAGCACCCGGCCGCGCGGCCAGGGCACCCGGCGCCCGTCCAGGCCGGGCTGCGGCACGGTGGCGTAGCCCCAGTCGAGGGCGCCGCCCAGGGTGTACGGCCAGAGCGCGGGGGCCAGGCTCTCGCGCTGGGTCAGCGGCCCGCCGGCCTCCAGCAGCAGCACGCTGACGGACGGGTCCTCGGCCAGCCTGGCGGCGAGCACCGGGCCGGAGGTGCCGCCGCCGACGATCACATAGTCGGCCGACTCTGCCATGGTGATGAATTCCTTGCCTCGTGGGGGGGCTTGCGGGGCTGGTGGGGTAGCGCGGGCACGGGCCTGCCCCGGTGCTCAGAGCTGGACGTGGACGGCCTTCGGCTCGGTGTACGCGTGGATCCACTCGCGCCCGTGCTCGCGGCCCAGCCCGGACTGGCCCGCGCCGCCCGAGGGGGCAGAGAAGTCGTGCAGGCCATAGGTGTTGACCCAGACGGTGCCCGCGCGCAGGTCCCGGGCGAAGGCGTGGGCCCGGCTCAGGTCCCTGGTCCAGACGCCGGCCGCCAGCCCGTACGCGGTGCCGTTGGCCAGGCGCAGCGCCTCCTCGTCGGTGTCGAAGGCGAACACCGAGAGCACCGGCCCGAAGATCTCCTCCTGGGCGAGCCGGGAGTGCGGGTCGACCCCGGTGAGCACGGTCGGGGTGACGTAGTGGCCGGGCCGGTCGAGCACCCGGCCGGCGGGGTCGAGGCCGGCCTCGCGGGCCAGGTCGAGGTAGCCGGAGACCCGGCGCAGCTGGGCCGCGGAGATCAGCGGCCCGAGGTCGGTGCCCTCGTCGAACGCCGGGCCGACGGTGAGCTTCGCGGCGTCCGCGCGGACGCGCTCCACCACCTCGTCGTGGACCGACCGGTGGACGAGCAGCCGGGTGCCGGCGAAGCAGATCTGGCCGGAGTGCTGCCAGGCGGTCGCTCCGGCGGCGGCGACGGCGGCGTCCAGGTCCGCGTCGGGGAAGACGATGTTGGGGCTCTTGCCGCCCAGTTCGAGCAGCACCCGCTTCACGCCCGTGGCGGCGGCGCGCTGGATCGCCCGGCCGGTTTCGGTGGAGCCGGTGAAGGCGACGAGGTCCGCCCCCGGGTGGTCGACCAGCGCCGCACCGGCCGTGCCGTCCCCCGTGAGCACCGCGAGCACGCCGGGCGGCAGGCCCGCCTCCAGCGCCAGCCGGGCCAGCAGCAGGGCGCTCAGCGGGGTCTGCTCGGCGGGCTTGAGGACGACGCTGTTGCCCGCCGCCAGCGCGGGGGCCAGCTTGAAGGCGGCCATCAGCAGCGGCATGTTCCACGGCACGATCGCCGCGACCACGCCGACGGGCTGGCGCAGCGTGTACGAGTGCACGTCGGGCGCGGTCGGGTTGACGTCGCCGTAGAGGCGGCCGGTCCAGCCCGCGTAGTGCCGGAACGTTTCGGCGGCGCCGTACGCGAGGTGCCGGGCCGTCGCGTGCGGGATGCCCGCGTCCAGCGACTCCAGCTGCCCGAAGTGCTCCGCGTTGGCCTGGAGCAGGTCGGCGATCCGGTGCAGTACGGCGGCCCGCTCGGGGTGCGGCCTGGCCCGCCAGCGGCCGTCGGCGAAGGCGGCCCCGGCCAGCCGGACGGCCCGGTCGACGTCCTCCGGCCCGGCCGCCGGGACCTCCGCCAACGGTGTGCCGTACGAGGGGTCGAGCACCGGGAGCACCGCTCCGGAGGCGGCCCGGACACCGGTCTCCTCACCGAGCAGGAAGCCGGGGCGGCTGTCGAGGAACGTGCGGACGACGGGGGTGAGCTGCGGGGCCATCTTTGCTCGCAAATCAGGAGGAAAGGGATGTCGGTGGGCGTGCGGTCACGCCGGGGCGACGGCGGACGGGAGCGCGTCGGACGGCACCTGTTCTCACCACACGGCAACCGGCCTGGCCGGCCGGGGACGGAGGGAGGGCGCCGAAGGCGTCAGCGCCGACAACAGGACGCGGCTCGGGTGAGCAGCTGAGGCGTCGTCATCTGGCTGCTCCCTTCGGCTCGGCGCGTGCTGGCGACAGGAGGTTTCCACGATCGGAGGGGCCGAATCAAGGTTTCCACATGATGGGATCGGCCTGTTGGCGGATACGTGATCCCGCCGCAACGCCCGTTCGCACCACCGCAACACTGGCGCGGACGGCGTCCCGGTGGGGCCGGTTCCGCGACAGGTGGCACAGGCCGCCTCGCCCCCGGTGCGGCCGGACGGGCCGGGGAGCCGGATCCACCGCGGGTACGCATTCGGACCGGCCGTCGAGCGAGGGAGAGGGACCGCATGCGTGAACCGACGCACGTACCCGACGATCCATCGGGAGCGCTCACGGCGGCCCGCGCGAGCTGCCGGGTTTGGATGCCCGACGGCGGGTTAGACGGTGCTGCGGCGGGGCGCAGCAGGGTCCCGGGCGGGTCCGGCTCCTCCTCCCGGACCCGCCCGGCGCCCGGCGCCCCGGCGAGGTCCGACCGGCCGCCGCGGGGCCGTTCCCCACAGACCGCGGCGGCCGCGAGGGACTGCGGGGGTGCGGCGGGTGCGGGTGCCGTTCGTCAGGGAACCAGACCGGGGAGCGGACCGGGGGCCAGACCGGGGCAGACCACCGCGAGCCAGGACGCGAAGTCCGGTGCCTCGACCTCGAAGTCCGCCGGGTCCAGATCGCCCAGGTCCGAGGAGAACACCGGCGAGCCGGGATGACCGGCGCGCAGCAGAAACCCGCGGCCGCCGCTGTCGTCCCCGACGAGGACGAACCCCGGGGCGTACTGCGCGACTTCGTAGGTGGTGTTGCGTTCGCCGATGCAGCCGGCCGCGTACACGGCCGTACCGGCGTCGGTGAGCAGGCCGTCCGTCACCTCCCACAGCGCCACCAGCGGCGCCGGAAGGCCCTGCGCGATCCCGGCCCGGGCTCGCGCGACCCCAGCCGGTGCGGCCGCCACGGTCCGGGGGTCCGCCTCCACCATGTTTCCCTCATTCGTCCGTTCCGCCGGGCATCCGGCCGGAACGGACACTGCCACCCGGTCCGTCCCCCGGGCAAGCCGCGGCGGCTGGTTCGCCCGGCGTCCCGTGTGGGAGTGTGGGCGGATGACGACCCGGTACGAGGATCCCGGCCCCGAGGGTCCGCCGGTCCGTCCGCACGAGGCCTTCGCCAACGCCCTGTGGAGCCTGGTCGTCGACGAGGACGGCCGCACCGACGGGCAGCCCTCGTGGATCGAGTCCTGGCTCAGGAACCGGCCGTCCGAGGGTGCCCCCGAGCATCCGGTCCCGGCCGCCCTGCACCGGATCCTCGCGTGCGGCGTGGACCCGGACGATCTCACCGACGTGGTACGGGCCATGCAGCACGACCTGCTCTACAACGTCTGCCAACTGATCGACGACCCCGGCCTGCTGGGCCTCGGAGCGGAGGACGACCAGCCCGGCGGTACGGACTACGACTGGGAACTGGTGGCGGTCCGCACCGCAGGACCGGCCGACCGGACACCGCTCCACGGTCTGCACGCCGCACTCGACGAGCACGACCCCAGCGGCCGGGCCGGCGAACCACGCGGCCGCCCCGTCCCCGCCCGGCTCCCGGGCCACCCCCTCCACGCCCGGCTCGCCGTCGCCCACGCACTCGCGGGCGACCGCGTCGAGGCGATCCGGACCTGGCGCAATGCCACCGGCGTGCCCCTGGGCGAGGCGCGGGCGGCGATCGACCGGCTCGTCGAGCAACTGCGGCAAGACCCGGACGGCACCGCGCAGTGATGCCGAGAGACCTCTCCTGACCGACGACGCACCGCAACTGCCCGTCGGCCGGTACCGGCCGACGGGCAGTTGTGTCGTGCCAGGGGCGGCGGATCAGCGCCTACCAGCCTCAGTGCGTCCGGCGCGGGTCAACCCGAGGTCGGGGCGGACCGGACCGGGCCCGGTCCGCCTCAGCCGCACCAGCCCGGCCCCTTGCCCCACCAGCCACCGGAGTTGTAGTCCTCGCCTCCGTAGTAGATGCACTGCCCGGGCGCGTAGATGTAGGCCGTGGCGTAGTAGCTGAAGTTCCTGGCGTCCTCCTGCCTGCCGCTGCCGTCCCCGAAGGTCAGGTAGGCGCCGGTCAGCGTCGGGGTGCCGACCCTGGTGTTCTTGATGGTGGCGACGCAGTTCTGCCCGGTCGACCTGCTGTAGGTCAGATACACCGTCGAGGTGCCGCCCGGCAGATCGAAGGAGTCCTTCGTCTCATAGCTGGAACCACAGGCCGACTGCGGGGTGTAGCCGGTGGTCGCGGCGCCGGCGGTCGCGGGCACCGCGACCAGAGCCGTACCGGCGGTGGCGACAAGAGCTGCTACCCGGGCTGACGTTCGGAAGAACATGACTGTCTCCTCTTGTCGCTCCTGCTGTTCGCGACGCTCTTCGGACGGGGTGGTCCGGGCCCCCGGCACGACGTCGGCCGGGCCGGCGCCCGACGTGGCGGGGCAGCGGATCCGGGGCCCCCGGAGGACGGTGCCGGTTGCCCGATACGACCGCCCCTGAGCGAGACTGGCCCACCGGCGAACCCTGCGTCTTGTACGAATGCGAAAGGGCGCGGTGAGCAACAGCGAATCCCCGGAAGGGAGATCGGGTTGACCAACCGCCACCCGGGCGTCGCGGGTGGCGCCGTGATCGTCGCCACCGCCGCCTCCGGCGCCCTCGGGCGTCCGGTCCTCGACCGACTGCTCGCCCGTGGCCTCACCGGGCAGGTCGCCGCCGACGACGACATTTCCCGCTTTGTCGTCGACCGGACCATCGGCAGCCATGCCCGCGGAGCCACGACAGGAGAACCCAACAGGAACGTCCGGCATGGAGCCCAGAGGCCCCACGCCAGACGTTCCTGTCGAGACCACCCCCGTCACACCGCGATCCACCTCGACAAGCAGTTGAGGCTCTGTCCACTCCAGGGAGTGGACAGAGCCTCAACTGTTGTGGTTGACGTTCGATCAGCCCACGAGGAACCTGATCAGCGCCGACAGAAGAGGAACGGCCGACAGCACGATGAAGACCCACCCCGCGAGCAGGTGAACGCCAGCGGGCCCCTCCTTCGCAGACCTCCTACTTGGCTGCATGAAGAGCTTGCTGCATTCCCGGAAGTCCGTGACGATGGCTATGCCCAGAAGCAGGGGAATCAGAAAAAACGCGACATCCATGAGAACTCCCGACAACATCCCCGCAAGGACGCAGCATACAGAGATACCGGCCGGCGCACCCCTCTTCACCGCCGGAGACCGCGCCATCCCCCCGACGATCGAATCTAAAAGATCCTGATCACAAGGGCAGTAATACCGAACACAAAGAACAAGAAACCGCCCACAAGGTGAAGGATTCCCAGCCCATCTAAACTGTCGCATCAGTTCCCCTGCGCGCGGGACAGCGCGATGACGAAGACCCCGAACACGGAAATCGCCACAAATATAGCAGAAACGATGCGGATCGTTCTCGGCGCAGCCTACCCGGGGCTGGCGATTGAATAGCGGTCGATGAGGTTAAAAACCTTCTCCGCCAACCCTCTGAAGTCGCACGCGACAAGGATACCGCCGCCGCCGAAAATAATGAACCAGGGAACTGCCATAATGAACTCAGCCATTTCCATCCCCAACGCCAAGTGAAGTGATGAATTAAGGTTCGAGCGGCAGGGCTCGCGAGCAACCTCTTGAGTCTCGCCCGCGGCGTCACCCTATCGTCGACGAGAGGGTCTGATCAGATCGACTACATGTAGACATGTCACTTCTGTTGGCGCTCACAGCTCACCACGTGAACAGCTTTCCGATCCAGGCGTTGCCGAACCCGGCACCAGCACCGACACCCATTCCCCAACCAGCACCGCCGTCGATGGTGTCGGCCGAGTTTCCGCGCGGATTCGTTGAGCCGAATGACTTTCCGCAGCTTCCGAAGACGTCCGGGCCGAGTCCCACCGACCTGCTGACGTTAACCCCGTTTCCCTCACTGCGTTTGAGGCGACCAGGACGACGCTCAGCACTGAACAGCTGCGACCTGTTCCGGGTTGATCACCACGTGGTCCGCCAACGGCTGTCCGTCCCGCCGGACATCGACCCGGTAGTCGCCCGGGAGATCGCGTGGCACCACAGTGGTGTAGACGGTTCGCAGGACACCACCGACCGATGCCGTGAACGCCTTCCGCACCGGGAAGTCCTGCTGCCGGCAGGAGATCTTCTCGACGGACTCGCCGGCGGCGATGAGCAGGACCGTCCATGCCTGACGCCCCTGGCTGTCGACCAGCCTAAAGCGCAGCATTGTTCCGACCCCCGGGGTGGGCCGCTTCTCGATCTCTACGGCTTTCGAGCACCCGGTCTCCCCACCGTCAACCTCGGCGACGCAGATGTCGCCGCTGCTCGCCGTCTGCCAGATAAGCGACGGATCATGCCCACCGTCGTACTCCATCACGGTGACCCCACCATCGCCCGGAGCCTTTCCCTCCTCCGCCGCCGATTCCAGCACTCGCCGTCTGGTCGACTCCGGGAACGTCGGCCGGACTGTGTCACCGGCCAGGGGCCGTCCCGCCGAGGTCTCCGGAGCGGCTGGGGCGGTCGTCGCGCCTTCGGCGCCGCCATGCGAACCGCTGCACGCACTTGCCCCGATCAACAGGGCAACAAGGCCGGCACGGACGGCATACCGAACTGTCGATACGTCATTCATCAGACTTCCCCCCTATCGGCGGCCATGGTCGGCTTCGCCGGGCGTCTTCCGGTCACTCATGCGCCGACCTGACGGTCCGGTCGTCGGTGGAGATGCCGAGGGCGCCGTCCGCGAGTTCGATGGTGGCCGCGCCGGTGCCGCCGGGGCTGACGATCGAGACGGTCGCGCTCGCGGTCGGGGTGGGCAGCTGCCAGCCGTTCCCCGCCAGGCGGGCGACCTCCGCCCGCAGTGCGTCGGCGACGGAGTCGAACGTCGGCAGCACGAGCGAGGACGTCCCGAACTCCCCGAAGCCGCCCGGGTGGGCGGTGCCGACGAGGCCGATCTCGACCCGGCCGCCGAGGACGGAATCATGGTCCGCCGACAAGCCCTCGGACAGGGCGCCGAACGGGGCCGCCACCGTCGCCACGATCCCCGCCACGCCGGCCGCGACGGCGAACGCCCAACCCGCCGCCCGGCTTCTCGCAGAACTCATGACGCGTCTCCCGGCAAGCTGTCCTGGCGCACGAGGGCGACCGGTCTCTGAGATCTGGACGCGGCAGCCGGCCGAACGGTTCCACCACCGGGGGCACCCGCACCGGCCGTCGCGGCGGCGGGCCGAGGAGGGCCGGGCGGGCGGCGGCCGTCGTGCTCAGCCGCTGAAGACCACCGTCGTGGCGGCCGGGGAGGCGGCGCTGCCGGCCGGGGTGCCCAGGGTGCGTTCGGCCTTGGCGACGGCGGCGCGGTAGTAGAGGGAGGCGAGTTGGGGGGAGTCGCTGTCGCGTTGGAAGAAGCCGTAGAAGAGGCCGACGGAACCGAAGCGCTCGATGCCGAGACAGCCGTTGAGCCGCACGCCGGAGAGGGTGCCGTCGAGGCGGACGGCGGGCGTGCCCGGGCGGTCGCCGAGGACGAGGGGGGTGACGGTGAAGGTCACGGCCTGGTCGGTGCCGGCTCCGAAGGTCAGGCTGTGGCAGTTGGTGAACGCGTCGGTGGCGGCGGCGAGATCGGCGGTGAGCCCGGCGGGATCCTCGGCGGTGAGGGCCTCGGTCACCATCGGGTTCGAGCCGGGACCGTCCAACTCGGTCTCCTGGTGGACGGCTTGGGGCGAAAGCCGGGTGTTGTGCCGGTTCAGCAGGGCGGTCAGCCCGGTGCAGCCGCCGGCCGGGGCCGGGGCACTGCCCGGCGAGGGGCTCGCCGCGGCCGGCGCTTCGGTGAAGTCCGGGCCGAGTTCGGCGGCGGTGAGCAGCGCGGCCTTCAACTGGTCCGCGGTGGGCAGACCGTCGGCCGGGGCGGCGGCAGGGGGCCGGAGCGGGCCGGCCGCCGGGCCCGGCCGGACGGCGGCCCCGGCGGCGATGTCGGCGGTGCCCAGGGTGACCACCGTGGCGACGGCCGCGGCGGCGAGGGCGAGGAGAGGCCTCGGCTGGGACATGCGCGGTATACGAGACATACGGCCCCCGGTCGAGAGTTCGGGCAGGGACAGGCGTCCAGTCTCCCACCGGGCCCGGTCCGCCGCCCGCCGGGACGGCGGTGCCGCAGGTCAGGGCCGTTCCGGAGGGAGGGTTGCGAGGGTCTCGGTGAGCCATTCCACCCAGAAGGTCTCCAGGCCGATCCCGGCCCGCAGCACGGCGTGCTGGAGCCGGTTCTCGTCCGCGGCCTTCTCGGCCGGGAAGTCCCGCCGCTCGATCTCCTGGTAGTCGGCCAACTGCGCTCGGTGCACCGCGAGATGGCGGGTCAGCTCGGCGTCCAGGCCGGTCGCTCCGACCGCCGCCGCCGCACGCAGACGCAGCAGCAGCGGTTCGCGGACGGCCTTGGGCTCGCCGCCGTCGGCCGTCCAGCGGGCCAGTTCGGCGCGACCGGCGGGCAGCACCTCGTACTCCTTCTTCTGCCCGCGCACCGGGCCGGCCTGCGGGAGGGCCCGGATCAGGCCGGACGTCTCCAGGCGGCCCAGTTCGCGGTAGATCTGCTGGTGGGTGGCGGACCAGAAGAAGCCGATCGACTTGTCGAACCGCCTGGTCAGCTCCAGCCCGGAGGACGGCTTCTCCAGCAGGGCGGTGAGGATGGCGTGCGGCAGGGACATGCGGCCGATCCTAGGACGGGCCGGCCCGGGCCCTCGGCAGGCCCGGGCCTCCGGGAGAGTCAGGGCCTCCCGGAGAGTCCGGCCCCGGGAGGCCCGGCCGTGAGCCGGCTCCGGTCGCGAGCCGGCTCAGATCGCCGCGGCCAGTTCGGTGCCCTGCCGGATGGCCCGCTTGGCGTCCAGTTCGGCGGCCACGTCGGCGCCGCCGATCAGGTGCGGGGTGAGGCCGAGGGCGCGCAGGGCGGCGTCCAGTTCGCGGCGCGGCTCCTGGCCGGTGCAGAGGACGACGGTGTCGACGGGCAGCAGCTTTCGCTCGCCGTCCACGACGAGGTGCAGGCCGGCATCGTCGATCAACTCGTAGGTCACCCCGGCGACCATGGTGACGCCGCGGTGCCTCAGCTCGGTGCGGTGGATCCAGCCGGTGGTCTTGCCGAGGCCCGCGCCGACCTTGGTGGTCTTGCGTTGCAGCAGGTGGACGCTGCGCGGGGGCGTGGGCCGCTCGGGCCGGCGCAGGCCGCCGCGCTCGCGGTACTCGGGGTCGATGCCCCAATTGCGCTGGAAGACTGCCGGGTTGAGGCTGGCCCCGTCGCCCTGGTCGGTGAGGTAGGCGGCGACGTCGAAGCCGATCCCGCCCGCGCCGAGGACGGCGACCCGCTCGCCGACGGGCGCGCCGTCCCGCAGCACGTCCAGGTAGCCGAGGACGCTGGGGTGGTCGACTCCGGGGATTTCGGCGGGGGTTCGCGGGGTGACGCCGGTGGCGAGGACGATCTCGTCGAAGCCCTCGGCGGCGAGCCGCTCCGCGTCCACCAGCGCGCCGAGCCGCTGCTCGACGCCCAACTCGGCCAGCCGGGTGCGGTAGTAGCGCAGCGTCTCGTCGAACTCCTCCTTGCCGGGCACGCGCCGGGCGATGTTCAGCTGCCCGCCGATCGTCTCGGCGGCGTCGAAGAGGGTGACGGTGTGGCCGCGTTCGGCGGCCGAGACGGTGAACGCGAGGCCGGCCGGTCCGGCGCCGACGACGCCGATCCGCTTGCGCCGCCTGGTCGGTCCCGGCACGAGTTCGGTCTCGTGGCAGGCGCGCGGGTTGACCAGGCAGGAGGTGATCCGGCCGCTGAAGGTGTGGTCCAGGCAGGCCTGGTTGCAGCCGATGCAGGTGTTGATGGCGGCGGACCGGTCGGCCCGGGCCTTGGCGACGAAGTCGGCGTCGGCGAGCAGCGGCCGGGCCAGCGACACCAGGTCGGCACTGCCCTCGGCGAGCAACCGCTCCGCCAGTTCCGGGGTGTTGATGCGGTTGGTGGCGACCAGCGGCACGTTCACCGAGCCCATCACCTTCTTCGTCACCCAGGCGTACGCGCCGCGCGGCACCGAGGTGGCGATGGTGGGGATCCGGGCCTCGTGCCAGCCGATGCCGGTGTTGATGACGGTCGCGCCGGCGGCCTCGACGGCCTGCGCGAGCCGGACGACCTCGGCCAGGGTGGAGCCGCCGGGGATCAGGTCGAGCATGGAGAGGCGGTAGATCAGGATGAAGTCGGGGCCGACCCGCTCGCGGACCCGGCGGACGATCTCGACCGGGAAGCGCATCCGCCGCTCGTAGGGGCCGCCCCACTCGTCCTCGCGGTGGTTGGTGGCGGCGGCGATGAACTCGTTGATCAGGTAGCCCTCGGAGCCCATGACCTCCACGCCGTCGTACCCGGCGGCCCGGGCGAGGGCGGCGCAGCGGACGAAGTCCTCGATGGTCCGCTCGACCTGTTCGGCGGTGAGCGCGTGCGGCGGGTACGGGCTGATCGGGGCCTGGAGGGCGCTGGGGGCGACCAGGTCCGGGTGGTAGGCGTAGCGGCCGAAGTGCAGGATCTGCAGCGCGATCCGGCCGCCGGCGGCGTGGACGGCGTCGGTGACGACGCGGTGCCGGGCGGCCTCCGCCTCGGTGGTGAGCATGGCGCCGCCCTCCCAGGGGCGGCCGGCCTCGTTGGGGGCGATGCCGCCGGTGACGATCAGGCCGACGCCGCCGCGGGCGCGTTCGGCGTAGAAGGCGGCCATCCGGTCGAAGCCGCCGGGGGCCTCCTCCAGGCCGACGTGCATCGAGCCCATGATCACGCGGTTGGGGAGGGTGGTGAAGCCGAGGTCGAGCGGGCTGAGGAGGTGGGGGTAGGGCGCGGGGGACACCTGGGGCTGCTGGGCGGTGGCGCTCATCGACGTCTCCTGTGCGGCGTGCGGCGGCTCGTTGTTACCACACGGTAGGGGAAGGTCCGACCGCTATGCAACAAGTTGCATAAGACTCCGACACTCGCCCACCCGCCCCCGCCCGAAATTCGCCAACTGCCCACCAGCCCAGGCCGCGGTGTGCGTATTGTCGTATCGAAGTGAAGTCTTCGCAGCTCTTCGGGGAGGGAACGGCCATGCGAGACCGATCGATAGCCGTGGTCGGCGGCAGCATCGCGGGGTGCGCGTTCGCGCGGGCGGCCGCCCGCGGCGGCGCGGATCGCGTGGTGGTGCTGGAGCGCAGCCCCGGCCGGCTGGAGGACCGCGGCGTCGGGCTCTGCGTCCACGACGACCGCTACGCCGAACTGGTCCGCGCCGGCCACCTCGACGACGGCATCCGCCGCCACCGGATCACCACCCGGCACTGGGTGACCCGCGAGGGCCGGGACGGCGGAGCCGACCCGCGCGGGCGGCGGCTCTGGGCGCAGGCGATGCCGTTCCACTCCTACCACTGGGGTGTGCTCTGGCAGGCGCTGCGCGAGCGCACTCCCGACACCGTGGCCTTCCGGCTGGACGCGACGGTCACGGGCGTGGGCGGCGACGACGAACACGCCTGGGTGGCGGGCCCGGACGGCGAACGGGAGCGGCACGACCTGGTGATCGGCGCCGACGGCTACCGGTCGGTGGTCCGCGAGGCCGTCTGCCCCGAGGCGAGCCCCGACTACGCCGGCTACGTCTGCTGGCGCGGCAGCTTCGGCTCCGAACTGCTGGAGGAGCTGCCGGGCGGCCCGGCGCTCTGGCCGGAGAACGAGGTCATCACCGTCTGCTACCGCGGCGGCCAGGTGGTGCTCTACCGCATCCCGGGCCTGACGCCCGGCTCCACCCAGGTCAACTGGGTGTTCTACGCCCCCACGCCGCACTGGCTCCCGCTGGACGGCCCGACCAGCATCCCGGCCGGCACGCTCACCCCGGCACGGCTCGACGAGCTGGCGCAGCTCGCCGAGCGGCACCTGCCGGCCTACTGGGCCGGGGTGGTCGGCCTGACCCCGCGCGAACGGACCTTCCTCCAGCCGATCTACGACCTGGCGACCCCGCGCCGCACCGCCGGCCGGCTGCTGCTGGCCGGGGACGCGGCCACCGTGGTCCGCCCGCACAACACCAGCGGCGCGGTCAAGGCCGTCCAGGACGCCTGCGCCTTCGAGGACGCCTGGCGGGCGGCGGACGGCTGGACCGGCCTGCTCTCCACATACGACCGCGAACGCGGAGCCGCCGGGCGGGAGTTGGTGGAGATCGGCCGCCGCCTCGGGCAGGCGCAGGTCACCGCGGCGCCGGACTGGGCGACCATGGACGAGGCCGCGATGACCGCATGGTGGCGGCACCAGCTCGCCGGCACCGGCGGGTTCGGCGGCCACGCGCTCGGGCAGCCGCCGAAACCCCGTCAGAATGCCTCAGCAGCTCAGACGTTGACGCCGTAGTCGGTCGCGATGCCCCGCAGGCCGGACGCGTAGCCCTGGCCGATGGCGCGGAACTTCCACTCGGTGCCGTTGCGGTACAGCTCGCCGAAGACCATCGCGGTCTCGGTCGAGGCGTCCTCGGTCAGGTCGTAACGGGCGATCTCCTGCCCGTTGGCCTGGTTGACCACGCGGATGAACGCGTTGCGGACCTGGCCGAAGCTCTGCAGCCGCGCGTCGGCGTCGTAGATCGACACCGGGAAGACCACCTTGGCCACGTCCGCCGGGACGGTGGCCAGGTTGACCTTGATCTGCTCGTCGTCGCCGTCGCCGCCACCGGTCAGGTTGTCGCCGCTGTGCTCGACCGAGCCGTCGGGGCTGCGCAGGTTGTTGAAGAAGACGAAGTGCTGGTCCGAGACCACCTTGCCGAGCGCGCTGCAGAGCAACGCGCTCGCGTCCAGGTCGTAGTCGGCCCCGGTCGTGGTGCGCACGTCCCAGCCGAGACCGATGATGACGGCGGTCAGGCCCGGCGCCTCCTTGCTCAGCGAGACGTTGCCACCCTTGGCCAGCGAAACTCCCACGATGCCCTCCTCGGTTGCTCTCCCTTTCGATGAATCTACAACACTGTAGAGATCACGAGAATCCACCCGCAGACGGTGGCGTCCGCCGGCCACCCCGCGCTCACTCACTCCCCCGCCCCCTCACCCGTCCTCCCGCCCGGCCCCGCGGCGGCGGCCGACCTACACTGACCGTGCGGGCGGTACGCCCGTCCAGGCCCCCGCGCGGGAGGTCCCCATGCGCCAGCGGCACAGCTTCCACCTCGACCAGGCCGGCCACTCCGTCACCGTGAACGTCCGCTCCGGGTGGATCACCGAGACGGAAGTCCTGGTGGACGGCAAGGAGTGCGCCTTCCACCGCGTCCACGGGCACGGCGTCTATCCGCTCACGCTGGCCGCCCAGCTGGCGGAGGAGCCGCCGCTGCCGCTCTCGGTGCGCCTGGAGCGCACGGGTGTGGCCGGGCATCCGCTGGCCTGCGTCCTGGAACTGGGCGGGACGGTGCGGCCGATGGCCGAGCACGTGGAGCGCTGACGGCGCCGTCAACCCGCCTGACGGTCCGTCAGAATCTCCTCGACGGCCGGGCGGGCGCGCTCGGCGTCCTCGGCGACCAGACCGATCCTGGTCCGGCGGTCGAGCACGTCGGAGACGTCCAGCGCGCCCTCGTGCGTCACGGCGTACGCGATCTCCGCGCGGGTGACGTCGATGCCCTCGGCGATCGGGGCACACGCGGCACCCGGCCGCGCCTCGGCGACCGCCAGGACGGACCGGGCCTCGCCGCCGTACCGGGCGAGCAGCGAGGCGGGCGCGCCGTCCACCGGCAGCGGGTGGCCGTCCCGGTGCCCGGGGGCGCCGACCAGCGGCAGCCGGGCCGTCCAGCAGGCGCGGGCGGACAGCCCGCGCAGCCGGACGGCGGTGTCCACGGCGTCCTCGGCCATCCGCCGGTAGGTGGTGAGCTTGCCGCCGACCACGGTGATCACGCCGGACGGGGACTCCAGCACCGCGTGCTCCCGCGAGAGGTCGGCGGTGCCACCGCCGCCGGTGTCCAGCAGCGGCCGCAGTCCGGCGTAGGCGCCGCGTACGTCCGCCCTGGTCAGCGCGGTGTGCAGGGCCGCGTTGACGGTGTCCAGGAGGAAGCCGGTCTCGGCGTCGGTCGGCACCGGCTCGTCCGGGATCGGCCCGGGCGCGTCCTCGTCGGTCAGCCCGACCGCCACCCGGCCGAGCTGCTGCGGCAGCGCGAAGACGAACCGGCTGGTGGAGCCGGGGACGGGCACGGTGAGTGCGGCGGTCGGGTGGCCGAGGACCGCGGCGTCGAACAGCAGATGGGTGCCCCGGCTGGGCCGCAGCCGGATCGACGGGTCCACCTCGCCCGCCCAGACGCCGGTGGCGTTGACGACGGCACCGGCGGTGACGGTGAACGACTGCCCGGTGAGCGCGTCGGTGAGCCGGGCCGAGGTGCCGGTGACGGCGCCCGCCCGCACCCGGGTGAGCACGGTGGCGCCGTACTGCGCGGCGGTCCGGGCCAGCGCCACCACCAGCCGGGCGTCGTCGATCAGTTGGCCGTCGTGCGCGACCAGGGCGCCGGCCAGGCCCACCGCTCTGAGGCCGGGCACCAGCCGGCGCGCCCGGTCCGCGTCGACGCGGCGCACCCGGGGCAGCAACGTGCCCGGCGTACCGGCACCGAGGCGCAGCGCGTCCCCGGCGAGGAAGCCGGCCCGCACCAGCGCGGCCTGCCCGGGGCGCATCAGCCCCGGGAGCAACGGCACCAGTTGGGGCAGCGATCGGACGAGGTGCGGGGCGGTGCGGGTCATCAGGACGCCGCGTTCGGCGGCGCTCTCCCGGGCCACGCCGATCCGGCCGGAGGCGAGGTAGCGCAGGCCGCCGTGGACCAGCTTGGAGCTCCACCGGCTGGTGCCGAAGGCGAGGTCGCGCGCCTCGACGAGGACGGTGCGCAGCCCGCGCGCGGCGGCGTCCAGGGCGACCCCGGCGCCGGTCACGCCGCCGCCGATGACCAGCAGGTCGACGGCCGGGCGCCCGGCGAGCGCTTCGAGCTCCACCGTGCGGCGGCGGGCGTTGAGCCGGGTCGTACCCGCGAAGGGCCCGGCGGTCGGGCCGGCGTAACGCTGGGCGGGCGGCCGGGCGTTCGGGGTCATGGCGCGAGGTATCCGTTCAGTGCTCTGGCCAGTTCGCGCCGCCACGCCGCCTCGGGCAGCAACTGGGCGACCATGCGGTGCGACTGGACGGTGGACTGGGCGATCAGCAGCACCATGGCGGCCAGTTCGACGGGCTCGCCGGCCCGGATCGACCCGTGCGCCTGCCCCTGCTCGATACCGGCGCGGAGCGCTTCGAGCAGGCCGCGCTGGCTGGTGCCGAGCCGTTCGACGACGTACTCGAAGAGCGTGTCGGAGTCGGCCGAGCGCAGCAGCGCGCCGAGCACCGGGTGGTCGCGCAGCCGGACGGCGACCTCGACGACCCCGTCGACGAAGGCCGCGCGGTCCTCCCCGGTGAGCGCCACGGTGGCCTGGGTGGCGCGGATCTCGCGGGTGAGCAGCGCTCCGATGACGGCGCGGACGTCCGGCCAGCGCCGGTAGACGGTCGGCCGGCTGACCCCGGCCCGGCGGGCGATCTCGGCCAACTGCGTTCGGCGCACGCCGAGATGGACGATCAGGTCGGCGGCGGCGTCGAGGATCGCGTCGTCGGTGCTGCGGGCTTCGGACACCCCTGGCTGCTCAGCGTTACTACTTGACATGATGTGTGAAACTGTAACGCATGGCATCCGAGACGCAAGCGGGACCGGCCGGCGCCGCGCTTCCGCTCCCCCCGATGAAGTGGGACGCCTGGGGCGATCCGGCCCTCGCCAGGGAACTGCCCGCCGACATCAAGGCCCTGCTGGCCGCCGCCCTCGGCGTGACCGGCGACGCGGGCCCCGGGCCCACCGCCGCCGAGGTCGTGCTGCGCCCCTCGCTGCTGGCGGAGGCGGACCTGAAGGCGCTCGCCGCCGTCGTCGGCGAGGCGCACCTCAGCGCCGCCGACGCCGACCGGCTCCCCCGGGCCGGCGGCAAGTCCACCCCCGACCTGCTGCGCCGCCGCAGCCGCGCCCCGCAGGACGCGCCCGACGCCGTCGTGCTGCCCGGGAGCGAGGACGAGATCGCGGCCGTCCTCGCGCTCTGCGCCGAACGCCGCATCGCCGTGGTGCCGTTCGGCGGCGGGACGAGCGTGGTCGGCGGCCTCGACCCCGAGCGCGGGGGCTTCACCGCCGTCGTCTCGCTCGACCTGCGCCGCTTCGACCGGCTGCTCGACCTGGACGCGATCTCCGGCGAGGCCGTCCTCGGCGCCGGTCTCACCGGCCCGGCGGCAGAGGCGCTGCTGGCCGAGCGCGGCTTCGAACTCGGCCACTACCCGCAGAGTTTCCGCTTCGCCACCATCGGCGGCTTCGCGGCCACCCGCTCCTCCGGCCAGGACTCCGCCGGGTACGGGCGCTTCGACGAGATGGTGCGCGGCCTGCGCGTCGTCACCCCGGCCGGGGTCCTGGACCTCGGCCGCGCCCCCGCCTCGGCGGCCGGCCCTGACCTGCGCGAGCTGTTCCTCGGCTCGGAGGGCACCCTCGGCGTGATCACCGCCGTCCGGGTGCGGGTGCACCCCGTCCCGGCCGTGAAGGCCTACGAGGCCTGGAACTTCCCGGACTTCACGACCGGCGCGGACGCGCTGCGCGCGGTCGAGCAGCAGGGCACCGGCCCGACCGTGATCCGGCTCTCCGACGAGGCCGAGACGGCGGTCAACCTGGCGATGACCGAGCAGATCGGCGGGGAAGCGGCCGTGAGCGGCTGCCTGGCGGTGACGGTCTTCGAGGGCGACGCCGAGCAGGTCACCGCCCGCCACCGGCTCACCCGGGCCGTCCTGCTGGCCGCCGGCGGCACCTCGCTCGGCGAGGCACCGGCCAGGGCGTGGGAGCACGGCCGCTTCAACGCGCCCTATCTGCGCGACTCGCTGCTCGGCGCGGGCGCCCTCTGCGAGACCCTGGAGACCGCCACCGACTGGCGCCGCCTGCCCGCCCTCCGGGCCGCGGTGACGTCGGCGCTGACCACCGCGCTCCCCGGCTCCCTCGTGCTCTGCCACATCTCGCACGTCTACCCGACCGGCGCCTCGCTCTACTTCACCGTGGTCGCGGCGCAGGGCCCGGACCCGCTCGCCCAGTGGGCCGCCGCCAAGCGCGCCACCGGGGACGCCATCGCGGCGGCCGGCGCCACCATCACCCACCACCATGCCGTCGGCGCCGACCACCGGCCCTGGATGGCCGACGAGATCGGCGAGTTGGGCGTCCGGATCCTGCACGCGGTCAAGGCCGCCGTCGACCCGGTGGGCATCCTCAACCCCGGCAAGCTGATCCCATGACCGGGCCGGGGGGGCCCGTCAAGGAGCCGGGTCACGCCGACGGCCCCGGACGGATCGGCCGGGTGGCCGTGCTCACCAACCCGGCGGCGGGCGCCGGTCACGCCGAACCCGCCGCCCGCCGCGCCACCGCCCGGCTGCGCGCGCTCGGCGTCGACACGGCCTCCCTGGCGGGCGGTTCGGCGGACGACACCCGCCGTCTCGCCCGGCAGGCCGTGGCGGACGGCTACGACGCGGTGGTGGTGGTCGGCGGCGACGGCATGGTCAACCTCGCCCTCCAGGCGGTGGCCGGCACCGCCGTCCCGCTCGGCATCGTCCCGGCGGGCACCGGCAACGACCACGCCCGCGAGTACGGTCTCCCGCGCCGCTCCCCCGAGGCCGCCGCCGAGGTGATAGCGGGCGGGCACACCACGGCCGTGGACCTCGGCCGGATCACCGGCGCCGACGGGGCGTCCCGGTGGTTCGGCTCCGTCCTCGCCACCGGCTTCGACTCGCTGGTCAGCGACCGCGCCAACCGGCTGCGACGGCCGCGCGGCCGGATGCGCTACAACCTCGCCATCCTCGCCGAGTTCGCCAACCTGCGCCCGCTGCCGTTCCGCCTCACCCTCGCCGACGGCACCGTCATCGAACGCGATCTCACCCTGGCCGCCATCGGCAACACCCGCAGCTACGGCGGCGGCATGATCATCTGCCCGGCCGCCGACCACACCGACGGCCTCCTCGACCTCACCCTGGTCGCGGCCATGCCCCGGCTGCGGATCGCCCGCTTCTTCCCCAGCATCTTCAAGGGCACCCACGTCCACCACCCGGAGGTCACCACCCACCGCACCGCATCGGTACGCGTCGAGTCCCCCGGCATCACCGCCTACGCCGACGGCGAGTTCATCGCCCCGCTCCCGATCGACGTCACCGTCACCCGGGGCGCCCTGCACGTCCTGACGCCCCGTCCGGCCGCGCCACCGACGATGCCGCGCCCGGGCGTCACCCCTTCCGGGAGTATTTCGTGAGGTAGTCGGGGGTCTTGATACCGGATTTGAGATTGCTCGCCGGGCTCGGGGGTCCGTAGACCTCCGTGATCGGGAGCGTCCCGGCCCAGTAGTCGCTGTCCACATCCACCTTCTCTTCGCTCTTCGGCCCGCCGGTACGGGCTTTGAACGTGACCTCGGCCGGCGTGTCCAGGCCGAGGCGCAGGACCACGGTCCCGGGGTGCGTCGCTCCCGAATCCCCGTGAATCTCAAGCGTGCTGGGCTGCCGGGTGTCGGCCCAGCGGCCCGGGACGATGTGTTCGACGAGCGTCTCCAGCGTGCCGAAGTCGTCCTTCTCCTCGATCGCGTACGCGGTGCTCTTCACCACCACCGATCGGTAGCCGACGGAGCTGTGGTACGCCGAGCGTCCGAGGATCAGACTGTCCAGCAGGGTGACCGTCAGGCAGACGGGCACCCCCAGCCCCTTGCTGTTGCCGACCAGGACGTGCAGTCGGGAAGGGTCGGGGTGCTGGGGCTGGTCCGGCGCGCCGTGCACGTACAGCGTTCCGAGTGCGTCGCCGCCACCGTCCTTGTACCCGTACACCATCGGCACCGCCAGGGGGCGATGGGGCGTCGACGTGGTGTCGATGTACGCGACGTGGCAGACGAAGCCCTCCTTGAGAACCTTCCTGATGGACTCCTCGTCCTTCGAAGGAGGCGTGTAGGTGGCGGGATTGGTGGCGGATCGCTCCATGTCATCTCCTGTTTGGTGGCTGCTCGTTGCTCCGCGGGCGTCGGCCGGATTCCGGTCCGGCCGACGCCCGACGTCCCCGTGCCGCCGGTCCGCGGCTCGGGGCCGTACCGCTACTGCATGCCGCGTCCGGTGATGTGGACCAGCCCGATCGGGACGGCCCCTTCGGCGAGTTGGGCGATGGGCCGCGGGGTGGTGGGCTTCAGCGCCGGCGGCTTGGTCAGCACCGGGTCCTTGCGGAGGTCCGCCACGAGCTCGTCGATCTGCTTCTTGCTGGCGCCCGGCAGCGCGAAGGCGTGTGCGTAGGGGCGGTCGATCTGGCCGCCGCTCTTCTGGTCCGGGTACTTCACGGTCAGCGTGGAGAGCGACCACTTGGCCACCGTCTCGTCACTGGGCCGGCGGAAGCGGACGGCGAGGGTGCCCTTGGTGCGCGCGGTCCACAGCACCAGGCCCCCCTCCTTCTCCAGCGTCCTGAGCTGCTGCTCCAGGTAGTCCGTGAGCTCCTGGGCCTCCTTGATCCGCTTGACCTGGTCCTTGTACGAGTGGCGGGCCAGGTGGTCCCAGAGCACCAGCGGCGAGAAGCCGTTGCGCGACCCGGCGAAGGTGGTGTCCGGGGAGCCGATGTACTGGGTCTGGCTCGGGGGCTTCATCTGGTACTTGACCTTGGTCATTTGAAGTGCTCTCCCGGCTGGAGCCGGGAGATTCCTGCTTACCTTGCGATAGCGGGCTTGACGCGCTTCGCGCGCCTGACGACTGCCCTTCCGGCAGCCGGGATGAGCACGAGGCCCATCCGATACAGGTGCAGGACGTTCCGGGCCGCGTTGTGATCGGCGTTGCCCGACCAGCCGCAGTCGTCTCTCTTGCACGCGAACACGGCCTGGGACTCCCGGCTGCCGGGCGTGGTGAAGCCGCACGCGGAGCAGCGTTGGGAGGTGCCGGGGGCGGGGACCTTGTGCAGGGTGCCGCCGAGCTGGGCGGTCTTGTACGTCAGCATGGTCACTGTGCGGCCCCATGCCTGCCCGTTGATGGATCGGTTCAGCCCGGACTTTTGGGCGACGTTCTTCCCCGGTTCCGTGGTGGTTCCCTTGGCGGACTTGATCATGTTCGTGATGGTGAGTGCTTCGACTACGACGGTGCCGTATGTGCGGGCGATGGCGGTGGTCGTCTGGTGCTGCCAGTCCAGGGTCCGGCGCTTGGCTTTCGCGCGGAGTCCTGCGATCTGGTCGTAGGTGCGGTGCAGTCGACGGCTGGTGCGCTCGCCGGGCTTGCGGTGGCGTTTGCGCCGCGCGGCGCGCTGTTCCAGATGCAGGAGCCTGGCCTTCTCCTTACCGGTCAGCCATTCGCGGTGCTTGTACGTTTCGCCGTTCGAGAGGGTTATGGGCACGGTGATGCCCATGTCGATGCCGATGTCCGGTCCCTGGTGGGGCTCGGACCTGCTCTGGAGGGTGTGGACGCGGAAGGCGATGTGCCAGCCAAGGATGTCCTTGATCAGCCGGGCCCCGGTGATCCGGTTGTTCACGCCTGCGTGCTTGCCCACGGGCAGGTCCTTGGTCCACCGGAAGCGGACCCGGCCCACCTTGGGGATGTTGACCATGCCCCAGCGTCGGTGCACGCGGGTGATGTTCAGGTCCCGGCCCTGCGGGATGTCCACGGACATCACCGTACGGAGCCGGCCCTTGAAGTTCGGGGCGTCGGCGCGGCCGTCCCAGCAGTTCTTCCACGCCTGGAAGTACGTCCTGAGTACCGCTTGCGCGGCCTGCGCGGGCAGGACGGCCAGGAAGTCGATGTCCTCACGGGCCTGGCGGATCGCGGCGTCCGCGTTCGCGAGAGTCCGCATCTCCCCCGGCATCATCCGCCACCAGGCGTGCAGCAGGTTCCACATGGTGCGGGCCGCGTGCGCCTGATCGTCGGCCTTCAGCACCCCGGCAGGCGACAGCGCAAGCCGGGCACGATGCCCGAACCGCCGCTTGACCGGTGTGTCCTGACTCACAACCGAGAGCCTAGCGCTGGTCTGTGTCACCACGCTGGAACCCTGATCCCGATGTCAGAACCGGTCGCCATGTTGTCTGCAACCTGCACGTTCACTTGGTTTTTTGTCACTGAGTACAGGCGGAAGGCGTTCACCGACGCCATGCCGACCCGCACCGAAGAGATCACGCGGGAGGTCCGCACCGGCTTCGGGGCCGAGCTGAAGCAGTTCAACGCAGAGCAGGACCACGTACACCTGCTCGTGCACCACCCGCCCGAAGTCCAGCTCTCCAAGCCGGACGGATCGTGCGGCGGGGCACCCCTGACCCTCGTCAAGCAGTACATCGAGAACCAGCAGTGCCCCGCCTGACCGTCACCACGGAGGCGCAGAGCCCTCCGGCGCCTCGCACCTCCGGTCCAAGGACGGCCTCCACCCCAACCCCCAACCACCGCCGCCGGGGCCGGTGATGGCGGCGCACACCGGCCCCGGCGGCCAGTCACGCGAACGGCCGAGCGATCACGCGAATGGCCGACCGCCACGCGGCGCCCCGACCGACCACCCACGCCGGCTTCCGGCGCCGGGGCGGGGACGAGCGCCGAAAACCGGTTGTGCGGCCAGGTGGCTTCCGATAGCAATACCGGGTGATCACAAGTGAAAAGATCGGGCTGCGGGCCCGGCACGAGGACGACGTGGCAGTACTCCACGCCGAGCTGTACAACGACGTGGCGACCCGCTCGCGCGCCGACTCCCGCCCTTGGCGGCCCATCCCACCGCTCCCCGAACACTCCCCGTACGCCGTCAGCGAGCCGTCCGACGACGTCGCCTTCTTCTCCGTGCAGGAGCTGGCCACCGGGGACCTCGCGGGCGAGGCGCTGCTCTGGGGCATCGACGCGCACAACCGGACGGCCCACCTGGGCATTTCGCTGCGCCCGTCGTTCCGTGGGCGCGGGCTCGGCGGCGACGTGGTCCGGGCGCTCTGCGAGTACGGCTTCGCCGTCCGCGGGCTGCAGCGGCTGCAGTTGGAGACGCTGGCGGACAACGCCCCGATGATCAGCGCCGCGACGAAGGCCGGCTTCACCCTGGAGGGCACGCTGCGCCGCAACGCCTGGGTCTACGGCACCTTCGCCGACGAGGTGATCCTCGGCCTGCTCGCCGAGGAGTGGGGCGGTCGCTAGATGTTCGGACCATTCGCGTCGCATCAGCGCGCGGCGGGAATGGTCAGACAAGCGCTGACGGCTCTCGCCCGTCGCCAGTAGACCGAATACCCGCCAGGGCCGCCTGACACAGTTCTACGATCCTCGCATGAGTGACTGAAGAGGCCCAACGCGTGGCGGAACGGGCCGACCTGACCCGGGCGAAACACCTCGACTGCACGGGCTACGACGGCTTCGACTGGATCTACGCGGCGAAACTGCCGAACTGAGCAGAACCGAGCACGGGTTTCCCTCACCGAGGGCTACGTCCGGCGGTCCGGCCTTCCGAGCCGAACCACGAACCCGGGCGTCCCGGCTCCGGCAGCCCTCGTCAGGGCGCGATGCGGCCGAGGCGCCGCACCATCGGCTCCACCGTGTCGGTGGGGGGCCAGGGGAAGTCCGGCAGGTCGGCGCGGAGCATGACCTGGCCGTGCAGCGCCGTCCACAGGGTCACGGCGTCGCCGAAGGGGTCGGTACTGGCCGACCGTCCGGCGCGGGCACAGGCTTCGAGGTTGTCGACCAGCGTCTGGAACGCGTCGAGCCCTCGGTCTCCCGCGTCCTCACCGTCGGGCGACTTCGGCTTGGGCCGGGCCCACCCGAACAGGACGCGATAGCGCGCCGGTTCCCGGACGCCGAACTCGACGTACGCGCCACAGCCTGCGAGCAGCGCCTCGACCGGGTCGTCGTGCGCGGCGACGGCGGTGGTCACCATCTCGTGCAGCTGCGCGATCGCCTCCGCCACCACGGCCTCGACGATGGCGTCCCGATCGGCGAAGTGGGCGTAGATCGAGGGGGCGGCGATGCCGACCTCACGCGCCACGGAGCGCAGGGTGACCGCCTGATCGGACCCGGTGCGCACGATCAGCGCGGTCGCCGCCCGCACGATCTCCTCGCGCAGCCGCACCCCTTCGCCACGCCGGTTCCGGGGCCGGGCCGGCGGCTCCTCCTCCTGGCCGGGAGCGGGTTCGGCGACTGCGGAGACCTTCTTCATGAGCCTGACTTTACATGCGTTAGCCGAGTGGACTAGCTTTCCCTCCGAAAACTTACACACGTAAGGTTACGCAGATGAGGAAACCATGAGCCTCCAGGAGAACCCCGATCCCGACGACGGCCACCCGCGCCGCTGGTCGGCACTGGCGGCGCTCTGCGCCGCCCTGGTGGTCACCACCATCGACAACACGGTGCTCAACACCGCCCTCCCCACGCTCGCCGAGGCGCTCCGGGCCTCCACCGCCGATCTCCAGTGGATCAACAACGCCTACACCCTGGTGTTCGCCTCGATGCTGATCGCCGCCGGCGGTCTCGGCGCACGGATCGGCCACCGCCGCGCCCTGGTCGGCGGTCTGGGGGTCTTCGCCGCGGGCTCGATCGCCGCCGCGACGACGACCACCGTCGGACCACTCATCGGGTACCGCGCACTCATGGGCCTGGGCGCGGCGTTCGTCATGCCGGCCACCCTGTCGATCATCGTGATGCTCTTCGGCGCCCGGCAGCGCGGCAAGGCCATCGCCATCTGGGCCGCGACCGCCGGTCTGGGCATCGTGCTCGGCCCGGTCACCGGCGGCCTCCTGCTCGACCACTTCGCCTGGGGCAGCGTCTTCTGGATCAACGTGCCCCTGGTCGCCGCCGCGCTCGTGGCCGCCCTGGCCCTCATCCCGGCACTCCCGGGCCGCCGGGCCGGCCGCCTCGACGGCCCCGGGCTGCTGCTCTCGGCCGGCGGTCTGGTCGCGCTCGTCGACGTCATCGTCCGGGGCCCCGAACGCGGCTGGCTGTCCGCGACCTCCCTGGTCGAGACCGGCGCCACCGTCGCCCTGCTGACCGCGTTCACCCTCTGGGAACTGCGGGTCCCCCACCCCATGGTGGACATGCGGATGTTCGCCAACCGCGCTTTCAGCACCGCCTGCGCCGTTCTCGCCATCACCTTCTTCGCCCTGTTCGGCGTGCTGTTCGTCTACACCCAGTACCTGCAACTGGTGCACGGCTACAGCCCGTTGGAGGCCGGTCTCGGCGCCCTGCCGTTCGCCCTGTCGATGGCCGTCGCCGCTGGCACCAGCGACCGCAGCGCCGCCCGTTTCGGCCACCGGCACACCATCGCCGCCGGGCTGGCCACCGTGGCCCTCGGCCTCGCCGGACTGTCACTCGTCACCACCGGCACGCCGTTCGCCCTGCTCTCCCTCACGATGGGGGTCGTCGGCGCCGGGATGGGCCTGATCACGGCACCGGCCAGCGCGTCCATCGTGGCCGCGCTGCCCCGCGAGAAGGCCCCGATGGCCGCCTCGGTCAACAGCGTGGTCCGCGAACTCGGCGGCGTCCTGGGCATCGCGGCCGTCGGCACCATCGTCTCCGCCTCCTACCGGGCCCACCTGACGACCGCACTGCCGGGGGCGCCCGAGGCCGCCGGCCACGACCTGACCGCCGCCCACCTGCTCGCCACCGGGCTGCCGCCCGCCCAGGCCGGCCGGCTGGTCGCCGCCGCCGACGAGGCCTTCACCACCGCCATGACCGTCGCCACCCTGAGCTGCTCCCTGCTCGCCCTGGCCGGCGCCGTGGCGGCGCTCGCCTGGCTGGGCCGGCCCGCCGCCACCGCGCCCAGCACCGGCGCCGCTCCGACCCCGACCCCGACCGAGAACGCGGCCGAAAGGGCGGCCGCCCGGTAGCGGCGTCAGATGCCGCGCCGCGCCTTGACCGAACCGTTCTCGATCGCCGCCAGCAGGGCCGCGTGGTCGAGAACGGTCTGGTCCGCGTAGCGGACGGCGAAGTCGGCGACGGCCTCGGCGAAGGTGTCGGCGCCGCCCAGGTAGCCGGCGATGGAGAGGCGGTCGCCGGAGCGGGCGTGGGCGCGGGCCAGGGTGCGGCCGCAGAGGTCGGCGTAGGCACGGAAGCCGCCCGGCGTCAGGTCGGCGACCTCGACGGAGCCCTTCATGTCGCGGAGCTGGCGGCCGTAGAAGTGGCGGCCGGCCGGGCCTGCCGTCCAGCCGAGGAAGATGTCGCTGGCGGCCTGCATCAGGTGCTGGCCGGTGACGACCCGGTGTCCGCCGTGGGCGACGGGCACTTCGGCGTCGGGGCGGACGGCGGGGAGGTGGTCCTCCAGGACGGAACGGCCGGCCTCCTTGATCTGGAGGAAGAGCGGATCGCGCTCGTCGCGCCCCTCCAGCAGGAGGATGTAACAGCGGGTGCCGACGCTGCCGACGCCGACGACCTTCCGGGCGGCGTCGACGAACCGGTACCGGTCGAGCAGGACGCGGCGGTCGTCGGCGAGGGTGGCGCGGTAGTCGCTGAAGACCTGGCCGACAGCGCGGAATTCGGTCCTCGGGAGCGACTGGATGAGCGGCGGGTCGCTGATGATGCGGCGCCGGCCGTCCTTCGTCTCGGTGAGCTTGCCGAAGGCCTGGAGGCTGGTGCGCCGCCGGGCGCGGGCGAGGCTCGCCTCGGCCCGCTTGCGCTGCCTGGGCTTCCGGAGCAGCGGCAGCAGGTCGCCGGTGTCGATGCGGGCGTACCAGACGTCGAGTTCGCCGTGCCCGGCGAGCCGCCGCATCGCGGTGGCGTAGCCGTGGGCCGCGGCGAGGGCGGCGCGGCGGGCGCTGTCCTCGTCGTTGCCGTTGTCACGGGCCGCGACCGCGACGCTCGCCGCCAGCCGCTTGACGTCCCATTCGAACGGGCCGGGGTAGGTCTCGTCGAAGTCGTTGACGTCGAAGAGCAGCGCGCGTTCCGGCGAGGCGTACACGCCGAAGTTCAGCAGGTGTGCGTCACCGCAGAGTTGGACGATCAGCCCGGTGTCCGGGCCGGCCGCGAGGTCGGCGGCCATCACGGCGGCGGAGCCCCGGAGGAAGGCGAAGGAGGAGTCGGCCATCCGGCCGTAGCGGATCGGCAGCAGTTCGGCGACCCGGTCGGCGCCCTGGCGTTCCAGCACCCCGACGGGGTCGGGGCGGTCGGCGGCCGGGATCCAGCGGCCGTGGGAGGAGCGCGACACCCGTTCGCGGGCCGCGCGGCCGCGCCGGCGGCGTTCGGCGGGACTGGTCATGCGCTGCTCCTCGGCCGGTGGAAGGGGTTTTACCTCCTCGCGACGCTAGAACAACGGCACAGGCCCGGCATGTCGAAGCGCGGGCGGGCGTGCGACACGCCCACCCGCGCTCAGCTGAACGGGTGAATTCAGAAGAGGGATCGACGGGGGTGGGACCGTGGTCCCTACTCCACGACGAAGTCCGCCATCATCGCCATGTCCTCGTGCTCCAGGTTGTGGCAGTGCATCATGTACGTCCCCGGGTAGTCGGTGAAGCGCACCAGTACCTCCACCGCCTCGGCCGACCGCAGGTCCACCGTGTCCTTCCACCCGGCGTCGTACGGGCCCGGGTCGGAGCCGTTGCGCGAGAGCACCTGGAACTGGTTCAGGTGCACGTGGACGGGGTGGTGCAGGTCGCTGAAGAACCGCCAGCGCTCCACGGCGCCGAGGGTCGGCCGGGCCAGCGCCCGGCCGGGCAGGTAGAGCCGTTTGTTGATGGTCCAGCCGTCGCCCTTGCTGAGGCGGAAGCGGAAGTTCCGGGTAATGACGGCGTCCGCGGGGTCGAGCCACTCGATGGTGGAGAGCCGCTCGGGCACCCTCGAGTCGTCCGAGACGGTACGGGAGGACACGTCGAACCGCATCACCTCCCTCGCCGAGCCGGTGCCGAAACGGTTCATCAGGCGCACCGACGTCCCCGGCTCGAAGCGCGAGAAGTCGACGACGAGGTCGAAGCGCTCGGCCGGAGCGATGTCCACGACATCGTGCGCCCGTGGGGCCTCCAGCAGACCGCCGTCGCCGCCGATCTGCACCAGCGCGTCGCCGCCGGGCGGCTGCGGGTCCAGTTCGAGGCGGTACACGCGGGCGTTGGAGGCATTCAGCAGGCGCAGCCGGTAGCGCGCCCGGTCCACCGGGTGCCGTGGCCAGGGCGCGCCGTTGACCAGGATGACGTCGCCGAGCACCCCGTTCATGTAACCGGCTCTGACGCCGGGGACAAGGCGCTCGGCGTCGACGGTCGGGTAGCGGAAGGCGCCGTCCTCCCCGAACGAGCGGTCGACGAGCATCAGCGGGAGGTCGCGTTCACCGCGCGGCAGTGGCAGCGCGTCCTCCTCCTCGTCGTGGATCAGGTGGAATCCGATCAGGCCGCTCCAGATGGCGAGGCCGGTGAAGCCCATCCGGTGGTCGTGGTACCAGAGCGTGGCCGCCCGCTGCTTGCCGGGATAGGTGTAGGTCCGCTCGCCGTTCGAGGTGTTGCCGAGCGGGGTGTCGGCGGGGTCGTCGGCGTACCGCTCCATGCCCGGCATCCCCGCCATACCCGCCATACCGCCCGCGCCACGGGAGCCGGTGGCCCCGGCCGGCAGGGTCAGGTCGATCGCGTAGCCGTCGCTGTCCGCCGGGGTGTGGCCGCCGTGCAGGTGGACCGTGGTCGGCACCGGCAGTTGGTTGCGGTGGAGCACCGCCGTCCGCCGGCCGGCCCGGACCGACAGGGTCGGCCCGGGAAAGATACCGCCGTACGTCCAGACGTCCGTCCGCAGACCGGGCAGGATCTCCAGCTTGGCGACCTGCTGGGTGATCTCGTAGAAGTCGGTGGTGCCCTCCGTGCGGACCGGTGCCAGCACCGGCGGCACCGGCAGCGGCAGCCGGAACGGCTCCGGCAGGTCCACCTCACTGCTCAACAGCCGGCCGGGGCTGCCCTTGCGGAACATCCGGGCCGCCGCGGGGACGGCGACGGCCGTCAGCGCGCCCGCGCCGACCGCCGCCGAGCCGAGGCCCAGGAACCGGCGGCGATTCACTTGGCCACCTCGACCGGTCCGCCGGGCCGGGGCAGCCGCCCGGTGCCGTCCCCGCCGTCCGGCTCGGCCGCCACGTCCGCGCGGGCCGGCAGCGGCGCCCGCCAGGCGCCGACCGCGCCGAAGAAGAGAGCGCTGACCAGCAGCACGCCGAGCGTCACATGGGCGCCCACCTCGCGCTCGTACCCGGCGAAGGTCTGGCCGGTGACCGCCACCGCCAGGAGCGCCGTCGTCCACAGTGGCCAGAGCGGCCCGCGGCCGACCCAGCGGACCAGCGCCGCGACGGCGAACTGGCCGATCACCACGGTGGCGAGGGTCATCGCGGCGACCTCGTGGTCCTTGAGCGACTCGTACGTGCCGTTGAGGAAGCTGCCGGCCAGCATGGTCTGCAGGAGGCCGAGGGCCGCCAGCGAGGTCGCGGTGGTGCGCAGCAGGATCAGCGGCCAGCGGGGCGCGGGGGCCGCGGGAGGACTGCTCATGTCGGGCTTCTCTCTGCTCGGCGGGGCGGGAACGCGCCGGTCGGGGCGGCCGGCGGCCCGAGGAGCGGGCCGGGCCGGAAACCGCCGGACGGCGCGACGGAGGGCGTAACTGACATCACGTCACAGCCGTTGTCAATCAACGATTGTGACGTCTTCGGACACCCCATTGCGCCTGGTTGCGGCAGGTTTGTCACCCGGACGGGCGGTGCGCCGCCGCGCACCGCCCGTTCGGCCTAGGGCCGGTCGTCGAACTCCCGCCCTCCGCTACTGGCGACCGCCGCCGGCCTCCACCGGTCGGGTCCGCAGCAGGGCCCGGACCGGCAGGCCGGTCGAACCGAGGCAGAGCAGCACGGCCCCGACGGCCAGGGGCAGGGCGATGCCGGCCGGGATGTGCGGGGCGACGCCGGCGATACCGCGGGCGATCGGCAGCAGCGTGATCCAGGCGATCGCGCCGCCGAGCACCAGGCCCGTCGCGGCGACCAGCAGCGCCTCCCAGCGCATCATGCCGCGCACCTGCCGCCGGGTGGTGCCGGCCAGGCGCAGCAGCGCCACCTCGCGGCGCCGGTCCAGCACCGTCATCACCAGGGTGTTGGCGGCGGTGACGGCCGCGAAGCCGCCCAGCACGCCCGCCATCACGGTGTTGGCCCAGGCACTGAGCTCCTGCGCGCGGTCGGCCTGCGCGGCGTAGCCGGCCCGGTCGGTGACGGTGGTGCCGGCGAGGCCCGCCAGCTTCGCCGCGACCGCGGCCCGGTCCGCGCCGGGGGCGTCGGCGACCAGCACCTGGCTGTCGTACCCGGCGGTGACGTGTTCGGCGACGGCCGCGCGGGGCAGCAGTACCTGGCCGAAGGCGAGGCCGCGCTCGTAGGTGGCGACCACCGTCGGCTGGACCTTGGTGCCGTCCCCGAGCCAGAGCGGAGCGCGCCCGCCGACCTTGACGCCGAGCGTGTCGGCGAGGCCCGCGTCCAGGGCGACCGTGTCCGCGGAGCGGCCGAGGTCGGCCAGCGAACCGCTCTTCACCCCGAGGTCCAGCACCCGGGGCAGCTTCGCCGGGTCGCCGTTGACGCCCAGCGCGGTGGCGGTGGCCAGGACCTGGCCGGCGCGGTAGACGGCGCCGGTGTGCAGCACGCCGACGGCGGCGTCCACGCCGGGCACCCCGGCCACCTGGCCGGCGGTGGTGGCCGGCAGGCCGGGGCCGGTCGGGCCGACCACGTGGTCGGCGGTGATGCCGGTGCGCACCTGCTCACCGGTGGCGTGGCTGATGGTGGTCTGGATGAACAGCAGGGTGCCGCAGAAGGCGGTGACCATGACGATCGGCGTGATCGCGGAGGCCAGCCGGCGGGCGTTGGCCCGGGTGTTGTCGGCGGCCAGCGAGCCGGGGGCGCCACCGGCCCGCAGCGGGGCGCCGAGCACGCCCGCGGCGATCCGGGCCACCAAGGGGCCGAGCAGGGCGACGGCCATCAGGAAGCACATCACGACGCCGAGCGCGGTATTGGCGGCGTCGCTGCCGTCCAGGGTCGAGGCGACGACGGAGAGCACCACGGCGCCGGCCGTGAAGACCAGCCCGATGACGGTCCGCACCCTGCCCAGGCCGCCGGGCTCGATCGCGGCCTCGCCGAGGGCCTGGCTGGGCCGCATCCGGGACGGGCGGCGGGAGGCCAGGAAGCCGGCGAGCAGGGCGGCCAGGCTGCAGGTGCCCACGGCGGCGAGCATCGGGATCGGGCCCACGCTCAGCGAGACGTCCTCGGGAACGGCGCCGCGCGTCACCATCTCGCCGAACCACCAGTGGGCCAGGGCCAGTCCGGGGAGGATGCCGAGGGCGCCGGCGACGGGCGCCACCAGCATCGCCTCGGTGGCGATGGTGCGGCGGATCTGGCGCGGGGTGGCGCCGATGGCGCGCAGCAGCGCGAACTCACGGGCGCGCTGGCCGGTGGCCAGGGCGACGGTGCTCATCACCACGAAGACCGCGGTCATGGTGGCGGTGCCGCCGAAGGAGCCGCCGAGGGCGGTCAGCATGGTGCGGCTCTCGGTGAGCTCGGGCTGCTCGACGGTGCCGCGGTCGTCGCCGGTCAGCACCTTGGCATCACCGCCGACGGCCTGGCGGACCTGGGCGGCGAGGGTCTTGGCGTCCACGCCCTCGCGCGGCTGGACGGCGATCGCGTCCACCCGGCCGGGGTGGCCGGAGAGCTGCCCGGCGGCGGCGTCGGCGAACCAGGCGGTGGGGCCGGCGCTCTGCGGGGCGGCGAGGCCGGAGATCCGGTAGCCGCCGGCGCCGCCGGGCGCGGTGAGCGTGAGGGTGGCACCGGGCGCGAGGTGGGCGGCGTGCGCGGTGTCGGCGTCCAGGACGACCTCGCCCGCGCCGGGCGCGCGGCCCTCGACCAGCTTGTCGCCGTTGCCGGCGATACCCAGCGCCGCGAAGGCGCGGCCGGTCAGGGCGGGGTTGGCCGCGGCGGCGCTGTCGGCCCCGCCCTGACCGGCCGTGATCGGGAAGGCGGTGTCGGGGCGGGCGGCCGCGACACCGGGCTGGGCGACGATCCGCCCGGCGAGCGCGGCGTCCACCCGGGCCCGCTCGGGGACGGCCTGCTCCTCGGTCTCGGTGTCCTCGCCCACCTTGTGGGTGAAGGAGACGGTCGACTCGGCGGCGACGACCACCGGCGTGCCCGCGTACCGCACCGGCGGGACGCTCGCGGTGATGCCGGTCTGCAGCAGGGTGCCGCAGGCCATGATGACGGCCGCGCCGAGCAGCAGGGCGAGGAAGGTGCCCACGAAGGAGGCGGGCCTGAAGCGCACCGAGGCGCGCGCGAGTCCGTTGCTCATGCCGCGATTCCCACCGGGCGGGCGGTCAGGGTGACCATCCGGTCCGCGACCGTCTTCGGGTCGGGGCGGTACAGCTCGTCCACCAGGGCGCCGTCGGCCAGGAAGACGACCCGGTCGGCGACCGAGGCGGCCACCGGGTCGTGGGTCACCATGACCACGGTCGCGCCCATGGTGTCCACGGCGTGACGGAGCAGGCCGAGCACCTCGTGGGCGGTGCGGGTGTCCAGCGCGCCGGTCGGCTCGTCGGCGAAGACCACGTCCGGGCGGGTGATCAGCGCGCGGGCGATCGCGACGCGCTGCTGCTGTCCACCGGAGAGCTGGCCGGGGCGGCGTCCGGCGTGCTCGCCGAGACCGACCTGGGCCAGCAGCTCCTGGGCACGGCGGCGGTCCTGGCGCTCACCGGCCAGGCGCTGCGGGAGCAGCACGTTCTGCAGCACGGTCAGCGAGGGCAGCAGGTTGAAGGACTGGAAGACGAAGCCGATCCGGCTGCGGCGCAGCTTGGTGAGCCGGTTCTCGCTCAGCCGGGAGATCTCCTCGCCGCCGAGGTACACATCACCGGAGGTGGGGCGGTCCAGGCCGGCCGCGCACTGCAGGAAGGTGCTCTTGCCGGAGCCCGAGGGGCCCATGACCGCCGTGAAGGTGCCGTGGCCGAGCGCGAGGTCGATGCCGCGCAGGGCGTGCACGGTCTCGTTGCCGCGGCCGTAGCTGCGCCGCACCGTCCGGAGTTCGATCGCGGCCTGGGCGGGACGCCCGTACTGATCGGTCTGTGAACGGTCGTGGCGGGGTGCCATGGTGGGCCTTCCTTCGGTGATCGTCGCAGGTCGTCGACGTGTTCCACCCTAGGAATGGCGCATGGTCCACACCATGCAGGCCGCTGGCGAGAGAAGGGTGGGGTTATCCCCACCCACCCTGCGACCGGACCTGACGCCGGGACCAGCACCGGACCGGCTCCGGGGCCGGACGTGGCCCCGGGCTCAGACCTCCTCGCCGTCGATCCGCTCGTACCCGGCGCGCAGCTCGGCGAGGGCGGGGTGGGCGGGATCGAAGCGCGTACCGTCGATCGCGGCGATCGGGCGGACGCCGACGCCCGCGTTGACGGCGAAGGCCGCCTCGAAGCGGTCCAGCCCGGCCGCCTCGACCCGCTCGCGCAGCTGTGGGCCGCGGTGGGCGCGGGCCAGCAGGGCGGCGGTGACGCCGCGCAGGCTCGGACCGTCCGGCCAGACCAGTCGCCGGCCGTCGTGGAAGCCGATGTTCCAGGTGGCCCCCTCGGTCACCCGGCCGTCGGCGTCGACCAGCAACGCGTCGTCGTAGCCATCGAGTTGGGCCAGCCGGCGGTGGCGGATCAGGCCGAACAGGCCGACGTGCTTCACCTCCGGCAGTTCGCGGGTGTACGCCGTCGTGCGGACGCGCAGCGGGCCGGGCGCCGCCGTCGGGGCCGGGCGGGTGGTGACCAGCAGGCGGGGCGCGGCGGGCGCGCCCGGACGCTCCAGACCCAGGGCCGGGTCGAAGACGGTGACCCGGACGATCGCCGGGGCGCCGTCCGCCGGGAGCACCCGGCGGATCCGGTCGCGGAGCAGGCAGCGGTCCAGGTCGGCGGCGAACAATACCCGGGCGTCCCGGACCAGCCGGTCAAGGTGCAGGCCCAGGCCGCGGACCCGGCCGGCCTCGGCGCGCACCGTGGTGAAGTGCCCGTAGTTCAGCAGCCCCAGCGCGGCGACCTGCCCGGCGTCGGCCGGCTCCCCGTCGATCTCGATCTCAGCCATCCCCCGAGTCTCCCAGCCGCCGGGACGCGGTGACCACCGGGCGGTAGGGGGTGACGACCCGTCGGCCGCCGTCCCGGGCGAGCTGCTCGAAGTGCTCGATCTTGTACGCGAGGCCCTCCGGTTCGCCGGTGTCGGACCAGCGCCACGCCTCCGCCCACCACTGCGGTCCGCGCACCAGCGGGTGGCCGGCGAGGGCGAGATGGAGGGCGAGCGTGGTGCGGGCGTAGCCGCGCACCCAGCCGTCCGCCTGGCGGTAGGCGGCCGTCTCGTCGAGCCGCAGCCAGCGGCCCTCCCGGCCGGCGGCGAGCAGTGGGGTCCAGGAGTGGAGGGTGCCGTGCGGGGCTTCGCTCCGGACGTCCGGGCCGGGTGGGTCGTCCGGGTCCTGCGGGTCGGGCGGGTCGGGCGGGTCGGGCGGGTCGTGCGGGTCGTGCGGGCGGTCGGCGACCAGGAACAGCAGCCGCCCGCCCTCCTCCCGTACCCGGTAGGGCGGGAGTTGGGGCATCCGGGCGAAGCCGATCGCGTGCTTCCAGGAGACCACCCAGAGGCCGCGCCGGAGGTAGTAGCGGACGGCGTGCTGCCAGGTCCAGTGCGCCTCCAGGCGGTAGCCGGGCAGGCCTTCGGCGGTCGCCGCCCGGTACACCTCGGCGAGGGTCTCCCCGGCGAGGCCCAGGCCGCGCGCCCCCGGGCGGAGGTAGAGCGAGGAGACGGCCAACTGGCCCGGCCCCCTGGTCCAGTTGTCCACCGCCACCGTGCCGATGGGCTCGCCGTCCCGGCCCAGCACCCAGTAGCGGCGGCGGTACAGCTCGCCGCACGGCCACTCCCGGCCGCTCTCGCCCAGCCGTTCGCGCAGCCGCCGCTCGGCCGGCGGGGTCAGCGCGTCCGGGTCCACCGGTTCGCCCGACTCCCCCTCGGCCAGGGACGCCAAGTCCCACCGGGCGAACCGCCGCCCGTCATCGCCGGACGCCACCGGTCGCAGCCGGGCCACCGCCCCCAGCCGCTCCTGCGCCCGCTCCACCGCCGCATCCCAGGACCTCACCACACGCCCACGATAGCGAGCTCCGGTCGCCGAACGTAATTCACTGGACACCGAACGTCAGGGTCGGATACGAATGCCAACGGGCCGGATGCCCCGGTCCGATGCGGTTTGCGGATGCGGTTCACGGATGCGGTTCACGAGAGGAAGGAAGCACTGCATGCACGCCAGTTGGCGAGTCAGCGTTCCATCGGGCGGGAGTCGTGCTCGGCGTCCGCGATGCCGAACCAGCGCCGCGCGGCGGCCCGGAGCGCCTCCAGGCCCGCCTGGTCCGGGCGGGGTGAGCCGGATGCCCACGCCACGTAGCAGTCGGGGCGGAGCAGCAGGGCGGTGGCCACGGGCGCGGGGGCCTGGGGTTGCGCGGTGACGATGTCCACGCGGTCGCGCCACGGCGCCATCGCCCGGGCCGCCGAGGAGTCTTCGGTGAGGTCGAGCAGCAGGGGCCGTGCGGATCTGGCGAGTTCCGCCAGCCGGACCGTCCCGGCCGGGGTGCGCAGGTCCAGGTCCGGCGCGAACCGGCCGACCAGCGGGTGCCCGTCGTTCCCGCCCATGTCGTACCGGACGTCGGTACCGGCGACGAGGTCGGCGAGGTGCTGCACCGTGTCCCGGTGTCCGAGCAGTTCGGCGAGCAGCTCCCGCAGCGCGGTGACGTCGCTGCCGGGTGCGATCAGCGCGGACTGCGCCTGGGCGTTCATGACCATGCGGCGGGCGGCTTCCCGGCGCTCGGGCTCGTAGCTGTCCAGGAGTCCGGGCGGGGCGCTGCCCCGGATCTCGGCGGCGAGCTTCCAGCCGAGGTTGACGGCGTCCTGCAGGCCGAGGTTGAGCCCGGGCCCGCCTCCCGCGGCGTACACGTGGGCGGCGTCGCCGACCAGAACGATCCGGCGGTCCCGGAACCGTTCGGCGACGCGTGTGTTGCCGCCGGACAACCGGCGCAGCACATGCGGCCCCGCACCGGCGGGCGGGTCGAGCGGCACGTCGGCGCCGAGCACCCGGCGGACGCTCGCCCGCAGTTCGTCGAGGCTCATCGGCCCGTCCGGCTCGGGCTGGTCCCACTCCATGGTGCTGACCAGCGGCGGGTGGCCGGGGAACGGCGCGTACGAGAACCCTCCCTGCTCGGTGCGGTGCGGCAGGAACGGCAGGACGGCACCGCAACCGGGTACGTTCAGCGCCCCGGTCGCGGGATCCACCCACTCCGCCGGGACGGTGGCATGGGCCGCCCGGCTGGTCGTCCGGTCGTAGCTGACGCCGGGGAAGCCGATGGCGGCCTGCTTGCGCGTGATGCTGTGCGCGCCGTCCGCGCCGGCCAGGTAGCGGGTCCGCAGCCGGTAGGCGCCGTCGGGGCCGTCGACGTCGACGGTGACGCCCTCGTCGTCCTGCGCGATGGCGACGACCCGGTGCCCCCGTCGGATGTCCACGTCGAGTTCGGTGGCGCGTTCCTCCAGGACCTGCACGATGCGGCGTTGCGGCACCGGCAGGCCGTGGAGCGGACTGTCCTTCAGCATGCCCAGGTTCAGGAGCAGCGAGGCGAACATGAAGTAGGCGGAGTTCGGCCGCGGCGGCCCCGGGTCGCCGCCGAGGCGCTGGTACAGGCCCCGCCGGTCGACCATGGGGACGACCTGGCCGAGCAGCCCGTTGGCCTTCGGTTCCTCGCCGGGTTCGGACAGGCTTTCCAGTACGACGGGCCGGACACCGGCCAGGCTCAGCTCACAGGCCAGCATCAGCCCGTTCGGGCCTCCTCCGACGATGACCACATCGGCGGTCATTGGCGCGTCCTCTCTGTTGGGCCCGGAAAAGGGCAGGACGGATCGGCCCGGCGACGGCCGGGCCTGATCGGTTCGCACGGGTTCCTACGGGGTGGGAAGACCGGCGGCGAGCCGGTCGAACACGTCGCGCAGCACGGGGACGAGCGGGGTGGGCGGATCGGCACGCAGACAGTGCTCCACGGCCACGGCACTGCCCGCCCCGATCACCGCGGCGACCAGCTTCGGGTACACCTCGCGGGCCGCGTCGGTGCCGGTGCGCTCGGCGACCGCCTCGGCCAGCACCTCCTGCGCGGCCGCGTTCGCCTTGACGACCTCGCCCTGCAGTGCCGGTTCGGCCAGCATCAGCCGGAGTCCGTCCCGCCAGCGCTGGTCCTGGGCGGACCTCGCGCCCGCTTCGTCCCCCTGCGCGAACTGGGCCAGCACGGCGTGGAGGACCGAGTCCCACAGCGGCTCGGCGGCCGGACGCGCGCGCAGCGTGTCCGCGATCCGCAGCATGCGCTCCAGGTGGCCGGCCGCGATCGCCTCGGCCTTGCCGGAGAAGTAGTTGCGGAACGTGCGCACGGACACGTTGGCCGCGTCGGCGATGTCCTCCACCGTCACGTCGTCCCAGCCGCGTTCGACGCACAGCCGAATCGTGGCCTGGCTCAGCGAGACGCGCGTCTCCCGCTTCTTGCGCTCACGCAGCCCGATCCGGGCGTCTTCCCCCTGCGTCATGCCAGCCACCGTAGACCATCTTGCCGGAATGGAAAAGTTGCCGATGCGGCAAGATTTTCGGGGTGGTGGTAGGGGAAACCCGACCACAAGTCTCGACCTGACCGTCATGACCGCGCTGACCTGGGCCGATGCAATGAAGGGGTGATGAATCAGCAAGCCCGGCAGGGTCGGTGGGCGCGGTGGGACCGGTGGGCGCAGCGGGACCGGTGGGATCCATGGGCGCGGGGCGGCTCGGGCCGCAGGGCGCTGTGGTGCGGTGGCTGGCTGGTCGCGGCCGGCTGGGCCGGGGCCCTCCCGCTCGTCTCCGGGCTGGGACCGCACCGGAGTTGGGGCGTCTGCGCCGCCATCGGCTACCTGGCCGCGGCGGTCGCCGTGGTCGTGCTGCCCCGTCGGCGGGCCCGGGCGGCGTCGGTGGCGGTCGCGCTCTGCGGGGCCGTCCTCGTCCCGCTGCTGCTCCTGGTGCTGACCGGGCAGGGGCAGAGCGAGGTCGGCGTGATCGAGCGCTCGGCGGCACGGCTGCTCGACGACGGCACCCCGTACGCGGCCGAGCCGCGCACCCTCGCCGAGTACACGCCGTACCTGCCGGGCATGGCCGCCTTCGGGCTGCCCCGGGCGCTGTCCGAGGCCCTGCCCTGGGCGCAGGCGCTGCCCTGGGTGGAGGGGTGGCCGGCGCGGCTGCTGGGCGACGCCCGCCTCTGGTGCGCGGCCGTGTTCCTCGGCTGTCTGCTGCGTGCCTCGGGCCCCCGGCGGGCCGGGGTCGCGCTGCTGACCGCCTCCCCGGTGGTCGCGCTGCCGCTCTGCGTCAGCGGGGTGGACCTGCCGATGACCGGCCTCTGCTGCCTGGCGCTGGCCGGCGCCGCCCGGGGCCGCCCGGTCGGCGCCGGCCTGGCGCTCGCCGCCGCCTGTTCGCTCAAGTGGACGGCCTGGCCGGCGCTCCCGGTCGTCGCCGGGCTGCTGGCCGCGACCACGGGACGGCGGGCGGCCCTGCGCGGAACCGCGGTCGCGGTGGCCGGCACGGCCGTCCTCGTCCTGCCGGGCGCGCTGCGCTCGCCCGGTCCGATGCTCCGGCAGGTGTTCGCCTTTCCGACCGGGCGCGGCGATCTGCCGACCCCGGCCGGCAGCCCGCTGCCCGGGCGGCTGCTCGCGGACCTGGGCCCCGTCGGCTGGTCCGCCGCCGTCGCACTGCTGCTGCTCGCCGGGCTCGCCGTCGCCGTGTCCCTGGTGCTGCGCCCGCCCCGGGACGTCGTCGGCGCCGCCGACCGGCTGGCCCTCGGGCTCTGCCTGGCCTTCCTGCTGGCCCCCGCCGGGCGGTTCGGGTACCTCGCGCTGCCGCTCGCCCTCGCCGTCTGGGCCCGGTCCCGGTCCGCCGGCCGGCCCGCTCCCCGCTCCTTCGAGCCGAACTCCTTCGCCCCGCATCCCTTCGAGCCGAACTCCTTCGGACCGAACTCCCCCGTCGACCCGCGAACCGAGGTTGTACCGATCCCATGGGCACCACTCTCGTCGTCACCAACGACTTCCCGCCCCGCCAGGGCGGCATCGAGACCTTCGTCCACGCCCTGGCCACCCGCCTGCCCGCCGGCGAGGTCGTCGTCTACACCTCGGACGAACCCGGCGCGGACCGCTACGACGCCGCTCTCCCCTTCCCGGTGATCCGCGACCCGTCCCGGACCCTGCTGCCCACCGGCCGGGTCACCCGGCGGGCCGCCGAGATCGCCCGCGCCCACGACTGCGACCGGGTCTGGTTCGGCGCCGCCGCCCCGCTCGCCGCGATGACGCCCGCACTGCGCCGCCAGGCCGGTGGGATCCGCCGGACGGTCGCCACCACGCACGGCCACGAGATCTGGTGGGCGCGCACCCCCGGGGCCCGCCGACTGCTGCGGCGGATCGGCGGGAGCGTGGACGTGGTCACCTACCTCGGGGCGTACACCCGCGAGCGGATCGCCCCCGCGCTCGGTCCGCAGGCCCGGCTGGAACGGCTGGTCCCCGGCGTGGACGCCGCCCGGTTCCGCCCGGCCGGGGGCACCGCCGAGGGCACCGCCCCCGCCCTCGCCCTCGCACGGCCGGCCGCGCCGGTGATCCTCTGCGTCGCCAGGCTCGTCCCCCGCAAGGGCCAGGACACCCTGATCCGCGCGCTGCCGCTGATCCGGCGGACCGTCCCGGGTGCCGTCCTGGTCCTGGTCGGCCGGGGCCCGGACGAGCGGCGGCTGCGCTCGCTGGCCCGCCGTCACACCGAGCCGGGCTCCGTGGTGTTCGCGGGCGGCCTGGAACACGCGGCGACACCCGCGTACTACGCGGCGGCGGACGTGTTCGCGATGCCCTGCCGCACCCGCCGGGCCGGGCTGGAGGCGGAGGGCCTGGGCATCGTCTTCCTGGAGGCCGCGGCCGCCGGACTGCCGGTGGTCGCGGGCGACTCCGGCGGCGCGCCCGACGCCGTGCTCGACGGGGTGAGCGGAACGGTCGTCGACGGGCGGAGCCCTGCGGGCGTCGCGGCGGCGGTCGGCCGGATACTGCGCTCACCGGCGGCCGAGCGCGCCCGGACGGGGGCGGCCGGGCGGCGATGGGTCGAGGAGGAGTGGTCGTGGGAGGCGTCCGCACACCGTCTGGCCCGGCTGCTCGACCCCGAGGAGACCGAGCAGACCGAGGACGCCGTGGGCCCCGCAGGCTCCGTGGGCTTCGTGGGCGCCCAGGACACCGGCGGGGCGGCCTCGCCCACTCACTCCCCGCGCAGATGAGCCAGGACCGCGAGGACCCGCCGGTTGCCCTCGGCCGGATCGAGGTCCAGCTTCATGAAGATGTTGCCGCAGTGCTTCACCACCGAGGCCTCGGTGATGCTCAACCGCCCGCCGATGGCCTGGTTGTTCAGCCCCTCCGCCAGCAGCGTCAGCACCTCCCGCTCCCGCGGGGTCAGCCGGGCCAGCGGCCGCTCCCCCGACTGCTGGCGAAGCAGCACCCGGACCACCTCCGGGTCGATCACGGTCTGCCCGGCGGCCACCCGGCGCAGCGCGTCCAGGAAGTCGGCCACCTCGCCCACCCGGTCCTTGAGCAGGTAACCGAGCCCAGCCGGCTGCGCACCGGCCGCCCCCAGCAGCCGGGTGGCGTACGGGGTGGCCACGTACTGGGAGAGCACCAGCACCGGCAGGCCAGGGTGCCGCTCCCGCAGGTCGAGGGCGGCGCGCAAGCCCTCGTCGTGGAAGCCCGGGGGCATCCGGACGTCGGTGATGACGATGTCCGGGCGGTCCGCGTCCACGGCGGCGGCCAGCGCGTCCGCGTCGCCGACGGCCGCGACGACCTGGTGGCCGCCCCGGGTGAGCAGTTCGACCAGCCCGGCGCGGAGCAGCACCGCGTCCTCGGCGATGACTAGCCGGAGCACGGCACCTCCACCCGGAGCCTGGTCGGCCCGCCGATCGGACTCGTCACCATCAGTCTTCCTCTCAGGATCGCCACCCGGTCGGCCAGCCCCTGCAGTCCGGCCCCGGTGGCCGGGTCGGCCCCGCCCCGGCCGTCGTCCGTCACCTGGAGGACCAGCCGGGCGGCCTCGACCCGGCCGTGCACGGTGATCGTGGTGGCGCCGCTGTGCTTGGCCGCGTTGGTGAGCGCCTCGGTGACGGTGAAGTAGGCCGTCGTCTCGACCGGGCCGGGCAGCCGCTCCGGGAGGTCGATGTCGACCTCGACGGGGATCGGGTGGCGCAGCGCGACCTCGGCGACGGCGGCGGCCAGTCCGTGGTCGGTGAGCACCTGCGGGTGGATGCCGCGGACCAGGCCGCGCAGCTGCTCCAGAGCCTGCCGGGCCTCGTCGCGGGCCCGGGCGACCAGCGTGGCGGCCGGGTCGTCGCCGCCCCGCCCGCCCCGTTCGCCCAGCTCGTAGGCGGCCAGGCCCAGCGTCATGCTGAGCGCGACGAGCTGCTGCTGGGCGCCGTCGTGCAGATCGCGTTCGATCCGGCGGCGCTCGGCCTCGAAGGCGTCGACCAGCCGGGCCCGGGAGCGGGTGAGTTCCAGCACCCGGTGGCCGAGGTCCTCGTCCCGGGGCCCGAGCAGGAGCCGGGCGAGCAGGACGTGGGCGGTCGTCAGCAGCGCGCCCGTGTAGGCGCAGAGCAGCAGGCCGGCCAGCCCGGCGGCCGTCGCGGGCAGGGCCTCGACCGGGCCGGGGATCGCCCGGCCGGGGATGACCATCACGGTCTCCGGGGCGAGCGCCCACACCACCACCGGGGTGGTGACCAGCGCCGCGGAGAACAGCAGCAGGGCGGTGAAGCCGAGGCAGACGGCGCTCAGCACCGTGCCGAGGAGCGCGGTGTGGGCGAGTTCGCGCCAGGTCGCGCGCTCCCGCAGCCGGGTGCGCAGCCAGGCCGGGCGGCCGGCCCCGGGCAGCGGGCGGTGCGGGTCGGGCACCACCACCGGCTCGACCAGGCGCAGCCGGCGCCGTTCCAGGGCCGCGACCGGGAGGCCGGACAGGACGAGGGCGGCCAGGACCGGCAGGCCGATGCCGACGACGGACAGCGGGAGGCCCACCAGCAGCAGCCCGGCCAGCACCACCAGCACCACTGGCCCGAGCAGCGCGCCGCTGAGCAGATAGGCCCAGCAGCGCAGCGCGCGGACGGTGAACGGGAAGCGCCCGGGGTGCGCGCGCAGCACCGCCCAGACGGCCACCGGCTGCTGCTCCTCGCTCATCCGGTCACTCTAGCCAACCGGCTGACGGGCCTTCCGGCGGGCGGCGGGCACCGTCGGCTGCCTGGTCAGGGCGACGGCGGCGATCACGGCGAGGCCGCCGACCAGGGCGTTCCAGCCGACCGGTTCGGCGAGCAGGAGGGCGCCGAGGGCGGTCGACCAGAGCGGCGTCACATAGGTGACGGCGGCGGCGACGGCGGTGCCCGCGGTGCGGACCAGGCCCAGGTTGAGGATGTAGGCGACGCCGGTGCCGAGCACACCCAGCACCAGCAGGGCGGCCGCCGGGCCGGGACCGGGCCAGTGCGGGGCGCCGGCCGCGAAGGGGGCGACGACGGCCAGTTCGGCGCCGCCACAGGTGATCTGGACGGCGGAGAGGGCGGTCGCCGAGTAGGGGCGGGCGGCGAGATGGCGGCGCAGGTAGGCGAAGCCGGCGCCGTAGCAGCAGGCGGCGGCCAGGCAGAGCAGACCGCCGGCGGCCTCCCCCGCGCCGAGTCCGCGCCACACCCCGAGGACGGTCAGCACCCCGGCGAAGCCGAGCCCGAGGCCGGCCAGTCGGCGCGGCCCCGGGTGGCGTTCCTCCGCCACCGTGACGACCGCGAAGAGCAGGGTGAACAGCGGGGTGGTCGCGTTCATCACGCCCGCGAGGACGGAGCTGACCCTGGTCTCGCCGTAGGAGAAGAGGACGAACGGCGCGGCGTTGAGCAGCACCGCGACCACCGCCGAATGACCCCAGGTGGCGGCAGTGCGCGGGACGGCCTCGCGGCGCAGCGCCAGGATCGCCCAGAGCGCCGCCGCCCCGAGGACGCACCGCCAGCACGCCACCCAGAGCGGTGGCACCCCCGCGTCGACGGCCACCTTGATCAGCGCGAAGCTCGCGCCCCAGATCGCCGACAGTGCCACAAAGCCCGGCCACCAGCGCCGCACCGCACCTCACCCGCCCTCTTCCGTCCGGTCGCCCCGGCTGCTGTCTCCGCCGCCGTGGCTGTGGTCCTGGTCACCGCGGCTGCTGTCCTTGTCGCCGTGGCCGCGTGGACAGAGCGTGGCGCGCGGGCGGATCATGAGTCCAACAAGTTCCAGTTCGGGAGAGATGAGGAAGTCTCATGACCTCGGAGGTCAATCTGGCCCAGCTCAGAGCGCTGATCGCGGTCGCGGACGCGGGCGGGTTCGGCGCGGCGGCGGGCGAGCTGGGGATCAGCCAGTCCGCCGTCTCGCACGCGGTGGCCGCGCTGGAGCGCACCCTCGGCGCGCCCGTCCTGCACCGTGGCACCCCGGCCCGCCCGACGGCGCTGGGCGAGCGGATCCTTCCGCACGCCCGGACGGCGGTCGCCTCCGCCGCCGCCGTCCGGTCCATCGCCACCCTGCACTCGGGCGGCCTCACCGGGACGGTACGGCTGGCCGCGCCGGCCACCGTCTGCCAGGGGCTGCTGCCCGGACTGCTGCGGGACTGGCGGGCGGCACACCCCCGGGTCACCGTCCGGGTCTTCGAGGGCGAGGACGACGAACTGGCCGTCTGGCTGGAGGCCGGCACCGTCGACGCCGCCGTGCTGGTCGACGCAGACCCGGCACCGCCCGGGGCGATCCCGCTCGGCGCGGACTCGATGCACGCGCTCCTCCGCCGCGACCATCCGCTGGCCGGGCAGCCCGCCGTCGACGTGGCCGACCTGGAGGACGACGACTTCCTGCTCTCCGAGGGCGGCTGCGAGGCCCGTATCCGCGAGGCGTACCGGCGGGCCGGCGCCCGGTTCGCGCCCCGGCACCGGATCCGCGACCTCAACACGCTGATCGGCATGGTGCACGCGGGCGTGGGCGTCTCGGTGATGCCCGCCCTCGCCCTCACCATGCTGCCGCCGGACTGCGTGCTCGTCCCCCTCCGCCCCGCCGTCCACCGCACCCTCGCCCTCACCGGCCCGGGCAGCCGTCCGTGGTCCCCGGCCGTCGCCGGCCTGCTGGCTACCGCCCGTGACCGCGGGGCGGCGGCGGGGGTGCCTGCGGCGCGGGGCTGACCGCCCGGCCGGGGGCCGACCGCTGCCCCGCCCGACCGGGGCGCTGACCTGCCGCGATAGATTCGGGGAGTACTGACGAGGCGTCCGATCGAGGGGGACAGATGGAGAGCCGGCAGCGCCGGGCTCCGGTCCGGGTGATCCCGCCCGTCGCGCCGCCCGGCCGGTTACCATCGCCCCTATGCCAGCGCCGTACCACCTCGCCGGGGACCCCGAGCGGCTGCCCGGGCACCCTCGACAGGGGGTGCTGAGTTGTGGTATACCACAGCCTGGCCAGCCAGCCAGCCAGCCAGCCAGCCAGCCAGCCAGCCAGCCAGCCAGCCAGCCAGCCAGCCAGCGGGCGGGCCGGTCGGCGGTGGCCGACGTGCTGTTCGCGGTCCGGTCGGCGGCCGCGCTGCACCGGCTGCTGGACCTCCTCCCGGTCTTCGAGGGCGACGAACGCGTCCGCTGCCGCTTCACCCTCGTCCCCGGCTCGGAGTTCGACACCGACGCGCTGGCGGCCGTCGAGTCCTCCGGCGCCCGCTGCCTGCCCTGGCACCGGGCGCTGGCGTCCCGGCATGATCTGATCCTGACCGCCAGCCCCAAGGGCGACCTGGGATCCCTGCGCGGCCACCAGGTGCTGCTGCCGCACGGCGCGGGCTTCAACAAGGCGCTCCCCGACGAGGGTTCGGCCGCCCTCCCGTCCGGTCTGGACCCCGCCTTCCTGCTCACCGACGGCCGCCCGACCGCCGCCCTGCACGCCCTCGCCCACCCTGCCCAGATCGAACGGCTGGCCGACCAGTGCCCGGCGGCCACCGACCGCGCGATGGTGGCCGGCGACCCGACCCTCGACCGCGTCCTGGTCTCCCGCGACCGCCGCGACACCTTCCGGGCCGCGCTCGGGACGGGCGGGCGCCGGCTGGTGGTGCTCTCCTCCACCTGGGGCCCGGAGTCGCTGCTGGCCCGCCGCCCCGAACTGCCCGCGCTGCTGGCCTCCTGCCTGCCGCACGACGCCTTCCAGCTGGCGCTGATCGTGCACCCCAACGAGTACAGCAGGACCGGCCGGATGGACCTCGCCCGCCGGCTGCGGCCCGCGCTGGACGCGGGCATGGTGCTGGCCGGGCCGTACGAGCAGTGGGCGGCGCTGCTGGTCGCCGCCGACACCGTGGTGACCGACCACGGTTCGGTGGCGCTCTACGCGGCGGCGCTGGACCGGCACCTGGTCGCCGCCTGTGACGGCCGGGGCGAGCTGGTGCCGGACAGCCCGATGGCACGGCTGCTGGCGGCGGTGCCCCGGCTGGACCTCGCCGACCCGGAGACGGCTCCGGCCCTGCTCGACCCGCCCACGGACGCCCCCGTCGGCACCCGCCGCTTCGCCGAGGCCGCCTTCGCCCTCCCCGGGGAGTCCCTGGACACCCTCCGCCCCGAGCTCTACAAGCTGCTCGGACTGGTCCCGCCGCCGTACCCGGTCCAGCCCCGGCCGCTGCCCGTCCCACCGGCCGCCCCGCCCGCCCCGTCGGCCTTCGCGGTCCGGGCCCGGGTGGACGGGCGGGAGGTCGGCATCGACCGGCTGCCGACCTGGACGGACCTGCCGTTCCACCACCGGGCCGCCGAGTACGGGCGTGCCGGGACCCGCCAGCTGGAGAGCGCCGCCCTGCTCTACCGCCGCGTCGGCGCGCCCTCCCCGGCCTGGCACCAGGAGTACCGGACGGCCGCGGACTGGACCGCCGCGATGCTCGCCGAGTACCCCGGCTGCCGGACCGCGGGGATCGTCCTCTCCCCCACCGTCTGTCTGCTCCGACGCCGCGGCGGCGAGCCGTTCACCGTCCGGATCGAACCGCACCGGGACGGCGGCCGGGTGCGGCTCACCGACCCGGCCGCCGTGCTCTCCGCCGTCCACGCCTGGGCCGGAAGCGAAACCGGGGGCGGCCCGGAGCACCGGCCGCCGACCGAGCTGATCTGCCGCATCGGCGGCACACCCTACCGCGCCCGGCTGGAGCCCGCCGCCGACTCCGATCTGCAGCAGCCGATCTGACGAAGCATCAAGCGAACGCCCTACTCGGCCGGCCGCGCATCGCCCGTCCGTTCGCGCAGCTCCCGCACGGCGGCCCGGTACCCGTCGGCGCCGCCCTCGTCCCCCGACTCCTCGCAGAACTCCACCAGCGTTTCCAGGACCCGCAGTTCGTCCTGGACGGAGTCGCGCGCCCGGGCCCCGGCCAGCGCCGCCTCGTACAGCCGGGCGGCCTCCTCCCGGCGGCCCGCCAGGCGCAGTGCCCCGCCCAGTTCGAAGCCGGTCCGCGAGGTCATCCGCTCGCGGCCGAGGGCCATCGCCATGGCGTGCGCCTGCGTCAACAGCTCGACGCCACGCCCCGGTTCACCCATGCCCACGGCCGCCCGGCCCAGCAGGTAGGTCTGCAGCATCACGCCGTAGTCGTTGCCGATCGCCAGGTGCTCCTGTCGCGCCGCCTCGAAGTCCGGTGCGGCGGCGGCCCAGTCGCCCTGCACAGAGGCCAGCTTGCCCCGGAACTCGATCGCCGAGGCCCGCAGCTTGCGCGCCGGAGGCTCGTCGCCGAGCAGCCCGGAGCCGTTCACCGCCAGGCGCAGCTCCTCCGCCGCCTCCTGGTAGCGGTGCTTTTCCCAGAGCGGGCGGGCGAGTTGGCAGCGCATCCGGACGGTCGCGGCGATGTCCCCGGCGCGCACGGCGGCCGCGACACCGTGGCCGAAGGCGTCGGTCACGTCCGCGTAGTGCTGGTGGTCCAGGAAGTGCGTCCAGAGCGCCTCGCAGAGCGCCACCGCGTCGGCGTCCAGCCCGTCCTCGTACGCGATCCGCACGCAGCCGTAGAGCGCCAGCCGCTCGGACTCCAGCCAGTGCATCGCCCGGTACTTGTCGGTGAACTCCACGTCCGGCGCCTCGCCCTGGGCGGGCCCGTCCGGCACCGGGCCGGAGACCGTCAGCCTCGGCCCGGCGGCCAGCAGGTCGGCCCGGCCCGCCTGCCGCCGGTACCAGCGCACCAGCCGGTGCCGCCCGGCCGCCGCCTCACCGTCCTCGGACCGCCGCCCGGCCCGGCGCAGGGCGTGACCGCGCAACAGGGCGTGCATGCCCAGTCCGTCCGGCCGCCGTTGCAGCAGTCCTGCGGTCTCCAGCTCCGCCAGCGCGTCCTCGGCCCGTTCCAGCCCGACGCCGAGCAGCGCGGCCGCGACGTGCCCGGTGACCACCGGCCCCGGGTGGTGGGGCAGCAGCCGGTACAGCCGCGCCGCGTCGGGGTCCAGGCCGGCGTACGCGGCGTCCCAGACGGCCTCCACCACGGGCAATCCGTTCCGGTGCAGCTCGGCGGTCAACTCCTCCACCAGGCGGCGGAGTTCCCGGTGACGGTGCTTGCGCACCCAGCGGCCGGCCACCTGCAGCGCGGCCGGCAGGCCCTCGCAGCGGCGGGCCAGTTCGGCGGCGGCCTCCGGGTCCGCGGCCAGCCGGGGGTCGGCGACGGTCGCGCGCAGCAGGCTCACCGCGTCCTCGCCGGACAGCGGCCCGATCGGCAGCTCCACCGACCGTGCCCCGTCCAGGTCGTAGAGCGGACCGTGGCTGGTCACGATGACCACACCGGCGGACGATGACGGCAGCAGCGGCTGCACCTCGGCCCCGCTCTGGGCGTTGTCCACCACGACCACCAGGCGCTTGTCCTGGGTGAGATCCCAGTACTGGCGGGCCCGGTCGGCGAAGCTCCGCGCCACCGCGGTCTCCGGGTCCAGCGAGCCGATGAGGCCGCCGAGCGCGTCGGCGACCTCGACCGCGCCGTCCCGCCGCAGGTCGTCCAGATCGACGTGGAGCACACCGTCCGGGCAGCTTCCCCGCTGCCGCAGTTCACGGGCCAGCCGGAACCCGAGCGCCGTCTTCCCGACCCCGCCCATCCCGCTCAGCGCCACCACCAGCGGCCCGCCCCCGGACCCCGACCCCTCCGCCACCGCCTCCAGCACCCGAGCCTGCTCGTCCGCCCGGTCCTCGAAGTGCGCCAGCTCCGGCGGCAGCTGGCACGGGGCCGACACCGCCCCCTCCGGCCCGTACACATGCAGCTGCCCAATGCTCTGCGCCTGCACGATGGACCCGGCCCGCACCTGCCCGTCCACCCTGTTCCACGTCTCCTTGGCCACCCGCCAACTCTAGGGCCGAACCGTCCGGCACGGTGCCGGTCGACACGGTTCGGCGCACGCAGTCCGACCGTCAGGCACCGCAGGCCGCACGCCGGGGCCCCGGCGGCCGGGGGGGGACGGCGGGTCTTGACCAAGACGGGGTTGACGGCGGTTTCCGGACAGGTCTATACCAGTGAGGACCCACGGCAAGTACGGCCCGCCAGTGGGTTGTTGAGCCCGGCGCGCCGCCCCCACAGTTGGCGCGGGTGGGCCTTCCCCTGCCGTTTCCTGGAGAGGTTTCCGATGGAACGCGCTCTTCCCCCACAGCGGAATCCCCAGCTGTTCGGACAGCAGACCCCCGAGCGGACCGGGCCCGGACGGCGCCGGAGCGGGCGGCGGACCGCCGTGGCCGTCGCCGGGGTGCTCGGGCTGGTGGCCGGCGGGCTCGCCGCGCTCGCCGGGACCGGGGCGGCGCTGGCCGCGGCCGGGCCCGCCGACGCGGGTACCGGGCTGGGCAGCAACTGGTACGCGTCCGCGCCGTACCTCATGCCCGAGGACAACAGCCCGCCGGACGCTGCGGCGGTGATGGACGCCACCGGGCAGAAGGCCTTCCAGCTGGCCTTCATCCTGGACAAGGGCGGCTGTAGCCCGGCCTGGGGCGGCACCTCCTCGATCGACACCGACACCACCATGCCCGCCGTGATCCAGACCATCCGCGCCAAGGGCGGCGACGTCTCGGTGTCGGTCGGCGGCTACGGCGGCAACAAGCTCGGCCAGGGCTGCGGCACGCCCGAGGCGACCGCCGCCGGGTACCAGAAGGTGATCACCAAGTACCAGCTCAAGGCGATCGACATCGACCTGGAGGAGCCGGAGTACGAGAACTCCGCCGCCATCCACAACGAGATCGGCGCCGCCCGGATCCTCCAGCAGAACAACCCGGGCCTGTACATCTCGATCACCACCGCCGGCACCAGCGCGGGCACCGGCTGGTTCGGCCAGCAGATGCTCAACGAGGCCAAGTCGCAGGGCTTCACGCCCGACAACTACTCGATCATGCCGTTCGACGGCGGCTTCAACGGCGCGTCCGCGCAGACCGACGCGCTGGTCAAGTTCAACCAGATCCTCCAGACCACCTTCGGCTGGACGGAGGCCAACGCCTACGCGCACGAGGGCGTTTCACTGATGAACGGCCGCACCGACGCCGCCGAGTACTTCCGGCAGGCGGACTTCCAGACCGTGCTCGACTTCGCCACCGCGCACAAGCTGGCCCGGTACACCTACTGGTCCGTCAACCGCGACCGCCAGTGCCCCGGCCCGGTCGACCCCGGGCTCTCCGGTTCCTGCTCCAGCGTGGCGCAGAACGACTGGGACTTCACCAAGTACACCGTGAAGTTCGCCGGCGCGACCCCGCCCACCAGCCCGAGCACCCCGCCCACCAGCCCGAGCACCCCGCCCACCAGCCCGCCGCCGACCAGCCCGGGCACCTGCGCCGACCCGGCGTGGAGCGCCGCCACCACCTACACCACCGGCAGCAAGGTCTCCTACAACAGCCACGAGTACCACGCCAAGTGGTGGACGCTGAACGAGAACCCGTCCGCCAGTGGCCAGTGGGGCGTCTGGTCCGACGACGGCCCCTGCTGAGCGGCCGGAACCGCGTGCGAGGGGGATCTCCCGGGCCACCTCCACCCCGACGGCGTCGTGGACGGGCAGCACATCGATCTCTCCGATTCTCATGACCGGGCGAACCCCCCGCGCGGCCGTGCCGCATTCCCGGGTGGCGAAACCGCGGCACGGGCTCGGAAACGGTCGCAGGGACGGCCACGGGAAACCGGCTCAGGACGGCGAATCGGCGAGCCGGTCGCGCAGGTTGGCCAGGATGCCGGCCGCCTCCCCGAGGTCGGCCCGGCGGCAGCGCTCGATGGCGGTGCCGAGCCTGGCCCGGGCGGCGTCGACGCGGCCGAGGTCGGTGCCCTCGATCAGCGCGGCGACCCGGACCGCCTCGGCCCGCGGCAGTTCCGCCTCGGCGCCGCCCGCCTCGTAGGCGATGATCGCGAGGTCAGCCGAGGCCAGCGCCTCCTCGTGACGGCCGGCGACGGCGTAGACCCGGGCCCGTTCGAAGTGGGCGGCGCCGCTCTGGTGCCAGGCGGTGAACGGCTGGCCCTCCTCCTCGGCCCGCGCCCGCACGGCGTCGGCCTCGACGAGGCGCTCCAGCGCCGAGTCCAGCCCGTCGGGGCCCTCCGCGTGCATGGTGAGCCGGGCGAACTCCCGGAGCGTGGCGGCCATCTGGTCGGCGCGCGGCGCCTTGGCGTGGGCGGCGAGGGCGCGTTCGCGGGCGGCGTGCGCGGCCTCCCAGCGGCCCGCCTCGACCAGCGCGACGGTCGCCTCGCAGGCGACCACGGTGTGGGTCTGCTGGTCCTCCCAGCCCGCGACGAGGTCGGCGAGCCGCAGGTACTCCTCCGCCGAGTCCCGGAACTCCTCCAGCGCGAACAGCCCCCGGGCGAGGTCCAGCCGGACCTGCGCCAGCATCCGCTCGTCCAGCTCCGCCGCGCCGGCGTCGTGCAGCACCGACTCCAGGACGGCGACCGCGTCGGCCGCCCGGCCGCTCTCCCGCAGCTGGTCGGCGAGTTGCAGCCGGACCTGGGCCGCCTCCTCGGCGCCCGCCGCACCCTTGCGGTCGTACCGCTCGGCGGCCTCGGACAGCGCCCGGACGGCCGCGCCCGTGTCCCCGAGGTGCGCGCTCGCGTGGCCGAGCATCATGTACGTCGGCGCGAACGGGTAGGAGTCGTCCGCCCACCGGGTGGCCTCGGCCAGGGCCCGGTGGAGGACCGTCACGGCCTCGGCGGACTCGCCGCTCTGGAGCAGCACCTGGCCCAGCAGACCGAGCACCCGCGGTGTCTGCCAGGGCAGTTCGGCGGCGTCCAGCTGCTCCAGGGTCCGCCGCAGCTCGGCCGCGGCCTCGGCCAGCCGGCCCTGCCGGGCCGCCGCGTCCGCGCTGTACTGGTGGGCGGTGGCGGCGCGCCGGGCCGAGCCGCGCTCGGCGCTCTCCCGCCGGTACGCGGCGACGGCCGTCTCGAAGCGCTCGACGGCCTCGGCCGGTGGCTCCGGCAGCGACCGCACCAGGTCGTGGTGGGCGGCGAAGGCCCGGCACTGGAGGACGATCAGATAGTCGTCCGCGGCCAGACCGTTCTCGTCGGCCAGCAGTTCCTCGGCGCGGTGCAGGGCCGCGTCCAGGGCGGGCCAGTCCACCGTCACGCCCTCGACGTCGCCGAGCTCGACCACCAGGGTGCGGGTGCGCACCACCAGGGCCTGGCCGAGCAGCCCCTCCTGCTCGAACAGCTCGGCGGCCTCCAGCAGTCCGGCCTTGCCGGCGGCGAAGTCGTCCCGGTCCAGCGCGGTGTGGGCCCGCTGCTCGGCGATCTCCGCGCGCAGCAGCCCGGCCGGGCCGGCCTCGGTGCCCTCCGTGTGGACGTAGTCCTCGGCGGTGAAGCGCGCGGTGACGCTCCGCCAGAGCCGGTCCGCGTCCGGGTGGCCGAGGACGTCCAGCTCACGGGCCCTTACCACCAGGGCGGCGAAGTCCTCGGGCTCCGGCTCGGTCTCGCGGCGCGGTGCGGGCGCGGACGTGACGGCCGGGGCTCCCGCCAGCTCGGGCGAGGCGGCGGCCCGCACCCCGAGGGCGAGCGGCTCGGCGAGCAGCGGCTCCCGCTCCAGCCGGGCCCGGCGGCGCGCGCCCACCGCGTCGGTGCCGTTGCGGGCGTCGAAGCGGGCCGCCAGCGCGTCCGCCTCGGTGCGCAGGTGGGCCAGCAGCGAGTCGACCGTCCAGGAGACCCCGGGCGGGCCGCTGACGGTGAGCTCGCCGTGGCCGCGCCGGACCAGACCGGCGATCAGCACCTCGACGCCGGTGAGGAAGTCGAGCCGGCCGATCGGGTCGCCGGTCACGTCGAACAGGTCGCGGTTCTCGGAGAGGATCTCCAGCCCGCGCGGCTCGTTGCCGGACAGCGCGCAGAACTCCACGTGCAGGCCGACCGCCCGCGCCATGCCGGACTTGCCCCGGGCGAAGCGGTAGCCGACCAGGTGGCTGGAGCGCGCCTCGTCCAGCCGGCCCTGACGCAGCAGCGGCAGCAGCGCGTAGGCGTGGCTGAGGTACGGCTCCTCGGCGCAGGTGCTCTCGCCGGCGAAGACCGGCCGCCAGGCCTCCAGCGCCCGCCGGTCGTCCCCGGCGCGCAGGTGGTGGGCGGCCTGGGAGCGGATCTCGCAGGCGTGGCAGTCGCTCAGCTCGGTACGCGGGCGGGCGGCCCACAGCTCGAAGGCGTCCTCGGCGTCCACGCCGGTGTGCGCGGCGAGGTGGAAGCGCTGGGCGTAGTAAGGCTGGAGGCCGTACCCGGCGGCGCGGTAGCGCTCGCGCATCTCGGTGTGCCAGCGGCGGACGGCCGCCAGCGGGACGTCGGGCGTGCCGATCAGCGCGGTGGCCACCCACTTGAAGCGCCAGAACACCTGGTGGCGGGCCCAGTCGCCGAAGCCGTCCGGATCGGTGTCCCAGAGCTTCAGCACCCGGGCGAAGACCACCGGGGCCTTGCTGCGCTCGCCGTCGTACTCGTACGCCTCCATCAGCTCCAGCAGCGCCATCGAGCGCACCCCGGTGTCGTCGAACTGCTCGGCGGCGTCGACGATCTCCTCGGCGGTGACGGTCCGCACGCGGCCGTACGGGCGGGCGTCGTTCTCCCGCAGGGCGGCCATCACCGCGTCGGTGGTGTCCAGCATTACGACTCCTTCTGCGGGCCGGCCGACTCGTGGCCGAGCATGGCGTGGTCGAGCAGGCTGATGAACGACCGGTTGAGCAGGGCGCTCTCGCTCGACCGCAGCGGGCGGCGGGTGAGCAGCACCGCCTGGCCGTACAGGGCCTCGACGGCGGTGACGGCGAGTTCGCGGCTGGTGATGGACGCGGCCCGGCGCACCAGCGGGTTGAGGTGGTTGAGCACCAGCTGGGCGCGGGGCACCTCGGCGCGCAGCGAACCCAGGATGTCGGCCCAGAGCCCGTCCGCCTCCTCGGCGAGCTGGGCGCGGGTGCGCTCGTGCCGGGCCTCGCGGTTGTCCAGCAGCAGCGCCGGGGCGCTGGTGGGGTGGAAGCTGCGCAGGGCGACGTCGCAGTCGAAGCGGCCGACCACCTCGCGGGCGATGGTGAGGAAGGCCGAGGCGGCGAGTTCGGCGGCCGGGTCGACGGTGTCCAGGTGCGCGGTGACCGTCCCCGGGTCGAGGTCGGCCACCGAGGTGCCGGGCCGGATCTCGGGCAGCCGGTGGACGAGGTCGCGGTCGTAGGTGTAGCCGCCGTTGACGACGCCGAGGCCGGCCGCGCCGGCGATCGGGGCGACCTGGCGGAACTCCTCGACGGTGCGGGTGACCAGGACGACCGGGTGGGCGCGGGCGAACTCGTCGAGCGTGACGTTGCCGTCGGTGGTCTCGAACGGCAGCCACGGCAGCAGCATCCGCAGCAGTTCGTCGTCGTAGCGGGCCAGTTCCTTGACGGCGAGGTGGTGCACGCCGATGAAGCGGTGCAGCAGCGCCGGGTCGCTGGCGGACAGGCCGGTGAGCCAGTCGCGGATGCGCGCGCCGAGCGCGTCCCGGACGGCGGCGAGCGTCTCGTCGGCGTAGAGGCCCTCGCGGGAGGCGGTGGGGCGCAGGCTGTCGGTGTCGACCACGCAGCGGACGAAGAACGCCCACTCGGGCAGGAGTTCGTCGGCCTGGTCGGAGAGCAGCATGCCCTTGAGGTGGACCCGGTGGCCGGAGCGGCGGGACGGCGGGGCGGCGTCCGGCAGGACGTAGGCGACGCCGCGCAGGCCGACCAGCGGGAGGTCCAGCTCGATGGTGTCCAGCGGGGTGAAGTCGAAGGTGGCACGGCAGTACTCGGCCAGCGCGTCGCGGCGGGCCAGCGGGGAGCCGTGTCGGTCGGCCCACGGCGGCGTCCGGTTGACGGGCGTGGCGGTGCCGCGGGCGTCCACCACGGTCACCTCGTGGCGCAGCAGGCTGCCGAAGTCCCGGGCGAGCGCGAGGACCCGGTCGGAGCGGGTCCACTCGGCGGCGTCGGCGCGCGGCGCCAGCCGGACGGTGGTGCCGGGCTCGGGCTTGGCCTCCGGCGGCAGGGTGCGGATGGTGTAGCGGCCGTCGGAGCCGCCGCGCCACTCGATGACGGGGGCGTCCGGGGTGGCGGCGGAGCGGGTGACGACGGTGATCTCGTCGGCCACCACGAAGCAGGCCAGCAGGCCGATACCGAACTGGCCGATGAAGTCGCCCCGGGCCCGGGCCAGCCCCGCGCCGTCGAGGCGGCCCTCGGCGTCGCGCTTGGAGCTGCGGCCGATGGTGGCGAGGAAGGTGTGGACGTCGGCCTCGGTGAGGCCGATGCCGGTGTCGGTGACGGTCAGGTCGTCGCCGGCCACGACGGTGATCCGGGCGGGCGCGGCCGGGTCGAGCGCCTGCCGGGCGGAGATCGCGTCCACCGCGTTCTGCAGGAGTTCACGCAGGTAGACCCGGGGGCTGGAGTAGAGGTGGTGGGAGAGCAGGTCCACCAGGCCGCGCAGGTCCACCTGGAAGGTGTGCGCACTCGTCGGGTTCTCGGATGGGGACACCGGAGGCTCTTTCGCTCGCGTGGGTGTGGAGGTGTTCGGGGGTGTGCAGGCGTTCGGGACGGGGCCGGGGTGCGGCCTCGGGCGGGCGGTACCAGGTCGGGCAGCTCGGGTGGCGGTCCTAGCGGGCACACCGGTCGCGGTGGGCGCGGAAGTTGGCCACGGGGTCGCCGGCCAGGTAGTCCCAGGGCGAGTCGGTGACGGCCCCGTCGAGCGCTTCGAACAGGGTGTGCGCCGTCTCCCGCTCGTCGGCGAGCGAGAAGGCCATCGCGAAGGTGTTGTAGGCGCTCTGCCAGCCGCGCGGACGCGGGTACGCCGGGTGCAGGACGGACCGCCGGGCCGCCTCGTGCAGTTCGGCCCGGACGGCCGGGCTGGTGAGGTAGGCGTGGTCCTCGCCGTCCGCGAGGTCCAGCCAGCGCTCCAGGTGCGCGAGGGCGACCAGCTCGCCGAGCGGGCTGCCCTCGGGTGCGGCGAGCATCGAGGCGCGGGCGAACTCGTGCATCTGGTCGTGCGAGCCGCCCCACTTGGCGCACAGCTGCTGGAGCCGCTGCTTGTGCGAGGCCAGGTGCTCGGGGTGGCGGCGCAGCGCGGCCTCGAACCGGTACCGGGCGACGTCCCGGCCGAGCGAGGCGCCGCGGGCGCTGATCTGCAGGAAGTACCAGGGGGCGAGCCAGCTCGGCTCGCGCTCGGCCACCTCGAACAGCTGCTCCTCGGCGGTCTCCAGCCGCTGGTGGAACAGCTTCCACTGCTCCTCCGTCACATGGGCGGCCCGGGCCCGGGTGCGGGCCTCCCACGCCCAGGAGACGTGCCGGGCTCCGGAGAGCAGCAGCGGCAGCGCGTCGCCGGGCTCGGCGGCGACGGCCCTGTCCGTCCACGCCTCGACGCCGCCGACCTCGGACAGCGCGATCAGGATCCGGGTCAGCTCGGTGGCGTCCTCGACGGCGGCCAGCGCCGGGCCCAGCGCGACCCAGTCCCCCGCGGCCGCCTGGGCCAGCATCAGCCGCAGCTCCTCGTCACCGAGGGCCTGGTCCAGCACCGGCTCGACGGTGCCGCGGGCGGTGGTACCGGAGGCGGTCCGTCTGCCGAATCCGAGCCCCCACCGGCCGGACCGACCCTCCGGAGCGTCCTCGTCGGAGCGGCGTCGGAAAAGCGGCATGGTGTGGCCCCCTCGAACATCATTGGCATCTTTCGCATGGCCGCACGCCGGCCACCCCAGACGCAGTACATATCACGCGCCGCCGACCCGCCGCCCGGCAGCCCCGGCCCTCCCGACCGGTGCTCCGGCCCAGGTCACCGCCGATGGGCATACCGCCGGGTGGTATCGCGGAAGGGGCTGGGGTGTGGCGGGGAGGAGGCCGGGGCGTGACGGGGGAAAGCGGGTGGCCCGGGGGGACGCAGGTGGCCCGGTGCGCGAACCGTGCGGGGAGGCAAGCCGGTCGGCCGCGTGACCACGGTAGTGAAGGCCACCCGCCCACGCGTTACGGTGACATGTTGCTGCCAGGCAGATTTGTGACGGCGGCGGGCGCGACCGGCCGGGCCGGCGATCCGTCACTCTGTGGAGCATGTACGCGATTCGCATCCATCTGGACACTCCGGATGGGCGGCCGCGGCCCGGCGGTCCGGTGGCGGCGCCGGCCGTGCGGGACGGGCTGGAGCGCGGGCTCCGGGGGCCGGCCCGACTCGACCACGCCCGGATCCGGGTGACGGCGGACTCGGTGGACGCGGTGGTGTTCGTGACGGCCGGCTGCCTGCTGGAGGCCGAGGCCGCACTGCGCGCCTCATGCGTCGAACTGGCCGAGGCGGGTGGGACGTTGGAGGGATGGCGGCTTCGACACTGCGAGGCCGACTCCTGGTTGGCGCTGGGCCTGCCCGAGTTGCCCACCTGTCGCTGAGGCCGAAACCCCAACCTCCCCGCAGGTGAACGCAGTTGCGGCGGGCGCGGCGAGGGCTCCGACCGACGGGCGTACCGGGCGCGGCCTGGGTGCGGCCGGGGTGGCCTCAAGGCGTCACGGCACTCCGGCGCCGGCTCCGGATGCCGACACGGACACCCGCCGACGGCGAGCCGAGCGAGCCGAAGCCCCGGACCACTGGCGCTCGTACGGTGGCCCGGGGCTCGACGCGCTCTGCCCGAAGCGTCGTCACACCACGGTCGGGGTGCGCAGCGACGCGAGGGTCTCGGAGTACAGCATCTCCTTGATCTGGCCGCGCGCCGGACGGGTCTTGCCGGCCAGCGCCCGGGCCCGCTCGACGGCGGCGGCCAGCAGCCCGGCCTCGTCGGCGACCTCCTCGACGATCCCGGCCGCGAGCGCCTCGGCGCCGCCGTAGCGGCGGCCGGTGGTCATCGCCTCGTGCGCGACCTGCGGAGCGAGCCGCGCCCGGATCAGGTCCGACATGCCCCGCTGGAAGGACAGGTCGAGATCCACCTCGGGCAGACAGAAGTAGCCGCGGTCCACCCGCATCACCCGGCTGTCGTGGGCCAGCGCCCACATCGCCCCGGCGGCGAAGGTGTGCCCGTTCAGAGCGGCGACGGTGACGACCGGCGAGGCCAGCGTGCGGGCGAGCAGCGCGTGCACCCGGTCGAGGTAGGCGGCGAACCGGTCGCCGTTGTTCAGCAGCCAGTCGAGGTCCAGTCCGTTCGACCAGAACTTGCCGCTGCCCGCCGTGACCAGCGCCCTCGGGCCCGACGCGGCCTCCACCTCGTCGAACGCGGCCTCCAGCACCGTGAGCCGGTCGGGGTGGAACCGGTTCTCGTCGTCGGCGTCGAGATGCAGGACGAAGACCTCGCCGTCCCGCTCCAGCTTCGGCATGCGTCACTCCTGTCGCGTGATGGTGGCGTCCGTGCCCCACGGCACGGACGGTGAAGCGCCGGGGACGGCGGGGGGTGGACGACGGGCGGCGGCAACAGGTGACAGGCTTCAGATAACAGATAACAGATTTCGAAATCTGTTATCTGAAACCTGTCACTTGCCATCCGTCGGCCATTGCCCGCCCAGCACCCCGCAGCCCCGAACCCCGGTGTCAGCCCGCCGACCCGGTCAGGGTCAGCCCCTCCAGCCGCCCCTGCTCGTACGCGGCCACGATGGCGCGCCGCTGGAGCTTGCCGCTGCTGGTGCGCGGCAGCTGTCCGGGCTTGAGGTAGTGCACGTCCTCGGCCCGCACGGTGACGCCGATCGCGCCCGCCAGATACTCGACGATCCGCGCCCGGCTGCCCGGTATGTCCTCGCGGGCCTCGCGGTCCACCTCGGCCAGGACGACGATGCCGGTGCCGATCTGGGCGACGGCCGTCCGGCCCTCGCGGACGAACGGCAGCCGCTCCAGGGCCTGTTCGAAGTCGGCGGCGAACAGGCTGCGGCCGCCGACTTTGATCCGGTCGCTGATCCGGCCGGTGATGAACAGCTCCCCGCCGTCGAGGAAGCCGATGTCACCGGTGGCGTAGTAGCCGTCCGCGCCCCGGATCGGGTGCGACCGGTCGAAGTAGGCCTCGGCCAGGCTGCCACCGGCCAGTTCGATCTCGCCGAGCTCGCACTCCCCGCAGAGCCGCCCGTCCTCGCCCCGCAGCCGGACGGCGAACTCCGCCATCGGCGGGCCCACCGAGATCGCCGGCACACCGGACGGCGAGTCCACCACCCGGATCTCGCCGCCCACCGGCCTGCTCGCCACCAGCAGCACCGCCTCGGCCATGCCGTAGCAGGGCATGAAGACGTCCCGCCGCAGGCCCGCCGGTGCCATCAGGTCCAGGAAGGCCTCCAGGTTCGGCAGGTTGATGGGCTCGCTGCCCAGGTAGACCGACCGGATCCCGGAGACGTCGATCGCGGCGATCTCCTCCTCGTCCAGGCCCTCCATCAGCTTCAGCGAGTAGTCCACGGCGAAGTTCGGGATCACCGTGCCGATGGCCCGCTCCCGCCCCAGGTGCTCCCACCAGCCGCGGGCGTCGAACAGGAAGGTCACCGGCTCGGCGAGCAGCAGGTCGCAGCCGGCCGCGAAGCAGGACAGCATGCCGCCGACCAGACCCATGTCGTGGTAGAGCGGCAACCAGCTGCTGACCCGCTCCTCGGGCCGGCGCCCGTCGGTACGGGTGATCATGGCGAGGTTGGCGCGCAGCCGCCCCTGGGTGACCGGGACGCCCTTGGGGAAGGACGTCGACCCGGAGGAGAACTGCACGAACGCCGGCTCGTCCGCCCCCGGCGTCCGCAGTCGGGCACCGGCCTTGCGGATCCCGGCCGGTGGCAGCGGCAGCGGCAGCACGTCCGCCGGCGGGTCGACGGCGGCCAGGGTCGGCACGGCCAGGATCCGGGCCGCGCCGAAGTCCGCCGCGATCCGGGCCAGGAACTCCTGATAGCCGTCCCTGGGCGTGTTCAGCACGAACGGCTTGACCGAGAGCGGGACGGCACCGAGCTCCATCAGCCCCAGGAACGCGAGGATCACCGGCAGGGAGGTCTCGTACGGGAAGACCACCCGGGTGCCGGGCTCGATCCCCTGCTCACGGAAGAAGTCCGCGTAGGCGGCGACCTGTTCGGGGAAGTCCCGGTAGGCCGTGAACTCCGGCAGGTCGTCGAACTTGTCGTACAGATAGAGCCCCCGCTCGGGCGGGCACTCCTGGTTGCGCTGGATGTACTCGAGCACCTGACCCCTCCCACTCCTCCGTCAGTGCGCACATCGCGCCTGCACCGCACAGCTGTTGATGATCCATCAGGATTTGGCGGAAGCGGCGATGAAGTCCTGCAGGGACACCAGGCACCGCTTCCCGGCGTCCAGGAAGGCCACCGTCACCAGCGCGTCCACCGCCGGGTCGCCGGAGCCGCCGGCCTCGGGCAGGTGGATCCGCTGGCGGAACCGGGCGCGGAAGGTGAGGCCGTCCTCGTCCCATTCCTCCACCGAGGGCGACTCCAGGGCGGTCCGGACCTCGACCCGGCCGCGCGGGATCTCCGCCCGGTAGTCGATCTCGGTACGGGCGACCACCGCGATCACTCGGTCGCCGTGGACGAGACCCTGTCCGCCGAGCCAGTCCCACCGCCCGGCCTCCAGGTACTCGAGGGCGACCGCGTTGTTGACGTGCCCCAGCGCGTCGAGGTCGTTGGGGCGCACCGGGAGCATGAGGCGTGTTTCGCCGAAGAACACGTCGGACCGTCCGTTTTGCTCGTGCCGAAAGAATCCTGGCCGGCCGGATACCCCGCCGGCGCCCCGCGGGCGGGGCCGCGACAACCGGGACCGCGACAACCGGGGCCGCGGCCACGTCAGTTGTCGAGGAGGTCCATCCAGGTGTCCTCGACCTCCTCGCGGGAGTGGACCTCGATTCCGGTGATCTTCTTCAGGGCGCCGCAGACCAGCTGCTCCTTCTTCTCCAGCGCCTCGGGCCGGTAGCCGGTGTCGGCCGTGTCGAGGTGGTCCCACCAGTTGACGTGGGTGCCCCGGTCCTCCTTCTGGTCCCGGGCGCTGCCCTGGAGTTCGCCGTCCTCGCGGAGGAAGAGGTGGGCCACCGCGAAGGCGTCCTTGGCGGGGTACTCGCCGCTGTCCACCAACGCCTTCGCGAACGACACGAAGTAGTTGCGGTGCTGGATCTCGTCGGCGGCGACCTGCTTGAAGATGCGGCGCAGGCCCTCGTCCTGGATCACGTGCTGGCACTGGCCGTAGTTGACCGCGGCGGTGATCTCGGAGATCGCGAGCAGCACCAGGGTGCGCAGCATGTCGTCGTCCGGGAACACCTTGCGGAACGCCAGGAAGGTCTCGTCGTCGATCGGTTCCATCCCGCTGACGTCGGCCAGCCGGTTGAAGACCGTCTCGTGGTGGGCCTCCTCCTCGTTCCAGTACCGGCTCCAGGTGCCGCAGGCCTCCATGACCGCCGCGAGCGCCGGGTTGGTCCTCTCCCAGCGGCGCACCTCGGCCTCGGCCTGGCGCTCCAGCCGGTCCGCGCCGGGCTTGGTGGTGAGTTCGGCCCGGCCGGCGTTCCAGACCAGGTTGCGGTCGAGCGGGGCGAGGCTGTCCAGGTCGACGGCGGACAGCAGCTCGACGACGCTCCACCGGCGGGACTCGTGCAGCCGCTGCTGCTCCCAGACCACGTCGACCAGGGACATCCTGCGGACGGTCAGCGCGTCCCAGAGGTCGGTGATGATGGCCGGCGACACGCTGGAGACGATCGGCTTTCGGATGACCGGAACGGCGGTGTCCGCCTCGCTGATGCTCACGCGGCCTCCTCCTTGGCCTTCTGCTTCTCGAACTCCGCCAGGAAGACCTGCAGCACCGTGGTGGTCGGGGTGTCGAGGGGCAGGGAAGGCAGCCGCACCCGCACGCCGTAGTCCTTGCGGAGGCCGTTGGCCGTCCGGGCGAACGCCTCCATGAGGTCGATGCTGTTGGTCATCTTCGGGCTGCGGCCGATCACCGCGGCCAGCGTCACGTCGTCGGCGAAAACCTCGTCGTCCGCGAGGCCGGCGTGCTCGCCGAATTTCTGCCGGATGTAGGACTCAACTTCGGGCGTCACCATGGCTCAGAACCATACTGGCTGGTAACCGGAACAGCCAAGTGATCCAAGTTACATAATAACTGACGGTTCATCAGTCAAAATATCCAGGCATGCCGGATCAACCCCTTTCTCCTACACAGGGGTTGGTGACCGCCCTCCTCCCGGCCGCTATGCGGGTGCCGGCCGGGCACCGCGGCGGACGGTCAGGGCGGTGAGCACCGCGACGGCGAGCGCGAAGCCGATCGCCAGATACCAGGTGGTGCGGGCCCCGCCCAGCACGTCGGCCGCGGAGGAGGTCACGATGGACACCGCGAGGGCCGTCCCGAGCACCGCGCCGAGCTGCCGGAAGGCCGCGTTGGCCGCGCTCGCGGTGGCCAGCCGGGCGGGCTCGACCCCGGCCAGGGCCACCGCGCCGAGCACCGGCCAGACCAGGCCGGCCCCGAGGCCCATCACCGCCGCCCCGGGCAGCCAGTGGGTGAGGAAGTCGGGGCTCCGTCCGCCGCCCCAGAGCAGCAGCAGGGTGCCGGCGATGTAGATCAGGCAGCCGGCGACGACCACCGGGCGGTCCCCGAACCGGTCCGCGAACCGGGTCGCCGGCCGGGCGATCAGCGCCGTGGCGATCGGCGGCGGCGTGGTGGCCAGGCCCGCCGCGATCAGCGACCAGTGCCAATGCCCGGTCAGGAAGAGGATGTTGTTCAGGATGACGGCGTAGAAGGTGACCGAGAAGAGCATCGAGCCGATGTTGCCGCCGACGGCGCTGCGCGAGCGGAGCAGGTCGAGCGAGATCACCGGCGCCGGGTGGCGGGCGCTGCGGGCCACCGCCGCGACCGCCAACAGCGCGCCCACGGCCAGCGAGCCGAGGGTGCCCGCACTCGTCCACCCCCAGTCCGGGCCCTTGACCAGCCCCAGGGCGAGCAGGCCGAGCGCGGCGCCGAGCAGGGCCGCGCCCAGCACGTCCGGGGTCGGGCCACGGGGTTCACGCTGCTCGGTGAGACGCCGGGAAGCCCACACGGCGACGGTCCCGATCGGGAGGTTCACCAGGAAGACCGCCCGCCAGGACCAGTGTTCGGCGAGCAGTCCGCCGAGGCCGGGGCCGATCCCGGCGGCCAGCGCCGCCGCCGCGCCCCAGATGGTGATCGCGATCAGCCGCCGCGCCATCGGGAACATCGGCATCAGCAGGGCGAGTGAGGTCGGCACCAGGATCGCGGCACCCACCGCCTGCACCAGCCGGGCCGCGATCAGCACCGCCGCCGAGCCCGCGGCCCCGCAGACCACCGAGGCGAGGGTGAAGGCGGTCAGGCCGACGGCGAAGGCCCGCCGGCAGCCCAGCCGGTCGGCCGCCCGGCCGGCGGGCATCAGGAAGGCCGCGATCACCACGTTGTAGCCGTTGAGCACCCAGGAGAGGGTGGGCAGGTCGGAGCCGGAGAAGGTCTTGGCGATGTTCGGGAACGCCACGTTCACGATGGTGCTGTCCAGAAAGGCCACGAACGCCCCCAGGCAGCAGAGCAGCACCAGTCCGACGGGCGGCCTTCCGGGTGAACTCGCCACGATGTCAAGGCTCTTGTCGGAGCCGACGGGCAGGTCGGCCATGCATGCGTCCTTCCCTCGGCGGACGGGCGGACGGGCGCACACCGGTGGGCCCGATCACCATGCGCTTTGTTACCCGCCAGTGTCAATCCCCACCGTCCCGTCCAATGCCCATGCCTGATGGACCGTCGGCCTCATGCCGATACGGCTGCCGCACCACTGCTCGCACCGGTTCAGGCGCGAGGGACGGCGAGGCCGTCGGCAGGGGCGTTCGGCGTCCGGCACACGCCGGGGAAGGCCGGCTCAGGCCGCGCCGAGGGCGGCGTCCGGGGTCCGGCCCGCCTGGGCCTGCTCGATGCGCTGGACGAACAGCACGGCGAGGCGCTGCGTCACCTGGGGATCGACGGGCTCGCCCTCGGTCGTCACGGTGGCGACCACCGTACCGGCCCGCAGCACGATTCCGACGCCCTCGCGACCGGCCAACTGACCCCGGAACGAACGGCTTTCGCTGCCGAGGGCGGCCAGGTCGATCGGCTTGTACTGCTCGCCGCCGAAGCCCGCGTACGCCTCCTTGAGCTTGTCCTTGGCGGCGGCCTTGCTCGGCAGGGTGTCGACGGCGAAGCGCACCGTCACGTCGCCGGAGGAGAACCGGGCCGTCCCGCTGAGCGGCTTGCCGCCGCACGGTTCGGCGCCGGTGCAGGTCAGGGTGTGGTCCGCGGTGTCCACCCGGCGCTTCTCCTCCTCCCAGCCGGTCATCGCCTTCTGATCGGGCAGCAGTTGCAGGACGAGCTTGTCGTCGAGCAGCGGCGTGTCCAGGTCGGCCCCGGCGGCCGGCTGGGCACCACCGCCCGTACCGGCACCGCCCGTACCGGCACCGCCCGTACCGGCGCCACCCGTTCCGGCGGCCGGCGCGCTCGCCCCGGGCGCGGGCGTCCCGCCGTCGGCCGCTCCGGCGGTGGTCCCGCCCGCAGCGGCCGAGGGCGAAGCCGCCGCCCCGGCCCCGCCGTTCGTACCGGCGGACGCGCTCGTGGCGGACGCACCGCCCGCCGCCGCCTTCGCCGTGTCCTGGGACGAACCGGACCCTCCGGACCCGCAGGCGGTCAGGACACCCAGCAGAACCCCCGCCGCCGCCACCGCGGCCACCCTCCGACTGATCGTCCCCATCGCCCGCTCCCTCTCGTGTCAGTGGACCATCAAGATAGCCAGCCCACCCCGGCCGGCGGACGGGAACCCCTCCCCGGCGAGAACACCCCCGGAGCTCAGCCCCGATCCGGGCCGGTCGGGTTCAGGCGCCGCAGTCGGCGCAGAGGTGCTCCTCGCTCAGCATCACCACCGGCTGGATCGCCGAGCAGCCCCGGCACGAACCCAGGCACGGACGGCAGTACGGTCGCCCCTGCCAGCGCAGCGCCGGCACGACGGTCTCCTGGCAGCCGGCGCACCGCATCGTCACCGGGACACGGCGCCCGTGCTCGTCCCGCTCCGCCCGGGCCCGCTCCTCCGCCGCGTGCAGCGACCGGTGCCCGCTGCGCAGCTGCGCCCGCACGGACGCGGCGGCACGCCGGTACGTCTCCGGTCCCGCCTGCCGGCCGTGGGAGAGGTTGTCCGCCACGTCGACCACCGTCGCGTTGGGCAGGCACTCCGGGCAGCTCCCCGAGTCGTCGAGCAGCCAGCCGTCCTCGCACGCCCCGCGCGGGCACTGCGGCGGCAGAACCAGCTCCAGGGCGATGTCGTCGGCCCGCGACAGCAGGGCCTCGCCGGTCAGGTGCGAGTAGCGCAGGAACCAGCGCCGCTCGACACGGTCACGCAGCCGCTGCGGCGCGACACCGCCCTCGATCTGACGGCCGATCTCCCCTCGCACGGCGTGCGGGATACCGCCGCGCTTCTCCAGCGCGACCATCAGCGGTCTCGGAATCGCCGCGCCCACCCAGGTGGCGGGGTGCTGGCCGTGCTCCATGAACGGGGTACTCACCCGACGAATCCTTCCGCACCGGGCCGGGGCGTGTCACCCCACCGCCCGCGCCGCCCTGCCGCCCCCGGCCAGCAGGGGCGGCAGGGCGGCGGGACGACGGGGCCGACGACGACGTCAGCCCCGCGCTCCGGTCAGAACCGGACGTCGGTGCAGGAGTAGAAGGAGTTGTCCGTGTCGGCTATCTCCCAGACCGCCACCACCACCTGGTGTCCGGTGCGGCCGCTGGGAACGGTCGCGGTGTGGGTGGTCGTGGCGGCGGGCTGTCGGCCGTTGTAGGCGACGGTCAGGAACGGGGTCAGGTCCAGACCGGCCCGCGTGATCTTCTGGGTGGCGTCGTAGCCGGGCTTGGTGAGGTAGTACTTGAACGTGGTGGTGGCGTGCCTGGCCTCGATGTTCCAGGTGAAGGTGAGCTGCTGACCCGCCGTCACCTGGGTGGTCGGCCAGTTGCCGTTGCGCGGGGCGTCCAGCGGGGCCCATCGCGCGTCTCCGCCGGCGCAGATGGTGCCGTCGGCCGGGCCCCGGCCGGGGAAGCCCTTCGGCCCCTCGACGCTCTGCGGCTCCCACTGGATGTCGCCGCAGTTGGTGACGACGCCCGCGCCGCAGAGCGCGGACCGGCTGGGCGGCAGGTTGATGAAGCCGTGCGACTGCGCCGGCAGGGCCAGCGTGAGCGGTATCGCGATCGCGGCGACGGCCGCGCCGGCGAGATGACGTTTGCGCATGATGCTCCTCCGTGGGGGTGGATGGAGAGTGCGCCGGACACAGACGCGCGCGCGTGGGGGTGCGGCGGCCTCCGGAGATCGTTGGCATGCCTGCGCCAGGTCGGTGCCCACACCGTAGAATCCGCCACCCGGGCCGTCAATGGTCTGAACCATTTCCGGCTCTGCTCCCGGCCCGCTTCGCACGACGTCGCCCCGCCGAACAGCTGCCCGGCGGGGCGACGTGATCAGGACTCCGTATTCACCGACAGCGCCCGCTGCACGGGGCCGGGGCCATCGGTCGTGGACTCGGGCTCGGACTCGAACTCCGGCTCGGACTCGGGCTCGGGCTCGGTCAGTCGCTCCCGCCGGACTGCCCGACCGGCGCCACGACAGGGGTGACGAGCATCCGCCCGGCCAGGGCCGCGCCGGCGGTGCCGGCCGTCAGGGTGGCGTCGTAGAACGGGCGCAGGTTGCGCTCGTGCCACAGGGCCTGTGCGGTGGCCCAGGCGGCGTCATTGGCCCGGACCATGCCGAAGCTGCCGACGATGTGCTTCAGCGGTTCGGCGGCCCGGGTGGCGACCTTCCCGATCTCGGCCTCGAAGGAGGCCCGGACCTCGGCCTCGGCCTGGGCGAGCAGGTCGTTGACCGTCAGATAGTCGGCGTGGACGGGCGGGGTCTCGGGCGTGGTGCGGCATTCGATGCAGGTGGTGACGAGCGCCAGCGGGAGGTCGTGGCTGATGTGGGCGTTCATCCCGGCGAAGGCGAACTGGATCGGCCAGACGGTCCGGTCGGCGCGGGCGTCGTACAGCGGCTGCCAGGCCTCGTTCGGCTGCCGGCCGGCCTCGGCGGCGTCCACGGTGTCGAAGTAGAGGTTGGCGAAGATCACGTCCAGGCGCTCGACGAACGTCTGGTCCTGGAAGGTGCCCGCCCGCAGGTTCCGGCCGACGAGTTCGGTCACCCGCAGGTACATACGGTTGAAGCAGGCCACGCCGTCCCGCGGGTCCAGCCTGGCCTCGATCGCCCGCATCCGCTCGATGACCTCCTCGACGCTCCGCGCGGCCCGGATCTGCGAGTGGGTCATACCTGTTCCTTCCGTGGTGACGGGCGAGCGGCGTTCGGCTCGCCTGCCACGTATACACACCGCCCGCCACCACGAAAGGCCGCGCTGCGCGGACACCGCCCGGCATCACCCGAACCGCCCCACCACGCCGCGCCCGGGACCGCCCCGCCGCCCGGCTCAGGACGGCACGGCGCCCGGCGGGAACGGCTCGACGCCCACCACCCGGCGGATCCGCGACGGCTCGACCAGGACGACGACCCGCCGCTCGCCGGGCACGATCCACTCGTAGTGGTCGGCCCCGAGGTAGACCCCGGCGAGGTGGTCCATGTTCCGGTCCGCCTCCGGCCCTTCGACGAAGCGGACCACCCGGCCCCGGATCTGCACCCGGTCGTAGGGGTCGGCCGCGTCCGCGTGGGAGAGACAGACCCGCGGATCGCGGCGCAGGTTGCGCTCCTTGACACGGCCCACCGAGGTGTTGAACAGCACCAGGTCCCCTTCGGTCCCCACCCACATCGGGCTCACGTGCGGTGAGCCGTCGGCGTTGACCGTGGCGACGTACCAGATGTGGCCCGCTTCGAGCCGTGCGCGCACGTCCTTCGAGATTTCGACCATGCGCCCAGCCTGCCCGACGCCGGCCCACACCATGCGGAGCCGGGGCCCGCGTCGGAGCCGGGGCACGCCGTGGAAAGCCACCGCGACGGCCGCACGACGGCGCGGGGCCGGGCCCCGAAGGACCCGGCCCCGCGAGACCGCCTCCGCCCGGACGTGGCCTCCGTTCAGGCGCCGGCCTCCGCCATCCGCCGGCGCAGGCTGAGCGGACGCATGTCCGTCCAGATCCGGCCGATGTGGTCGAGGCACTCCTCCCGGGTGCCGGTGGTGCCCTCGGGGTGCCAGCCGCTGGGCAGTTCGCGGTCCGTCTTCCAGATGGAGAACTGGTCCTCGTCGTTGCGCACGACCAGGTAGCCGGTCCCGTCGGTGTCGGTGTCGCTCATCGTTGTGTGTCCTCCTGTACTCGCTCGTCTGCGAGCCCAGCGTGCCCTGGGCCGGCCGGGCGGGCCCAGGGGCAAACACGCGGCGGGAGCGGCGCGCGTCGCTGCCGGTTCTTCTCTGGTGGGTGCGGTGCCCGGCCCGGCAGTGTGCTGCCAGAGGGCGCGTCTCACGGATCGGACGGGCCCGGGCCGATCCGTAGCAGGCGCCCAAACCCGCCGAACCCCCTGGAAGGAGTTCCGCCATGTCGGACGTCCCGGAGAAGGAGCACGTCCCGGTGAACGTGCAGTTGCCCGCCGGGGGGTGGCGGCTGTGGGAGCACTTCGCGCTGCGCGGCCCCGGCTTCCCGGCCGAGGGGGTGCTGCGCCTGGCGCCGGCCGGACTCGGCCTGGCCGCCGACAAGTTCGGCCCGCAGGACGCCCTGGCGGGCCCGGAGTGGCAGGCCTTCGGCGCGGCCTTCGACACCGCCGCCGTGCACACCGCCGAGCTGCTCCAGGAGATCGCCGCCCTGCCGCGCTTCCGGGCGGCGGTGGCCTGGCAGAACCCGGCCGTGCTCCGTACCGGCATCGCGCCGTTCCTGAACTGGACGCCCACCGCCGCGGGCCGCACCAGCATGCCCCGCCAGCGCGAGGAACTCGTCGCCCACTACTGGCAGCGGTTCTGCGTCAAGAACGACACCATCGGCTTCTTCGGCCCGGTCGGCTGGGGCCGCTGGGACCTCGCGAGCCGCGGCGTCACCGTCGATCCCGGCACCGGCTTCCTCGCCGACTCCCGGGTGTACTTCGCGAGTTGGGCGATCGACGCGCTGGCCAAGGCGCTCGCCGAGGACGAGGCGCTGCTGACCTGGATCCCGCCCTACCGGGTGTCGTTCGTCCGGGTGGTGGACGGCGCCGTCCGGCTGCCGGGCCGGCCGCCGCAGGAGATCACCGAGGCGGCCCGGGCCGTGCTGGAACTGTGCGACGGCACCCGGACGGTGGCCGCGATCGCCGGGGCGGTCGGGACCGGGGTGGCGGAGGCCACCGAGACCGTCCGGTGGCTGGCCGGGAAGCGGTGGGTGCACTGGCGCCTCGACGTACCGGCCGACACCTTCCCGGAGCGCGCGCTGCGGGCCGTCCTGGAGCGCGTCGGCGACCGGGAGCCGCGCGAGCGCGCGCTGGCGAAGCTGGCCGTGCTGGAGCGCGGGCGCGACGCGGTGCAGACCGCCGGGACGGACGCGGACGCCCTCACCGGGGCGATCGCCGCACTGGAGGCGGACTTCGCCGCGCTGACCGCGACCGACGCCCAGCGGGCCAAGGGCGAGCGGACGGCGCCGTGCCGCGGGCTGGTCTACTCCGACGCCCGACGCGCGGCGACGGCCACCCTCGGCACCGCCGTCCTCGGGGAACTGGCGCCGCTGGAGCTCTGCCTGACCGCGGCGCGCTGGATGACCAACCGGTTCGCCGAGGCCGTCGGCGCCCGGATCCGCGCGGTGTACGAGCGGCTGCGCGCGGCCGGCGGGCCGGTGGACCTCGGCTCGATGTGGCTGGAGTGCCTGCCCTCCCCGCACCCGGAGGCGGCGGCGGACATCGCCGCCGTCCAGGCCGAGCTGCGCGCCAAGTGGGCCCGGATCCTGGCGGTGCCCGAGGGCGCGCGCACGGTCCGGTTCGCCGCGGCGGACCTCGCCGACCGGGTGGCGGCGGAGTTCGGCGAGCCCGGCGCCGGCTGGTCGCTGGCCCGCTACTTCAGCCCGGACGTGCTGGTGCTGGCCGAGGACCAGGAGGCGGTGGCGCGCGGCGAGTTCGAGCTGGTGCTGGGCGAGATGCACTGCGCGCTGAACACCATGGGCGCCTCGCTCTTCGTCCACCAGCACCCCGACCGGGCCGAGCTGGTCGCCGAGACCACCCGGGACTTCCCCGGGCCGCGGCTGCTGCCGATGCTGGCCAAGGAGCTGCCGCTGAAGTGGTCGGCGCGCAGCCGGCCCTCGCTGGACCGGCCGCAGGACTACTACGTCGCCCTGGTCGACCAGACCGGCGACCCGCACCGGCCGCGTACCGTGCTGAGCGGCGACGTCCTGGTCGAGGAGCGGGACGGGCGGCTGGTCGCGGTGCTGCCGGACGGCGCGGAGTTCCCGCTGCTGGACGCCTACGCCAACACGCTCACCCAGCGGGTGATGGACCGCTTCACCCTGCGGCCCGAGGGCGACCACACGCCCCGGATCACCATCGACAAGATGGTCGTGGCACGGGAGACCTGGACGTTCCCGGTGGCCGGCCTCGCCTTCGCCGAGGAGAAGACCGAGGCCGGGCGCTTCGTCCGGGCCCGGCACTGGCAGCGGGAGCACGACCTGCCCCGGTTCGTGTTCGTCGTCTCGCCGGCCGAACCCCGGCCGTTCTACGTCGACTTCGACAGCCCGGTCTATCTGACCATCCTCGCCAAGGCCGCCCGCCGGCTGGCCCGCAAGGACCCGTCGGCCCGGCTGAAGATCAGCGAGATGCTGCCGACGCCGGAGCAGGCCTGGCTGACCGACGACGAGGGCGACGGCTACACCTCCGAGCTGCGGTTCGTCGCCGTGGACCGGAGCGTCACCGAGGCCACCGGCACCGGCACCGACGCCGCCACCCCCGAGGGGGCGTGATGCGCACCTTCGTCGACGACCTCGCCGCGCACGCCGCCCGGCACCCGGGGCGGGTGGCGCTCAGCACCCCCGAGGGCGACCTCAGCTACGCCGGACTCGTCTCCCGGATCGACACCCTGGCAGCCGCCCTGCGCGCCCGCGGGGCCGGCCCCGAGGTGGTCTGCGCGGTCGCGGTCGAGCGCGGCGCCGACGCCGTGGCGGCCGTCGCCGCCGTGGTGCGGGCGGGGGCGGCGTTCCTCGCCCTGGACGTCGAGCAGCCGCCGGCCCGGCTGGCCGCACTGGTCCGCAGCGGGCAGGCCGATCTGCTGCTGACCACCTCCGGCCTGGCCGAACGCCTCGAACTGCCCGTCCCCGGGCGGCCGTTGCTGCTGGACCGGCTGGACCGGCTCTCCCCCGGGGCAGCCGCCCCCGGCGGGTTCCCCGCGCCCGGGCCCGACACCCTCGCCTACGTCAGCCACACCTCCGGGAGCACCGGCGAGCCCAGTGCCGTCCTGATCGAGCACCGCGGCCTGGACTCCTATCTGCGCTTCGTCGCCCGCGACTACGGCCTCGGCCCGGACACCACCGCCCTCCAGGTCGCGCCGCTCGGCTACGACGCGTCCGTCCGGGACACCTTCGCCCCGCTGCTGGCCGGCGGCCGGCTGGTGATCGTCCCCAGGGCGCGGCTGCTGCGGCCCGAGCCGTTCGGCGAGGCCGTCCGCGCCCACGGCGTGAACACGCTGCTGAGCGTCACGCCCTCCTTCCTCGCCTTCCTGGCCGGGCAGCCGGAGCCGCGGCGGCTGCTCGCCGGGGTCCGCCTGGTGGTCTCCAGCGGCGAGTCGCTGCGGCCCTTCCTGACCGCCGGCGGCCGGTCGCTGGTCGACGGCGCCCTGGTCAACCAGTACGGCCCGACCGAGTGCACCATGACGTCCACCCGCTACGCCGTGCCGCCGGAGCCGGACACCACCGCCGACCTGGTGGGCACGCCCATCGACGGGGTGGTGGTACGGCTGCTCGACGACGCCCTGGCGCCGGTGCCCGAGGGGGCCGTCGGCGAGGTGTGCATCGGCGGGACGGGGGTGGCGCGCGGCTACCGGGGGCAGCCCGCCAGGACGGCCGAGCGCTTCGTCCCGGACCCGCTGGGCCCGCCCGGCAGCCGGCTGTACCGCACCGGGGACCTCGCCACGGCGGGGCCGGACGGCCTGCGCTACCTGGGCCGCGGCGACCGCCAGGTGAAGATCCGCGGCTACCGGGTGGACCCGGCCGAGGTCGAGGGCGCGCTGCTGACCCACCCCGGGGTGGCGGGGGCGGTGGTCACCGCGCCCAGCGACGAGCAGGGCCGGGTGTACCTGGTCGCCCATGTCACCGGCGAACTGGCGGAGACCACCGACGCCGCGCTCCGCGCCCACCTGGGCCGCACCCTGCCGCCGCATCTGATGCCGCGCCGCTTCGTCCGGCTGGCCGAACTGCCCACCACCCGCGGCGGCAAGGCCGACCGCCGCGCCCTCACCCCCGTGGGAGGCACCGCATGACCACCGCCACCGGTCTCGGCCCGGCCGACGTCGGGGCCGCCGCCGAACGGATCGCCGGGCACGTCCTGCGCACCCCGCTGCTGCCGGCGCCGCCGGTGCTGCCCGGGCTGCTGCTCAAGGCCGAACACCTGCAGTACGGCGGCTCGTTCAAGCTGCGCGGCGCGGCCAACGCCGTCCTCGCGCTGGGGGCCCGGCGCATCGTCACCGGCTCCTCCGGCAACCACGGCATCGCGCTGGCCGGGCTCGCCGCCGGGCTCGGAATCCGGCTGACCGTCGTCATGGCGGCCGGTGCCAACCCGGCCAAGGCGGCCCTGATCCAGGCCCTCGGCGCACACACCCTCGCGGTGGCCGGCGGTGTGGCCGAGCGGGAGGAGCGGGCCCGGTCGCTGGCCCGGGAGACCGGCGCGGTGTTCGTGCCCTCCTCCGACGACGCGCTGGTGGTGGCCGGCCAGGGCACGGTGGGCGGCGAGATCCTGACGCAGGCGCCCGACCTGGACACCGTCTACGTCCCCACCGGCGGCGGCGGGCTGCTGGCCGGCGTCTGTCTGGCCGCCCAGGGCCACCCGGTGCGGGTGGTGGGCGTCGAGCCCGCCGCCGCCGCGCGCTACGCCCGTTCGCTGGCCGCGGGCCGCCCGGTGCGGCTGCCGCCGAGCAGCACCGTCGCCGACGGGCTGCGCGGGCAGCAGCCCGGCGCGGTGACCTACCCGATCATCCGGGACCGGGTCGACGACCTGGTCGCGGTGGACGACACCGACATCCTCGCCGCGGCCGCCCTGCTGGGCCGGTACGGGATCGAGGCCGAGCCCAGCGGCGCCGTCGCGCTGGCCGGGGTGCTGGTCGCGGGCCACCGGGGCCGCGCCGTCGCCATCGTCTCCGGCGGCAACACCGCCGCGGCCCTGAGCGCCGCGGCGGCCCGCTCCCACCCCGGCGCGCACCGCGATCCGCCTACCGGTTCCCACCCGGATTCCCATCACGTCACCCCCCTCGATTCCCGCCTGAAGGAGATCTCATGAGCACCGCCACCACCCCGGCCGGCACCGCCGTCAGCACCGAGGACCTGCTGGTCGCCGTCTACCGGGAGACCCTGGGCGCGGCCCGCCTCGACCGGGACAGCGACTTCTACGAGGCCGGCGGCGACTCGCTGAGCGCCTTCCAGATCACCGGCCGGCTGCGCGAGGCGCTGGGCGTGGAGGTCCCGGTCGCCCTGGTCTTCGCCTACCCCTCGCCCGCCGACCTCGCCGCCGTCGTCGACGCCGACTTCGCCCAGTCCTGAGGAGCCCGCCGTGACCGACACCTTTCTGCCGGGCGGCCGCTGGCGGCTCTGGGAGCAGTTCGCGCTGCGCGGGCCGGGGTTCCCGGCCGACGGGGTGCTGCGGCTGGCCCCGCCCGGCGTCGCCGAGGCCGCCGACAAGTTCGGCCCGCGGGACGGGCTTTCCGGCGGTGACTGGGACGCGTTCGCCGCCCTGTTCGCCGAGGCCGCCGTGGAGACGGCGCACACCCTCCAGGAGATCGCCCGGACCCCCGCCTTCCGGGAGGCCGTGGCCTGGCAGAACCGGCCGGTGCTCGACTCGGGCATCGCGCCGTTCCTGAACTGGACGCCCACTGCCGCGGGCCGCACCAGCATGCCCCGCCAGCGCGAGGAGCTCGTCGCCCACTACTGGCAGCGGTTCTGCGTCAAGAACGACACCATCGGCTTCTTCGGCCCGGTCGGCTGGGGCCGCTGGGACGCCGGCACGGCCGGGGTCGCGGTGGACGCCGGGACCGGACTGACCGCCGGGTCCACGGTGTACTGGGCCAGTTGGGCGGTCGACGCGCTGGCCGCGACGGTCGGCGCGGACCCGGCCCTGCGGGAGTGGGTGGCGCCCCGGCGGGTGCCGTTCGTCCGGCTGGACGGCGACGGCACCCGGGTGACCGTCCCGGGCCGCCCGCCGCAGACCGTACCGGCGCGGACCGGCGCCGTGCTCGCGCTCTGCGACGGCGTCCGCCCGGCCCGGGAGATCGCCGCCGCGCTGCCCGGGACGGACGTGCCCGCCGTGCTGGCCGACCTGGTGGCCCGCCGCTGGGCGCACTGGCGCCTGGACGTACCGGCCGGCACCCACCCCGAGCGCGACCTGCGGGCCTGGCTGGACACGGTCGGCGACCGGGCGGCGCGGCAGCGCGGCCTGGCCGTGCTGGACGCCCTGGAGCGTGGCCGTGCCCGGGTCGGCGCTGCCGCCGGAGCGGACCAGCTGGTCACCGAACTGGCCGCGCTGGAGCAGGAGTTCGCCACCCTGACGGAGACCGCCGCGGTGCGCGAGAAGTCGGCCGGGACGGCCCCCTGCCGGTCCCTGGTCTACTCCGACTGCCGGCGTGCCGCCACGGCCAGGCTCGGCCCGGCCGTCCGGGGCGCGCTGGCGCCGCTGGAGCCGCTGCTGACCAGCGCGGGCTGGCTCACCGCGCGGCTGGCCGAGGCGGTCATGGCCCGGGCCCGGGAGGTGTACGCCGAGCACGCCGCCCGGGGCCCGGTGGACCTCGCCAGCTTCTGGTTCGCCTGTATGCCCGTCCTGCACGGCGACGCGCGCACCGCGACGGCCGGGCTCCAGCAGGCGTTCCGCGACCACTGGGCGGAGATCCTGGCACCCCCGCCGGGCGCCCGGCGGGTCCGTCTCACCCTGGCGGACATCGCCGGCCCGGTCCGGGAGCGGTTCGGCGGCCCGGGCGGCGGCTGGACGGCGGCCCGCTACCTCAGCCCGGACGTGATGATCGCCGCCGACGGGGCGGCGGCGGTGGCCCGCGGCGACTTCGAACTCGTCCTCGGCGAACTGCACCTGGCCTCCAACACGCTGGGCGCCTCGCTCTTCGTCCACCAGCACCCCGACCGGCGCGAGCTCACCGCCCTCACCGACCGCGACCACCCCGGCCCCCGGCTGATGCCGCTGCTGCCCAAGGAGCACCGCTCCCGGCTCTCCGCGCGGGTCCGGCACGCCCTGGTCCGGCCGGAGGACTACCAGGTGGCCCTGGTGGACTTCACCGCCGACCCGAACCGCCCGCGCACCGTGCCCAGCGCGGACGTGACGGTCACCGAGCGGGACGGCGAGCTGCTGGTCGTGCTGCCCGACGGCGCCGAATTCCCGGCCGTGGACGTGTTCTCGCACGTCCTGACCACCCTCGCGATGGACCTCTTCCAGGTGCTGCCGGAGAGCGAGCACTCCCCCCGGGTCACCGTGGACCGGCTGGTGGTGGCCCGGGAGACCTGGCGGCTGCCGGCCGCCGGGCTGGACTTCGCCGCCGAGAAGGACGAGGGACGCCGGTTCGTCCGGGCCCGCCGCTGGCGCGAGGAGCACGGCCTGCCACGGTTCGTCTTCGTGGTCTCGCCCACCGAGTCCCGCCCGTTCTACGTGGACTTCGACAGCCCGGTCTACGTCACCGTCTTCGCCAAGGCGATGCGCCGGCTGGCCCGCAAGGACCCGGACGGCCGGGTCGTCCTCACCGAGATGCTGCCCACCCCCGAGCAGACCTGGCTGACCGACGACCAGGGCCGTTCCTACACCTCAGAACTGCGCTTCGTCGCGGTCGACGAGGGCCGGCAGGGGGAGCCTGGAGAGCAGAGCTGACAGGGACGACAGCACCGCCGGCGCGGCGGGCGGACCGGAGGCCCCGGTCGGCCCGCCGCGCCGGCGTGTCCCCCGGCCGGGACGGACGCGCAGGGCGGGCTGCGTTCGGGGCTGCGTCTTCTTCCCTGGTGACCGGCCTCCCCCGGACGGCAGTCTGCTGGAAAACACGGCATGGAGGCCCACAGTGACTGCAGGCGCAGCCGCCCCCGGCGGGGCGAAGCACGGTGACGACACGCGTAAGGCATCTTTCGCCCAGCGGCGGCTGTGGTTCACGGACCAGCTCGCCCAGGACTCCTCCGGCTCGCTGCTCCCGCTGGCGCTGCGGATCCGGGGCCCGCTCGACGAGCCGGCGCTGGAACGGGCGCTGACCGGGATCGTGGACCGCCACGAGGTGCTGCGCACCCGCTTCACTGCGGTCGGCGGCGAGCCGGTGCCGGTGGTGGACGGGCCGGGCGGCGCCGTGCTGGAGCGGACCGAGGCCGGCAGCGTCGAGGAGCTGTTCGCCCGGGAGCTGGCCCGCCCGCTGGATCTGGCCACCCAGCACCCGCTGCGGATGACACTGGCCCGGATCTCCGCGGACGAGCACCTGCTGCTGGTCGTGGTCCACCACATCGCCGTCGACGGCTGGTCCTGGGACGTGCTGCTGCGCGAACTGGCCGCCGGCTACCGGGGCGAGACGGTGGCGCCGCCGCCGCTGCAGTACGCGGACTTCGCCCGGGCCCAGGCCGAGCGGCTGAGCGGCCCCCGGATGGAGCGGCTGCTCGGCTACTGGCGCGACCGGCTGACCGGGGCCGCCCCGCTCACCCTGCCCTCCGACCGTCCCCGGCCCCGGTTCTGGGACGGCTCCGGTGACGTCGTCCGGTTCAGCCTGCCGGCCGAGCTGGTGGCCGGGGTGGACCGGGTCGCCCGCGAGCACCGGGCCACCCGCTACATGCTGCTGCTCTCCGTCTACCAGGCGCTGCTGAGCCGGTGCAGCGGCCGCACCGACATCGCCGTCTGCACCACGCTCGCCGACCGCGGCCACGGCGAGGTGGCGGATCTGATCGGCCCGTTCGTCAACACCGTGGTGCTGCGCACCGACCTCTCCGGCGGGCCGTCGTTCGGCGCGCTGCTGGACCGGGTCCGCACCGATGTGCTGAAGGACCTCTCGCACGCCGACGCGCCGTTCGACCGGGTGGTCGGCGCGGTGGGCGGTGAGCGCGACCTGTCCCGACACCCGCTCGCCCAGGCCTCGTTCACCCTGCTCAACGCCGCCCACCAGCCGGTCCGGCTGCCCGGCCTGGACGTGGAGCTGGTGCCGCCGCCGCTGACCGGCACCGCGCTGGACGTCTTCCTGGACCTCAACCTCCTGCCGGACGGCAGCATCGCGGCCCGGCTCCAGTACGCCACCGCCCTGTTCGACCCGGAGACCATGCGGGCGTTCAGCGCCGCCTACGTCGAGCTGCTGCGCGCGGTGCTGGCCGAACCGCAGGCCCCGGTGCGGGAGCTCGCCGGGCGGCTGGACCCGATGCCCGGCGCGGCGCACGCCCTTCCCGCCGAGGAGTGGTCGGCCGCCGCCGACCGTCCGCTGGGCGGGGCGCCGCCGGTCACGGTGGCCGGCCGGCCCGGGGACGTCGCACTGGTCTGCGCGGACCAGGAGGTGACCTACGCCGAACTGGACGGTCTGACCGGCGGGCTGGCGGCCGCGCTGGCCACCGCCGGGGTCCGCCCCGGGCGCCCGGTCGGGGTGCTGCTGCGGCGCGGGGTCTGGTCGGTGGCCGCGCTGGCCGCGGTCTGGCGGGCGGGCGGCGTGTACGTCCCGCTCGACCCCGATCTGCCCGTCCAGCGGCTGGAGTTCATGGTCGAGGAGGCCAATCTGGCCTGCCTGGTGGCCGACCCGGCGACGGCCGCGCTGGCCGCCTCGCTCGGGCCCGCCGTCGTCCGGGTGGACGCCGTACGGCCGGATCCGGACGGCCCCCGGCACACCCCCGACCCGCGCGAGCTGGCGCACGTCATCTTCACCTCGGGCTCCACCGGCCGGCCCAAGGCCGTCGGGGTCGAGCACCGCTCGCTGGCGAGCCATGTCGCCGCCGCCCGGGCCCGGTTCGGCATCACCGCCGGGGACCGGGTGCTCGCCTTCGCCTCGTTCTCCTTCGACGCCTCGCTCGACCAGCTGCTCCCCGCGCTGACCTGCGGCGCCCGGGTGGTGATCCGCCCGGACGAGCCGTGGCTGCCCACCCAGGTCCCCGAGGTGGTCGAACGGTACGGCCTCACCGTGGTGAACGTCCCGCCGACCTACTGGACCGAGCTGGCGTTCGCGCTGGACCGCCGCGCCGCCGCCGCGCTCGCCCCGCTGCGGCTGCTGATCCTGGGCGGGGAGTCCGTCCCGGTGGGCGCGCTGGCCGCCTGGCGGGCCGCGGTGCCCGAGGTCCGGGTGGTCAACGCCTACGGCCCGACCGAGACCACCGTCACCTCGGCCACCTACGAGGCCCACGGCCCGCTGGAGGGCCGGGTGCCGATCGGCCGCCCGCTCGGCGGACGCCGGGTGTACGTGGTGGACGAGGACGACGAACCCGTCCCCGTCGGCGTCCCCGGCGAGCTGCTGATCGGCGGCCCCGAGGTGGCCCGCGGCTATCTCGGACGGCCCGCGCTGACCGCCGAGCGGTTCGTCCCCGACCCGTTCGGCGGTGACGGCGGCCGGCTCTACCGGACCGGCGACCTCGTCCAGTGGCTGCCCTCCGGCGAGCTGGAGTTCGTCGGCCGCCGGGACGACCAGGTCAAGATCCGCGGCTTCCGGATCGAGCTCGGCGAGGTCGAGGCGGTGCTGCGCGAGTACCCCGGGGTGGTCGCCGCGGCCGTCCGGCCGGACGCCGCCACCGGGCAGAGCCTGTCGGGCTACGTCGTCGGCGGACCGTTCGAACCGTCCGCGCTGCGGGCCTGGTGCGCCGAGCGGCTGCCGCGGTACGCCGTGCCCTCGGACTTCCTGACGCTGGACGCGCTGCCGGTCGGCGCCTCCGGGAAGCTGGACCGGGCCGCCCTGCCGGACACCCGCCCGGACCGGTCCGCGAGCGGCGCCGCCTACACCGCGCCGCGCACCGACGACGAGCGGATCATCGCCGCGATCTGGGCCGATGTGCTCGGCGTGGACCGGGTCGGCCTCGACGACGGCTTCTTCGACCTGGGCGGCCACTCGCTGCTCGCCACCATGGCGGTCTCCCGGGTCGCCGAACGGCTCGGCCGCGACATCGAGCTGCGCACCCTGTTCGAGAACCCCACCGTCCGCGCGTTCGGCCCCCGGGTGGCCGCCGCCCGGCAGGCCGCCGGCGGCGCGGTCGTCCCGGTGGACCGCTCCGGCCCGCTGCCGCTCTCCTTCGCCCAGGAGCGTCTCTGGTTCCTGGACCGCACCTCGGACGTCGGCGACGAGTACGTGCTCTGGTTCTCCTGGCGGCTGCGCGGCGGCCTGGACCGCGCGGCCTGGCAGGGCGCGCTCGACGACATGACGGCCCGGCACGAGGTGCTGCGCACGGCCCTGGTCGAGGTGGACGGCCGCCCCGCGCAGCAGGTCTGCGACCCGATGGGCGTGCCGCTGGAGTGGCACCGTGCCCCGGAGGGCGCGAGCGAGGCGGCCCGGCTGGCCGCGGTCCGGGAGCGGGCCTCGGCGCTGGCCACCCGCCGCTTCGACCTGGACCGCCCGCCGATGCTGCGGGCCGGGGTCTGGGAGCTGGCCCCGGACGACCACGTCGCCGTCCTGGTCTTCCACCACGTGGCGACCGACGGCTGGTCCAAGGACGTCTTCATCGAGGAGCTGACGGCCTACTACCGGGCCCGGCTGACCGGGCGGGCGGCCGTGCTGCCGCCCGTCCCGGTGCAGTACGGCGACTTCGCGGTCTGGCAGCGCGACCGGGCCGAGGGCGGCGGGCTGGACCGGCAGCTGGACTACTGGGAGACGGCCCTGGCCGGCGTCCCGGTGCTGGAGCTGCCGGCCGACCGGCCGCGCCCGGCGGGCTGGTCGGGGCGCGGCGGCGCGGTGGACCTGGCGCTGCCGCCCGGGCTCGCCGCCCGGCTGGACGCCTTCGCCCGGGAGCACGGGGCGACCAGGTTCATGGTGCTGCTGGCGGTGGTGCAGATCGTGCTGGCCCGCTGGTCGGGGCAGCAGGACGTGCCGGTGGGCACCCCGGTGGCGGGGCGCGGCCGGGTGGAGCTGGAGCGGCTGATCGGCTTCTTCGTCAACACCGTGGTGCTGCGCGGCGACCTGTCCGGCGGGCCGACCTTCACCGAGCTGCTGGACCGCGTCCGGGGGACGGTGCTGAGCGCCTTCGACCACCAGGACGTGCCGTTCGAGCGGGTGGTGGAGCGGCTGCGGCCGGAGCGCGACCTGTCCCGCAACCCGCTGTTCCAGGTGATGGTGGACGTCCAGGAGAGCGCCACCGGCGGGCCCGGGATCGAGGGCCTGGAGGCCGCCGACTTCACCCTGCCGTGGGGCTCGGCCAAGTTCGACCTGACCACCACCTTCCTGCTGTACCCGGACCGCTTCGCGCTCAACGTCGAGTACGCGGCCGACCTGTTCGACGCCTCGACGGCGAGCCGCTTCGCCGGGCACGTGGGCCGGGTGCTGGCGGCCGTCCTGGCCGACCCGGGCACGCCGGTGGACCGGGTGGACCTGCTCTCCCCGGCCGAGCGCGCCGAACTGGCCGGACCGGCGACGGACGGACCGGCCGTCGCGGTGCCGCCGTTCACGGTGGCCGGCGAGCCGGACGCGGTGGCGCTGGTCTGCGAGGGCCGCTCCCTGCGCTACGGCGAACTGGACGGCCTGACCGGCGGGCTGGCCGCCGGGCTGGCCGCCGCCGGGGTGCGCCCGGGCAGCCCGGTGGGTGTCTGCGTACGGCGCGGGACGTGGTCGGTGGCCGCGCTGGCCGCGATCTGGCGGGCCGGCGGCGTCTACGTCCCGCTGGACGCCGGCCTGCCCGCCGAGCGGCTGCGGTTCATGCTGGACGAGGCCGGGGTCGGCCACGTGGTGGCGGACGCCGCGACCGCCCCCGCGCTGGCCCCGCTCGGGGTGACGCTGGTCCCGGTCGAGGAGGTGCGGCCCGCCCCGGAGGGCCCCCGGCACACCCCCGACCCGGGGGATCTCGCCTACACCATCTTCACCTCCGGCTCCACCGGCCGGCCCAAGGCCGTCGGGGTCGAGCACCACGCCCTGGCCGCCCATGTCGCCGCCGCCCGCGAGCTGTTCGGGATCACCGCCGGGGACCGGGTGCTGACCTTCGCCTCGCTCTCCTTCGACGCCTCGCTGGAGCAGATCCTGCCCGCGCTGGGCACCGGCGCCCGGGTGGTGATCCGCCCGGACGAGATCTGGTCGGTGGAGGAACTGGCCGCCCGGGTGCGCGCCGAGGGCGTCACCGTCATGGAACTCACGCCCTCCTACTGGGAGGAGGTGGTGGCCCGGCTGGACGTGGTCGCCGCCGACCTCGCGAGCCTGCGGCTGCTGGTCACCGGCGGCGAGGTGCTGCCCGCCGGGCCGCTGGAGCGCTGGTTCGCCCATCTGCCCGGGGTGCCGGTGGTCAACACCTACGGCCCGACCGAGTCGGTCATCTCGGCCACCGCGTACCGGCTCACCGACCCGGTCGAGGGCCGGGTGCCGATCGGCCGCCCGCTGGGCTCGCGCCGCGCGTACGTGGCGGACCCGCACGGCGCCCTGATGCCGATCGGCGTCCCCGGCGAACTGCTCGTCGGCGGGCCCGAGTTGGCGCGCGGATACCTGGGCAGGCCGGGCCTGACCGCCGAGCGGTTCGTCCCCGACCCGTTCGGCGAGGAGGGCGACCGGCTCTACCGCACCGGCGACGTGGTGCGCCGACTCGCCTCGGGCGACCTGGAGTTCGTCGGCCGCAGCGACAACCAGGTGAAAATCCGCGGCTTCCGGGTCGAACCGGGCGAGGCCGAGGCGGTGCTGCGCCGCCACCCTGGCGTCCACTCCGCCGCCGTGCTGGTCCGCGAACTGCGCGGCGAGCACGCCCTGGTGGGCTATGTCGCGGGCAGCGGACTGGCCGCCGACGCACTGGCCGCGCACTGCCGCTCCGAACTCCCCGGCTACCTGGTGCCGAGCGCGTTCGTCCTGCTCGACGCGCTGCCGCTGACCGTCCAGGGCAAACTCGACACCGCCGCCCTGCCCGAGCCCGAACTCCCCGCCCCCGCGGTCTTCGTACCGCCGCGGACGCCCACCGAGACGGTGACGGCGCAGATCTGGGCCGAGGTCCTCGGCATCGCCCGGGTCGGCGTCCACGACGACTTCTTCGCCCTCGGCGGGCACTCGCTGCGCGCCGTGGCCGCCGCGTCCCGCCTGCGGGCCGCCTTCGACTGCCCCATCCAGGTGCGCGACCTGTTCGAGCACCCCACCGTCGAGCTGCTCGCCGCCGAGGTGGAGCGGCAGCTCGTCGAACTGATCTCCGCGATGAGCGAGGACGAGATCGACCTCTCCCTGACGGTGGACTACCAAGACTGAGATTGGACGGAACGCGCCATGACCACTTCGGAGATGCAGCCCGAGACCGCTCGCGCGGGACTGTCCCCGGCCGCCCGGCGGCTGCTGGAGCAGCGGCTGCGCGGACTGACCGCCGCCGCGCCGGCCGGGATCCCCCGGCTCGACCCCCGCCCCGAGTACGCCCCGCTGTCCGCCGCGCAGCAGCGCCTCTACTTCCTCGACCAGCTCGACCCCGGCGCCACCACCTATCTGCTGCCCGCCGCCTGGCGGTTCAGCGGCCCGCTCGACCTGGCGGCGCTGGACGCGGCGGTCGGCGACCTGGTCGCCCGGCACGAGCAGCTGCGGACGACCTTCCCGGCCCAGGACGGCGTGCCCGCCCAGCGGGTGCACCCGGCCGACGGGGCCGGCCTGGACCTGGTGGACCTGACCGGCGCCGCGGAGCACGACCTCGCCGAGGCCGTGCGGGCGGCCGCCGTCCGCCCCTTCGACCTCGCCGCCGAGCCCGCCTTCCGGGCCACCCTGCTGAAGGCCGCCGAGGAGGACCACGTCCTGGTGCTGGCCATGCACCACATCGTCTCGGACGGCTGGTCGCTGGACCTGCTGGTGCGCGACCTGCGCGAGCTCTACCGGGCCAGGACGGCGGGCGACGCCCCCCGGCTGCCCGAGCTGCCGATCGAGTACACCGACTACGCGGTCTGGTTGCGCGGCGCCGACGAGAGCGCCGACCTCGCCTACTGGCGCACCCGGCTGGCCGGGCTGACCCCGCTCGACCTGCCCACCGACCACCCCCGCCCGGCCACCCCCTGCCACACCGGCGCGGTGCACACCACCGTCCTGCCGGCGGAGCTGTCGGAGGCGCTCGCCGCCCTCGGCCGGCGGACCGACACCACCCCGTACATGACGGTGATGGCGGCGTTCCAGGCCGCGCTGGCCTTCCACAGCGGGCAGAGCGACATCGCCATCGGCACCGTGGTCGCCAACCGGGACCGGCCCGAGACCGAGCAGCTGGCCGGGTTCTTCGTCAACACGCTGGTGCTGCGCGCCGACCTGTCCGACGACCCGACCCCGGCGGCCCTGCTGGCCCGCACCCGGGAGAGCGTCCTGGGGGCGCTCTCGCACCAGACCCTGCCGTTCGAGCGGGTGGTGGACGAGCTGAGCCCGGAGCGCGACCTCACCCGCAACCCGCTGTTCCAGGTGCTGTTCACGCACGCCGCGGTGGAGCGCGGCTCCCTCGTCCTCGGCGGGGCCACCGGCCGGGCGTTCCCGATCGACCTCACCACCGCCAAGTTCGACCTCGCGCTGGAGCTGCGCGAGAGCGGCGGCGCCCTGGAGCTGGTCTTCGTCCACCGGCCCGACCTGTTCGAGGCCTCCTCGGTGGCCGCCCTGGCCGCGCACACCGTGGCGCTGCTGCGCGCCTTCACCGAGGCGCCGGACGCCCCGCTCGGCACGGTCGACCCGCTGACCGCCGAGGAGCGGGCCCGGCTGCTGGGCCCCGCTGGCCCGGCCAACCCGGACACCGGCGCGGGGCCCGCCCCGCGCACCGCACCCGAGCGGCTGGCCGGGCACATCGCCCGCACCCCGCACGCGGTGGCCGTCAGCGGCGGCGGCCGGACGCTCACCTACGCCCAGCTGGACGCCGCCGCCTCCGCGCTGGCCCGGCGGCTGCGCGCGGCCGGCATCGGCCGCGAGTCGCTGGTCGGGGTCTGCCTGGGCCGCTCGGTGGACCTGGCCGTGGCGCTGCTCGGCGTCTGGCGGGCCGGCGCCGCCTATCTGCCGCTGGACCCGGCCCACCCCCGGGCCCGCCGGGAGTTCACCGTCGCCGACGCCGGGGTCTCCTGGGTGGTCGTCGACGAGGCCGGCCGCGCCGCCGTCGAGGGCCTGCCGGTCGGGGTGATCCCGCTGGACGGCGCCGAACCGGCGGCCGAGGGCCCGGACACCAAAGAGGGCCCGGACACCGGGGACGCGCGGCCCGCGCCGCGCGACCTCGCCTATGTCATCTACACCTCCGGCTCCACCGGCAGGCCGAAGGGCGTCGAGATCACCCACGCCAACCTGGCCTGGCTGCTCGGCGCCGCCGACCAGCACTTCGCGTTCGGCCCCGCGGACGTCTGGACGCTGGTGCACTCCCCCGCCTTCGACTTCTCCGTCTGGGAGCTGTGGGGGCCGCTGAGCAGCGGTGGGCGGGTCGTGGTGCTCACCGAGGACGAGGTCCGCGACCCGGCCGCCGTGCACGCCGTCCTGCGCGAGCAGCGGGTCACCGTGCTCAACCAGACGCCCGCCGCGTTCAAGGGCCTGCGCGCCCATCTCGCCCAGCAGGGCGCCGACTTCGCCGACCTGGCGCTGCGCACGGTGGTCTTCGGCGGCGACGCCTTCGACGTCCGCGACTACCGCGACTGGTTCGCCGCCCCCGAGCGGCGGCGGCCCGCGCTGGTCAACATGTACGGGATCACCGAGACCACCGTGCATGTGACGTACCGCCTGATCACCGCCGAGGACGTGGCGGGCGAGGTCCGCTCCCCGATCGGCCGGCCGCTCGCCGGCCAGCACGGCTACGTGCTCGACGCCGCCGGCCGGCTGGTCCCGCAGGGCACGGCCGGCGAGCTGTACGTCACCGGCGGCGGCGTCGCCCGCGGCTACCGCAACCGGCCGGAGCTCTCCGCGGAGCGCTTCCCCAGCGACCCGTTCGGCCCGCCCGGCGCCCGGATGTACCGCACCGGGGACCTCGTCCGGGTGCTGCCCGACGGCCAGTTGGCGTACGTCGGCCGGGCCGACCACCAGGTGAAGATCCGCGGCTACCGGATCGAGCCCGGCGAGATCGAGACCGCGCTGCGCGGTCAGCCCGGGGTGGCCGACGCCGCCGTGGTGGCCCGCTCCGAACCGCACGGCGGCGCCCGGCTGGTCGCCCATGTGGTGATGACCGAGGGCCGGCCGCTGGACGCGGCGGCGCTGCGCGAGCGGCTGCGGCTCACCCTGCCCGAGTACATGGTGCCGGCGCTGTTCGTCCGCCACCCGCGGCTGCCGATCACCGCCAACGGCAAGGTGGACCGCAGGGCGCTGACGGCGGTGGCCGGCGACGGCACCGCCGCGGCCGGCGGCCACGTCCCGCCGGCCGGGGCGACCGAGATCGCGCTGGCCCGGATCTGGGCCGAGGTGCTGGGCACCGAACGGGTCAGCCGGACGGCGAACTTCTTCGACCTCGGCGGCGACTCCATCCTGGCGCTGCGGGTGATCGGCCTGGCCCGCCCGGCCGGCCTCGGGCTGACCGTGGCCGACCTGTTCCGGGCCCGCACCCTGGCCGACCTCGCCCGGCTGACCACCGAGGCCGTCGAGGCCCCCGACCCGGTCGCGCCGTTCTCCCAGCTGGACCCGGCCGACGCGGCCCGGCTGCCGGACGGCCTCGACGACGCCTACCCGCTGACCATGCTCCAGGCCGGCATGCTGCACGAGATGCTCGCCGACCCCCGGCGCGGCGCGTACCACAACGTCACCGACCTCAAGATCACCACCCCGGAGGGCTTCGACCTGGCCGCCTTCCAGGCCGCGGTGGACGCGGTGGTCCGCGGCCACAGCATCCTGCGCTCCTCGATCGACCTGGTCTCCTACCGCGAGCCGCTCCAACTGGTGCACACCGAGGCCGCGCTGCCGGTCGGCTACACCGATCTGCGGGAGCTGCCGAGGGAGGAGCAGCGGGCCGCCCTGCGGCGCTTCGTCGACGAGGAGTTCGCCCGCCGCTTCGACCTGGCGGCCCCGCCGCTGGTCCGCATCCACCTGCACCACCTGACCGACCACGAGCTGCGGCTGGTGCTCACCGACTGCCATGTCGTGCTGGACGGCTGGAGCCTGACCTCGCTCATCGCCGACCTGCTCGACCTGCACCGGCGGGCGGTCGCGCACGGCCGGCCCCCGGCGCCGCCCGCGGCCCCCGCCTTCGCCGAGTACGTCGCCCTCGAACGGGCCACCCTGCACAGCGAGGAGGCGCTGGAGTTCTGGCGCTCCTCCCTGGCCGAGCTGCGCCCGGTCCGCTTCGCCCGGCGCGGCGCCCCCGCCCCCGACGACGCGCCCGTCCACGAGGTGCGGCGCTCCTACGACGCGCTCGCCGAGCCGATCGGGCGCCTCGCCCAGTCGGCCGGGGTGCCCCGGCGCACCGTGCTGGCCACCGCCTTCCACCACGTGATGAGCCTGTTCGCGGAACGCGACGAGGACGCGGCCGGCCACTCGATCGGCCTGGTCACCAACGGCCGGCCCGAGGTACCGGGCGCGGACCGGATGCGCGGGCTGTTCCTCAACACCGTGCCGTTCGGCGTGGCGCGTCCGCGCGGCAGCTGGCTGGAGTACCTGCGCGCGGTGTTCGCGGCCGAACAGGAGATGCTGCCGCACCGCCGGATGCCGCTGGCGCGGATGGCCCAACTGCGCCCCGGCGAGCCGAACATGGTCGAGGCCGTCTTCAACTACGTCAACTTCCACCGGCTCTCCCACGACACCTGGGACGAGTCCCTGGAGATCGCCCGCACCATGTTCCCGCTGATGATCAACGCGAGCGTGGGCGCCTTCACCATCGACGTGGACCCGGAGTACGTCTCCCCGGCCACCGCGGAGCAGCTCGCGGACGTGCTCCACACCCTGCTCGCGACGATGGTCGCCGACCCGCACGGCAGGGTCACCCCGCCCGCGCTGACCGGCGCCGCCCTCGGCACGGCGCTGGCCCGGGGCAACGGGCCGGCCCGGGAGAACAGCCCGCTGATGTTCCACGAGCACGTCGCCGCACACGCCGCGCGCACCCCGGACGCGGTGGCCGTCGAGCACGGCGACCGGCAGGTGACCTACCGCGAGCTGGACGGGGCGGCCGGGCGGCTGGCGGAGCGGCTGCGCACGCTCGGCGTCGGCCCGGAGACCCCGGTCGGCATCTGCACCGACCGCGGGCCCGACCAGGTGTGCGCCGCCCTCGGCGTGCTGAAGGCGGGCGGCGCGTTCCTGCCGCTGGACCCGCAACACCCCGCCGACCGGCTCGCGTTCATGGCCTCGGACAGCGGGATGCGGGTGCTGCTCACCCAGACCTCGCTGGCCGGCACCGTGCCCTTCGACGGCCCGGTCCTGCTCCTGGACGACCCCGCCACCTGGACCGCGCCCACCGGCCGCCCCCCGGCGCCGCCGGCCTTCGCCCCGGGCCCGGACACCATGGCGTACATCATCTACACCTCGGGTTCCACCGGCACGCCCAAGGGCGTCGCCGTCCCGCACCGCGGCCTGACCAACATGCTGGAGGGCCAGCGCGACCTGGTCCAGCCGGGCCCGGACGACCGGGTGCTCCAGTTCGCCTCCTTCGGCTTCGACGTCTCCGTCATGGAGCTGACCTGGGCCCTGGCCAACGGCGGCCGGCTGGTCACCGCGTCCAAGGACGACCTGCGGCCGGGCCCCGACCTGGCCCGCACCCTGCTCGCCCACGGCGTCAACCGGGCCATGTTCCCGCCGAGCGCGCTCACCGTGCTGGGCGAGGACCGCTTCCCCGCGATCGAGGTGCTCCAGGTCGCGGGCGAGGGCTGCCCGGCGGAGCTCGCGGACACCTGGTCGCGCGGCCGGTGCTTCCACAACGCCTACGGCCTCACCGAGACGGCCGTGTGGTCCGTCGCCACCGAACTCTCCCCGGGCCAGGGGCGCCCGCCGATCGGCACGCCGATCCGCAACACCCGGGTGCTGGTCCTCGACGAGGACCTGCGGCCCGTCCCGGTCGGGGTGACCGGTGAGGTCTACCTGGGCGGCCAGGCCATCGCCCGGTGCTACCTGAACCGGCCCGCGCTGACCGCCGCCACCTTCGTGCCCGACCCGTACGGCGCCCCCGGCGAGCGGCTCTGCCGCACCGGCGACCTCGGCACCGTCCGGCCCGACGGCGCGGTGGAGGTGTTCGGCCGCCGGGACACCCAGGTCAAGCTCCGCGGCTTCCGGATCGAACTGGGCGAGATCGAGCACGCGCTGCGGCAACTGCCCGACGTGCGCCAGGCGGTGGTGCTGCACCGGACCGACCTGCCCGGCGAACCGGCCCTGGTCGCCTACGTGGTCGCCCGGGGCGGCACCAAGCCGACGGTCGAGCGCTTCACAGGCGCGCTGCGCACCACCATGCCCGCCTACATGGTGCCGGGCCGGTTCGTCTTCCTGGACGAACTCCCGGTCAACCGCAGCGGGAAGATCGACAAGCGGGCGCTGCCGCTGCCCCCGGCCGAACGGGCCAGCACCGACACGGCGTACGTCGCCCCCGCCACCGCCACCGAGAAGGTGCTGGCCGAGATCTGGCGGGAGGTGCTCGGCCTCTCCCTGATCGGGGTGCACGACGACTTCTTCCGGATCGGCGGGAGTTCGCTCTCCACCGTCCGGGTGGCCGCGATGGCGGCCGAGCGCGGACTGACCGTCTCCGTCCGGGATCTGATCGAACGGCCCACCCTCGCCCGGCTCGCCGCCCGCGCCGAGGCGACCGCCCCGGACGCCGCCCCCGTGGCGGTCACCTCGGAGGTCCGGCTGCGCGAAGGCGAGGGCGCCCCGCTCTGGTGCGTCCACCCCAGCGGTGGCAGCGCCGCCTGGTTCGTACCGCTCGCCCGGGAGCTCCCGCCCGGCCGCCCGGTGCACGCCTTCCAGGCCCGCGGCCTGCTGGGCGGGGTGGACCCGAGCACCATCGCGGGCATCGCGGCCAACTACGCCGGGGAGATCGCCGACCACGGCGGGCACGGCCCGCACGACCTGCTCGGCTGGTCGATGGGCGCCAACATCGCCCTGGAGATGGCCACCCAGCTGCACGAGGCCGGCCACACCGTCGAGCCGCTGGTGCTGATCGAGCCCTATCTGCCCAACCCGGCGGCCCGGGCCCGCCTCGCCGGCGTCGGCCGCGACATGCGGGACGCGCTGCGGATGCGCGACCGGCTGCGCACCCTGCCGCCGTCCCCCGGGCGCGACACCGCGGCGGCCGAACTCACCGCCCTGCTGCTCGGCGCGGGCATGAGCCCCGGCGAGGCGGCCCTGGTCGAGCAGGCCCCGATCGAGGTCTGGCACTCGCTGCTCACCGCCCTCGCCGACTACGAGGTCCGCCCCTACCCCGGCCATGTGCACCTGGTGGTCGGCACCCAGGCCGCCGGGCTGCCGGCCGGCGAGCCGATGCCCGGGCTCGACGTCGACTACCGGGCGTACGTGGACCACTGGCGCGAACTGGCGCTCGGCGGGCTCACCGTCCACATCAGCGAGGGCGACCACATGTCCATGCTCGCCGAGCCCCTGGTCCGCGGCCTCGCGGCCCTGCTCGACACCATCGGCACGAACGGCACGAACGGCACGAGCAGCACAAGCGACACCACCGGCGCGAGCGGCACGGGCTCGGCCACGACCGGCGCGGAGGCCCGGCGATGACCCTCACCACCGTCCGCTTCACCGAGCGGTACCTGCTCGACCCCGCCGTCAACGCGGACCCGTACGAGTACCTCAACACGCTCCGCGACCACCGGCCGGTGTACTGGAGCGCCATGCACCGGGCCTGGCTGGTCACCGGCTACGAGCCGGTGATGCAGTGCCTGCGCGACCCGGCGGTCTCCGCCGACCGGGTCCGGCCGCTGATGGACGCCGTCCCGCAGGGCGCCCGCGAGGACGCCGAGCGCGCGTTCGGCATCCTCTCCCGCTGGATGGTGTTCAACGACCCGCCGACCCACCGCCGGCTGCGCCAGGTGTTCCAGGAGCAGTTCGCCGCCCGCGCGGTGGCCCGCTACCGCGGCTTCACCGAACGGGCCACCGGCGCCATGCTCACCCGCCGGGCCGCCCCCGGCCGCACCGGCGACCTCGCCGCCGACATCGCCAAGCCGCTGCCGGCCCTGGTCTTCGCCCGCTGGCTGGGCGTCCCGCAGTCGCACAGCCCGTCGTTCTGGTACTGGAACGCCCGGGTCGCCGACCTCGTGCTCGGCGCCGCCCAGGAGGAGCGCGAGTACCGCACCTCGCTGCAGTCCCTGGTCAGCCTGGAGGAGTACCTGGGCGGGCTGGTCACCGAGCGCCGCGCCGAACCGAAGGACGACCTGATCAGCTCCGTCCTCGCGGGCGGCCGGATCGGCGACTCGGTCAGCGAGGAGGAGTTCGTCGGGATGCTCACCCAGATGGCCTTCGCCGGCGGGGAGACCACCAGCAACCTCATCGCCAACACCCTGCTCGCGCTGCTCGGGCAGCCGGAGCAGCTGGCCGCCGTCCGCGCCGAACCGGAGCTGGTGGCGGCGGCCGTGGAGGAGACGCTGCGGCTGGACGGCCCGTCCAAGATGTCGATCCGCAACGCCGCCCGCGACTTCGAGCTGGACGGCCGGACCATCCGCGCCGGGGACCGGATCTTCCTGGTCACCGCCGCCGCCAACCGCGACCCCGGGCGGTTCCCCGACCCGGACCGGTTCGACCTGCACCGCGAGGTCACCACCCACCTGGGCTTCGGCTTCGGCGCGCACTTCTGCATCGGCGCCGCGCTCGCCCGGCTGGTGGCCGGCGTGGTGGTCGCCACCCTGCTGCGCGACTACCCGGGCCTGGCCCTGGACGGGCAACGGCTCAACTGGCAGCTGTCACTGCTCAACCGGAGCCTGACCGCACTGCCCGTCCGGTACTGAGCGCCCCCGGCAGACCGCTGCCGGTCCCGCCGTCGGGGCGGGCCCCGACCCGCCCCGACGGCGCTGCCGCACCTTCCTCCCTCCCGCTCCTTCTCCCGCTCCTCCTCCCGCCCTCCTCCCGCCCTCCACGCGCCCGACGAAAGGTCCGACCATGGCGACGACCACGCTGGCAGGCGCCGGCCCACGGCTCTGGGCACCCGCCCGGCTGCCCTCCTTCCGGCTGCTCTGGCTGGGCCAGTCCCTCTCCCTGCTCGGCGACGGCTTCAGCTACATCGCGTTCTCCTGGATCACCCTGAGCCTCACCCACTCGACCCTCGCCCTCGGCTATGTGCTCACCTTCCAGGCCGTCCCCCGGGCACTGCTCACCCTGGTCGGCGGCTCGCTCAGCGACAAGTGGTCCACCCGCACCCTGATGATGTCCTCCAGCTGGGCCCGCGCCGCCCTGATGGCGGCGGTCGGACTGGCCGGGCTGAGCGGCACCCTGACGGTCTGGATGCTCTGCGCCGCGGCCGCCGCCTTCGGCGTGGTCGACGCCTTCTTCCAGCCCGCCCGGGTCTCCATCCTGCCGTCGGTGGTGGAGAAGGAGCTGATCACCCCGGCCAACGCGCTGCTCGGCGTGGGCACCCGGGTCTCCGCCGTGCTCGGCCCTGCCGTCGGCGGCCTGGTGGTCGCCGTCTCGGACGCGCCGGTCGCCTTCGTCGTGGACGGCGTCTGCTTCGCCCTCTGCGGCCTCTGCGTCTCCCGCGTCCGCACCCTCCCGCGCCGCCCGGCGGCCGACCCTGGCGACCCTGCCGACGTACCCGAAGCGCCCGCCGCCCCGGCCGCCGAGGACTCGCTCCGGTCCCGGATCCGGGTCGGCCTGCGCTACACCTGGGAGGACCCGCGGCTGCGCACCGTGCTGGCCGTCGACACCGCCGTCAACTTCTGCTACGCCGGGCCGTTCACGGTCGGTTTCGCCACCCTCGCCAAGGAGGCCCTGCACGGCGGCTCGACCACCCTCGGCCTGCTCAACGGCGCCCTGGCCGGCGGCGCGATGCTCGGCACCCTGGTCGGCGGCACGGTCGGCGGCCGCCCCCGGGTGGGCCTGCTGATCGCCGCCCTGGTCGGCTGGCTGGCCGTCGGCATGGGCCTGCTCGGCGCGCTCGACAGCCTGCCCGCCGCGGTCGCCACGGTGCTGGCGATGGGCTTCGGCATCGGCTTCCAGGGCGTCTTCGGCCTGAGCTGGATCCAGCGCACCATCCCCCAGGAGGTGCTCAGCCGGGTGATCTCGGTGGACATGGTCCTCGGCTACGCGGCCGCGCCGCTCTCCCTGATCGTCTGCGGCGCCCTGGCCCAGATCGGCACCGGCGCGATGTTCACCGGCGTCGCCCTCGTCCTGACCCTCACCGGCCTCGCCGTCCTCGCCTCCCGCCGCGTCCGCGAGATGCGCTAGCTGCTCCGACCGCACAGGTTCGCCGGGTCGGTGCCGGCCTTCCCCTCCGGAAGCCCCGGGCGGGGAAGGAGCTCCACACACTCGTCACGGGGAGCGGCGGCCTGCACCGCGGCGGGCCGGGCCACCGCTGCACTGGTGGGCGGGGCGGTCGGCTCGGCGGCCGCCGCGGCGGCGGCGGCGTCCCCGGGCAGCCGCCGTGCGAGCGTCCGGTTCTCGTCCCATGCTGGGAGAGAGGGGGGTGCGGCGGCAGAGGGAGTGGTGGGGATGGGGATGCGAACCGTTGTGGACCTCACGCGTTGCCAGGGCTACGCACAGTGCGTTTTCCTCGCGCCGGGGGTGTACCAGCTGCACGGTGAGGAGGGACTGCTGTACGCCCCGGCCGTCCCCGACGACCAGGTCGGGCGCGTGCGCCAGGCCGCGGCGGCGTGCCCGGTCCAGGCCATCCTCCTCGGTGAGGAGGTGAGCGCCGATGACCGGTGACCTGAAAGAGGGCCGGATCGTCGTCGTCGGCGCGTCGCTGGCCGGGTTGCGGGCCGCGGAGGCCTTGCGGGAGGAGGGCTTCACCGGCTCACTGACTGTGGTCGGCGACGAGCCCCATCCGCCCTACGACCGGCCGCCGCTGTCCAAGCAGGTGCTGCTCGGCCTGGCGGCGGCGGACACCACGGGGCTGCCGATGCGCCGGGATCCGGACGCCGAGTGGCGGCTGGGCGTACGCGCCACCGGCCTGGACCCCCTTGGGAAGCGGGTGATGCTGGCCGACGGCGAGTCGCTGCCGTACGACCGGTTGTTGATCGCCACCGGGACCAGGGCGCGGCCCTGGCCCAACCCGCAGGAGGCCGCTCTGGACGGGGTGTTCACCCTGCGTACCCGCGAGGACGCCGGCGGCTTGGCCGAGCGGTTGGCCGCAGGGCCACGGCGGGTGCTGGTGATCGGCGGCGGCTTCACCGGCTCGGAGATCGCCTCGGCCTGCCGGGAACGCGGACTGGACGTCACCGTCGCCGAACGCGGTCCCGCACCTCTGGTGGGCGCGCTCGGCGGCACCCTGTCGAAACTCGCGGCCGCCATGCAGCGCAACCACGGTGTGGACCTGCGCACCGGAGTGACGGTCACCGCCCTGCGCGGGGACGACAGCGGCCGCTTCACCCGCGCGGAGCTGTCCGACGGCAGCCGCGTCGAGGCGGACGTGTGCGTCGTGGCGTTGGGGGCGGTCCGCAACGTCGAGTGGCTGGCGGACTCCGGACTGGCGGCGGGCCCGCGCGGAATCGCCTGCGACGCCGGGTGCCGCGCCTTCAACATGTACGGAATCGTCACTGACGACCTCTTCGTCGCCGGCGACGTCTCCCGCTTCCCCCACCCGCTGTTCGGTTACCAGATGCTCTCCCTCGAACACTGGGGAAACGCGGTCGAGCAGGCCGGGGTGGCGGCCCACAACATGGTCAGCCCAGGGCCCCTGCGGCGCCCGCACCTTGCCCTCCCGACGTTCTGGTCGACCCAGTTCGGGCTCAACATCAAGTCGGTGGGCGTGCCCACCTTCTCCGACCACGTGGTCATCGCCCAGGGTTCTTTGGAGGCGCGCCGTCTGGCGATGGTCTACGGCTACCAGGGGCGGGTCACCGCGGCGGTCACCGTCGACATGGCCAAGTCGCTCGACTACTACCGGCACCTGATCGAGACGGCTGCTCCGTTCCCGCCCCCGCCCGGCGCGGCGGACCGCGCGCTCGCGGCGGACATCCCGGTCCCGTCCGACGTGCCGGATCCGAAGAGGCTGTCCCACGGCCCCACCGTGGCGCTCACCGGATATCTGCCCGACCGCCGACTGACCGTGGTGCGGCCCAACGGCTGACCCACGTCCCGCCCAACGACGAGGAGCCACCATGGACTCCGACACCTTGCTGGCCCGGATCACCGACTACGCGAACCGCCCCAACCCCTACCCGCTGTACGCGGAACTCCGCGAGGCCGGTCCCGTTGTACGGCAGGCGGACGGCAGCTACCTGATCGGCACCTACCACGAGATCGCCGCCCTGCTCCACGATCCACGGATGAGTGTCGATCCCCGCACCCGTGGCGAGACGACGCACAAGCCGCCGTTCCTGCGGCTCGACGACCCGGAGCATCACAGACTGCGCACCCTGGCCATGCGGCCGTTCGGCCCCCCGCACAGCCCGCACCGGGTCGATACCATGCGCGACGAGATCGCCCGGCTCACCGAGGAACTGCTGGAGCCCTTCCAGGCGGGCCGCCGGATCGACATCGTCGACGACTTCGCCTACCCACTGCCCGTCACGGTGATCTGCCGCCTGCTCGGCGTGCCACGTGAGGACGAGCCGCTCTTCCGGGCGTGGTCCGACGCGATCGTCGCGTCCGCCGACGTCAGGCCCGAAGAGGACTCCACCGAGCGGGACAAGGAGGGCGACCAGGCGCGGGGCGAGATGGGCCGGTACCTGGTGGACCTCGCCGAGAAGCGCCGTGGCAGTCCAGGCGACGACATGCTCTCCGCCTTCGTCAACGAGCCGGACCCGGCCCTGCGGCTCAGCCGGGAAGAACTCGCGGAAACCGCCGTGCTGCTGCTCATCGCGGGACACGAGACCACGGTGAACCTGATCACCAACGGGGTGCTCACCCTGCTGCGCCGGCCCGAACATCTGGATCAGCTGCGTCGCGAACCGGACCTGCTGCCGCGAGCGGTGGAGGAACTGCTGCGCTACGAACCCCCGGTCCACATGCGCGAACGCGTCCCCCTCGCCGACATCGACGTCGCCGGCACCACCATCCCCGAAGGCACCTCCGTCGTGCTCGCGCTGGCCTCGGGCAACCGCGACCCCAAGCGGTTCCACGAGCCCGACCGGTTCGACCCCGCCCGCCCGGACAACCAGCACCTCGGCTTCGGCAGCGGTATTCACCTGTGCTACGGCGCACCACTCGCCCGCATCGAAGCCGAGGCCGCGCTCGGTGCGCTGATCTCCCGCCTCGGCACAGCACGCCTGGTCCAGGACCCGCCCCCCTACCGGCAGAACGCCATGCTCCGCGGCCCCCGCCACCTGCCCGTCCAACTCTGAGGCCGCCTGGCGGGGCGTGCCGGCGATCGGGCTCTGTTCCGCGGGTGCGCCGCCAGGTGCGCCGACCTTCCAGCGGAACCCGGAGAGCCAGGCAACGGCATCAAGGCTGGACCGGACTTCGAGCGGGACGACGACTTCGATCCCGGCGTGGTGTCCGTCGTGCTCACCTGGCCGGCCCACCACCTCCTGCCGGCCGTGGCCGCGGTGGCTGCGGCCGTCGTTCCGCGCGTGCGGGGTCGGGGCTGCACAGCCAGCCGTTGACGGCGAAGCGGCTGTCCGCGTGCTGCCTGCTCGGGCAGCCGACCGGCCGGACCTCGTGCCAGGCGGTGGGGCGGAAGAACACGATGCTGTCGTGCTCGGGCTCCCAGTCCCGCCAGGTGCGCTCCTCCCACTTTCCGGTCGTCCCGGTGTACAGCGGCAGGGCGGCGTCGAACACCCGCAGCTCGCCCCCGTCGAAAGGCCGGGGCGTGCGATGCAGGTAATACACGAACGTGAGCAGACGCCGGGGGGAGAACTCGGCGCTGGTGTCCTGGTGCGGCCGGTAGAAGTCGCCGTCGTTGTGCACGTTGAGGCTGTAGCTGGGTTCGGTGTTCCGGCAGGAGACTCCCAGCGTGTGCTCGACCGCCTCCAGGACCTCGTCGATGGCCGCCATCAACTCGGGCGCGGCGAAGTCCTGGCACGACCGGGAGCGGCGAAAGTCGGGGACCACCTCCCGGTCCCGGATCATGGAGGGCTTCAACGTGTCGCCGGCGGAGGCGATGGCGCGCTCCAGGAGGGCGCCGGCCGTCCGCTCGCCCAGGAACTGGGTGATGCGACAGACCGTCACCGGAAGCCGCCAGATCGCGTCCGTACACACCGGCGACCGCTGATCCACCGCCTCGGACGGTCCCGTCACGGTGTCGTGTGGTGCCAAGGTTTCCTGCCTTCCGGATCGCGACGAGGGTTCCGCGGGGGCCGACTCCCCCGAGTCGCCCAGGGATTGGGCGGCGCCGTCACGCGGCCCCGGGCGTGTGCACGCCCGCGGCTGCTCGCAGCCGGTCCACTTCGGCCGTGAGTTCTTCCACGCGGCGGTGCAGTGCCTGGACGCACACCAGGGCGACGCCGAGGCCGTCGACGACGGGGATGGTGGTGTCGTCCCGGTTGAAGCCGAAGGCGGCGTGCCAGTCCTGGGCCATCGGCCCGAGGTGGCGTACGTCTTCGGGCTCCCAGAGGTAGCGCCAGGTGCTGACGGGCAGCGCGGCCACGGTCTCCAGGACGGCGTGGCCGTTGACCGCACCGACCGGGGCCACCCCGCCGTTCTCCTGCGCCCCGGCCGGACGACGGGCCGGGACGGTGTGGTCGGCCGCCCGGGACGGCCGGCGGAAGAGCCGCATCCCTACCGGCTCCAGTCGACCGGGACCACGTCCTGCTTGAGCCCGCGGTCACTGCAGACGGCGCACGGGGAGCCCGGGACACCGGGGCCCTGGTCGGTACCGATGGTGATGGCTCCGTGGGCCCCGGCCGGGGCGTGGACGCCGTCGCCGACCATCGCGGCTTCGTAGCCGCCCAGCAGCTCCTGGAGCGTTCCGGGGCCCAGGTTCTCCGGGGCGGTGATCGCGGCCACGCCGTCGTAGTCGGTGTAGGCCGCCCCCAGCGTCCGGCCGCCGACGGTGGCGAACACGATCCGCGCACCGCGGATGGGCTGCCCGGTCACCGCGTCGCTGGCCATCGCGTAGATGTTCTCCAGCTGCATCTGGGTGATGTTCAGGCTTGCCTGACTGGCCGTCAGCCTGGTCGGCTTCAGGCTGGGGCACTCCTCCCCGCTGCACGGCGCGGCCGCCGGGGTGGCCGCGGACGCGGTGACACCGCTCCCCGCGCCCAGCGACGCCAGAGCCGCGGCCATCACCGCGATGGTCTTACGACCTGCAGAACTCATGTCCACTCCCACGGGAACTGCCCGGGCGTGAACTCCGCACCAACGCACGACGGCCGGGACGACGGGCTGCCGCCCCCATTCGGACGACGCGACCGAGCGTATCCACGCCCACCTGGCCCAACCGGCGAACAACCACGAGTTCGCGCGATCTGATGAACCGCCACCAGAACGGTGACGAACGCGATCGACGAGCGCGAACCAATGACGACAGGCCCGAGGGTTCCGTCCGGCGGATCAAGGCGCCGCAGGCTCCAGAGCGACTCACCAGCCCGGCGGCTGGGGGCGCTGGGCCCATTCCGGTGTCCAGATCTCGGTGTCCGGACGGCCGGACGGCCGGGAAGTGAGGTAGCCGCGAAGTGCGGTGAGGGCGGGGTGCGGGTTGTCGGCGTGCCAGAGCAGCGAGTGCGGGTAGACGGGGGTCGGGTCGCGCAGGGGAATGCGCCGCAGGTCGTGGCCGACGGGCCACACAAGTGGGGTCTGTTCGCTGAGGAAGGTCGCCAGGGTCGAGGAGTCGGCGATGGTGTCGAGGAGGGCTTCGATGCCGAAGTTGGGGCCGATCGAGTCGATGGTGAGCTTGAACGCGGTGGCGAGTGCGTCGTAGTAGGCGGACCACTCGGTGCCGGGGCTGTTGCCGGGCATCCAGATCCTGTGGCCGGCGAGCTGGGCGGGTGTGACCGCGCGGGCGGTGGCGAATTCGTGGGCAGGGCCGGTGAACAGCTGGAGGGGTTCGTCGAAGACCGGGGCGGTCTCGATGCCGTCGGGGAGCTGCCGTCCGGGCATGGTGACGGCGCGGAAGGTGGCGTCGATCGTGCCGGAGCGGATGGCGGCGATGGCCGCTTCGGCGTCGAAGAGGGTGACGACATCGAGGTCGATGTCGGGGTGCGCGCGGTGGAAGTCGCGCAGCAGGCCGGCCGGCGCGAGCCGTCGCCCGATGACGTCGACGCGCAGAGGCCGGCAGCCGGGCCGTACGGAAGCCGCAGCCCGGTCCTCGGCGTCGAGGAGGGCACGCGCATGGGGCAGGAAGGCCTGCCCGTCGATGGTGAGGCGTGCTCCGCGCAGGGTGCGGGTGAACAGCCGCACGCCGAGGTCGTTCTCCAACGCCGCGATGCGTTTGGAGACGGCCTGCTGCGTGATCGACAGGTTGGCGGCGGCGACCTGGAACTGTCCCGCGTCCACGACGGCGATGAAGGTGCGCACGGCAGTGAGATTCACGTCGAACACCCTAGATACACAACGATCAGTTGTGAATTAGGGATGAATTGGTTGTTTGATCCCACTACGCATTTGCCGCTTTGATGTCTCTGGTCAACGTGTGGTTCTGCACCGGGCGCACCGAGGGTGCGCGGGAGCCTGGAACCCGGCGACTGCCGGAGCAGCGCTTCGGAGGCTCTGGGCCGATCGTCCGCACAGGCCGTCCGGCCCGGCATTCGCCCGTCGGCACAGCCCCACCGAGACGGACCGAGTCGTCAGCACCGCCTGCCGCACTCGTGTGGTCGTCCGCCGGCCACCACCTCGGCGTCAGCCGGGATGGCGGCTTCCCACTCGCCCCGGAGGTGACTGACCCGTGCCGGATTCCTTCGTCCATCTGCACAACCACACCGAGTACTCGATGCTGGACGGCGCGCAGAAGCTGAAGCCGATGTTCGCCGAGGTCGAACGCCAGGGCATGCCCGCGATCGCCATGAGCGACCACGGCAACATGTTCGGCGCCTATGAGTTCCAGCAGGTGGCCCAGGGCTTCGAGAACGTCAAGCCGATCATCGGCATCGAGGCGTACGTCGCACCGTCCTCGCGCCGCAACCGCAAGCAGGAGTTCTGGGGGCCCGGCGGGCAACGCGCCGTCTCGGATGACGGCGAGGGCTCCAAAGACGTCTCGGGCGGCGGCCGCTTCACACACATGACCATGTGGGCACAGAGCGTCCGGGGCCTACGGAACCTCTTCCACCTGTCCACCGAGGCGTCGTACACGGGCCAGTTTCCCGCGGGCAAGCCGCGGATGGACATGGAGCTGATCAGCGAGCACCCCGAGGGCATCATCGCGACGACCGGTTGCCCTTCCGGCGCGGTCCAGACCCGGCTGCGGCTCAGCCAGTACGACGAGGCGAAGCGGGTCGCCGCGGCGTATCAGGACATCTTCGGGAAGGAGAACTACTTCCTGGAGCTGATGGACCACGGCCTGGACATCGAGCGCGAGGTCCGCGACGGGCTGCTACGGCTGGCCAAGGAACTGAATCTGCCGCTCCTGGCCACGAACGACGCCCACTACATCCACGAGGACCAGGCGGACGCGCACGACAACCTGCTGTGCATCGGCGTCGGCAAGAACAAGGACAGCCCCAAGCGGTTCCGCTTCCAAGGGGCCGGCTACTACCTCAAAACCGCGGAGCAGATGCGGAACCTGTTCCGCGAGCTGCCCGAGGCCTGCGACAACACGCTGCTGATCGCCGAGCGCATCGAGTCCTACGGCGAGGTCTTCGACCACGTCGACGAGATGCCGCAGTTCCCGGACGTACCCGAGGGCGAGACCCAGGAGTCCTGGCTGCGCAAGGAGGTCCTCAAGGGCCTGACCATGCGCTACGGGGACCCCGTCCCCCCGCACGTCACGGCCCGTTTCGAGACCGAGATGTCGGTCATCGGCCCCATGGGCTTCAGTTCCTACTTCCTCGTCGTGGCGGACATCTGCCGCCACGCCCGGGACAACAGGATCCCCCTGGGACCGGGGCGCGGCTCCGCGACCGGTTCCATCGTGGCCTACGCCACACGCATCACCGAGCTGTGCCCCCTGGAGCAGGGCCTGCTGTTCGAACGGTTCCTGAACCCCGAACGCATCAACCCGCCGGACGTCGACCTCGACTTCGACGACCGCCGGCGCGACAGAATGGTCCGCTACGTCACCGAGAAGTACGGTGACGAGTTCACCGCGATGGTGAACACCTTCGGCAAGATCAAGGCCAAGAACGCGATCAAGGATTCCTCGCGCATCCTGGGCTACCCCTTCTCCCACGGGGAGCGGATCACCAAGGCACTCCCGCCGGACCAGAACGGCAAGTCCGTCCCGTTGGACGCCATCTTCGACTCCTCCCACCCGCGGTACGCCGAGGCCGGCGGGATCCGGCAGATGTACGACGCGGAGCCGGACGTGAAGAAGGTGATCGACACCGCCCGCGGGGTGGAGGGCCTGACCCGGGGCACCGGTGTGCACGCCGCCGCGGTGATCCTGTCCAAGACGAAACTGACCGACCGGATCCCCCTGCACATGCGCGCCGCGGACGGCGTGAAGATCACCGGGTTCGACTACCCGTCGTGCGAGGCGATGGGCCTGGTCAAAATGGACTTCCTGGGGCTGCGGAACCTTGGCGTCATCGATCAGGCCATCGAGAACATCCGCGAGAACCGGGGCATCAGCCTGGCCACCGTGGACCCCATGGACGGCGGCCCCGCCACGGTCGTGATCCCGCTGAACGACGCCACGACCTACCGACTGCTGGCCACAGGCAACACGCTCGGCGTCTTCCAGCTCGACGGCGGCGGCATGCGGGCCCTGCTGAAACTGATGGAACCCACCCGCTTCGAGGACATCGCCGCAGCCAACGCCCTGTACCGGCCCGGCCCCATGGCCGCCAACGCCCACACCAACTACGCGCTGCGCCAGAACGGCAAACAGGAGCCCTCCCCCATCCACCCGGAGCTGGAGACGGCCCTGGACCCGATCCTCGGCTCCACCCACCACCTGCTGGTCTACCAAGAACAGATCATGGCCATCGCCCGGCAACTGGCCGGCTACACCCTGGGCGGCGCGGACATGCTGCGCCGCGCCATGGGCAAGAAGAAACCGGAGGTCCTGGCCGCCGAGTGGGAGAAGTTCCACGGCGGTATGAGGGAGAACGGCTACTCCGGCGAGGCGATCCAAGCCCTCTGGGACGTGATGCTGCCGTTCTCCGGCTACGCGTTCAACAAGTCCCACACCGCCGGCTACGGCCTCGTCTCCTACTGGACGGCCTACCTCAAGGCCAACTACCCGGCCGAGTTCATGGCCGCCCTGCTCACCTCCGTCGGCGACGACAAGGACAAAGCCGCGATCTACCTCGCCGACGCCCGCAGGAACGGCGTCCGAGTACTCCAGCCGGACGTGAACGAGTCCGTAACGGAGTTCACCGCAGTCGGCGACAACGTGCGGTTCGGGCTCAAGTCCGTACGCAACGTCGGTGACAGCGTCATCGAGGCCATCGTGGAAGCGCGCCGCCGCGTGGGGAAGTTCACGTCCTTCGCCGACTTCCTCGACAAGGCCGGCCTGCCCGCGCTGAACAAGAGGGCCGTGGAGTCCCTGATCAAAGCCGGGGCCTTCGACTCTCTGGGGCATTCACGCAAGGGTCTGACCGCCGTTCACGAGGACGCCATCGACGCGATCATCCCCGTGAAGAAAGCGGCCGGCTTCGGGCAGGACGACCTCTTCGCCGGACTGGGCAGCCCTCAGGACGCCGCACCCGCCTTCGGCCTGGACTTCCCCATCGACGATGCGGAGTGGCCGCGACGTCAACTGCTTTCGACCGAACGGGAGATGCTGGGCCTGTACGTCTCCGCCCACCCCCTTGACGGCGCCGAGCACATCCTCGCCGGCGCACGGGACTGCTCGATTGCCGAACTACTCGCCTCCGGCCGCACCACCGGGGACGTGCAGCTCTCCGGACTGATCACCAGCATCCAGCGCAAGGTGACCAAGCAGGGCAACGCCTGGGCCATCGTGAACCTCGCGGACCGGGACGCCGGCCTCGAAGTCCTGTTCTTCCCCGCCTCCTACCAACTCGTGCAGCACGCACTGGCCGAAGACAACGTCATCTCCGTCCGGGGCAAGATCGAGGACCGCGACGGCACGCTGAACATCTTCGGCAGGGAACTCGGTGTACTGGACGTGTCCTCGGCCGAGCACGGCGGCAAGCCACCCGTCCGGCTCGCGCTCCCCTCCCACCGGATCACCGGACAGTCGGTGAGCGAACTGAAGAGAATCCTCGCCGCGCACCTCGGCGACAACCCGGTCCACCTCAGCGTCCGCAGCATGCGGAAAACCACCGTCTACGCCCTGCAGGCCAAGGTGAACGCCACCACCATCGCCTCCGATGTGAAAGGCACGTTCGGCGCCGACGCATGGCTGGGCCTCGCATGACGGCACAGGCAGGCCAGGGAGGAGTCATCGAGTTGCGGACGTCCCAGACCCCTCCCTGCCCACGCTGCGCAGCTCCGGTACTGCTGACGGCGCGCTACCCGCACGCCTGGCGCAACCGGTCCGGAAAACGGGTCGCCGGCTTCAAGGAGACCGTACTGTGTCGGTCCTGCGACGTGAGCGACCCGGCAGCGGGAGAGCTACTGGCACTGCTCTCCGACGACGGCCCACTGACCCCAGCAGCGTTCGAGGCGTTCAGTGGACTCGTTCGGGACTGGCTGGACGCGGTACGCGACCGCGCCCCGAACCGCGCGGAGCTGGACGCGCAAGAGGCCCGGTGGAGAGCCGGCGAACTGTGAAAGCGACGGGAGCCCGGCCCCGGCCCGGTCAACCTCTGCGCCACTAGCAGGAACTGACGGTGTGGCCGTAGCCCCGCCGCCGGGAGGGCGCCATCGACTGCCCCCTGCATCCCGGACGGCGAAGCGGCCGAGCCGGTGAGGCCGCGGGGGAACTGACTGCCGGCCGGTGGAACCGCGTGGTCCGCCGCCGCTGCGGCTGCCCCGCACCGTGCGCATTTCTACAAGACGTCGATTCCCTCCCTCGGGCAGGCTTTTCACCGGCGGCGAAGCCGGCGGGCGTGGAGCTGCCGCGCTTCGCGACGGACGGCTTCAGGTTCCTTGCGGAGCCTTCCGGCCAACCCGTGACGGCGCTACTGGCTGCGCCTACCAGCACTTTTGTCATAGCTATGTCAATCACAAGGAGGGTCGAACATGCCGAAAAAGACAGGGCTGGCGGCAGCGATCGTGATGGTGGCCGCGTCGGCCACGCTCGCGGGACCGACCGTCGGCACGGCTGCGGCAACCTCCAGGGCTGTCGCGGACGTGACGAACGAGGCCCACTGGTCCCCGAGCAGGTACCAGAACACCGTGCAGATTCATCGCTACACGAAAAGTGACGGGCACCACTACGTCGACAGCTGGCTCACAGCGCTTGACGGCAACGTGACCGCCTACTACTACGACCGTTCTTACGACGGCGGCAAGACATGGGACTCGTTCGTAAACCGGATGTACACCAAAACCGGCGCCTCCCTGCCTGAGAAGTACGACGACGGCGGTGTCTGGTACCGGGCTTGCGGCGCGAGCGAGTGGCTCGGCAATCCCTACGGAAATCCTCAGTGGGGCTACAACATCGCCTGCACCGCTTGGTACTAGGTTCTGTACGGCGGATCATCGTCGGCGTCGGCCGCGGTCGCGGCCTGCGGGGCGGTCAGGACCCGGTTCCAGGTTCAGATCTCCCCGTCGCATGACCGGAACAACGAGCCGATCATGCGACGGTCATAAGATCCGCCGCGCAGAACCTATCCCGGCCCGGCGGCGGCCGAACGGGCGCAGAGGGCGGTGCGGTTGGGCTCGTCGGTCTTGGTGATCAGGCTGGCGATGTGCTTCTCCACGGTGCGCGGGGAGATGTAGAGGCGGTCGGCGATGTCCTTGTTGCTCAGGCGCTCGGCGAGCAGGACGAAGACCTCGTACTCGCGGACGGTGACGCCGAGGGCGCGCAGGTCCTCGGGGATGCGGCTGGTGCCGGTGCGGTGCTGGTGGACGGGTGCGCCGAGGCGGCGCAGGGCGGCGCGGCAGGCGTTGGCGACGGCGGCGACGTCGTGCTGGTGGAAGTGGTGCTCGGCCCGGCGCAGCCAGGCCACCGGCTCGCCCCAGCCGTCGGCGTGGGCGGCGTCGGCGACCAGCCGCAGGCCGAGGTGGAGGGTGGTGGGGTAGGGCTCGGCGGCGCGCAGGGCCTCGGCGACGGCGGCCGCCGCCTCCTGGGGGCGGCCCTCGCGGCCGAGCAGGACGGCGTCGGCGAACAGCACGAACTGGCGGTTCCAGCGCATCCGGCCGGGCGCGGTGGCGGCGGCCTCGTCGTGCCGGGCGCGGCCGGCCCGGCCGTCCAGGCCGTCCAGGACGTCGAGCAGCAGGCCGATCCCGTGCCGGCCGCTGAGGTAGTAGGTGGAGGGGTTGTCCCGTTCGAGTTCGCCGACGGCGTGCAGTTCGCGCCGGGCGGTCTCGCGGTCCTCCTCCATGAGCGCGCAGAACGTCCGGGCGAGGCCGAGGGTCAGCGGTTCCTCCTGGGAGCCGGCGCCGTCCCAGGCGGCGAACGCGGCGAGCGCCTCGTCCATCCCGGCCCGGTCGCCGAGGTGGGCGGCGAGGGTCGCCCGCGCCATCAGGACGTAGCGGACGGCGGGGGCGAGCCGCAGGCGCCGGACGACGGTCAGGCACTCCTCGGCGGCGGCCCGGGCGGCGGCGAACTCGCCGCGCAGGACGGAGTCGAGGATCAGGATGCCGTCGATGGTGTAGACGATGGTGGCCGAGCCGAGCCGCAGGGCCTCGTCGCGGGCCGTGGCCAGTCCGGTGGCGTCGCCGTCGGCGAGCCAGCCGTTGCCGCCGATCCGGGTGAGCGCGTACATCCGCTGGAGCGGCAGCCGGTGGCGTTCGGCGGTGGTCAGGGCCCGTTCCAGCATGGCGTGGGCCTCGGCGGGGTCGCGTTCGCGGGCGACCGAGGCGAGCAGTTCCCAGGCCTGGCAGACGACGGTGGGCAGGTCGTGCCGCTGGGCCGCCTCGACGGCCGAACGGGCCAGCTTCTCGGCCTGCTGGGTGCGGTCGGGGCCCGGGGTGTCCAGCGCGAGGTAGGCGGCGGCGACGTCGACCGGCGCCGAGGCGGCATCGTCGGGGGACGGGCCGAGGACGGCCCGGGCCCGGGCGATCTGCCGGTTGCCGTCGGCCCAACGGCCCGCGGTGTGGGCGACCTTGGCGAGCCGGGTGTGCAGCGCGGCGAGCCGGGGGGCGCTCAGGCCGGCGCCGCCGAGCGCGTGCAGGTGTTCGGCGAGGTCGAAGGCGCGGGTGAAGTCCCCGGCCTCGGCGAGCGCGGGCAGCAGCGACTCCAGGACCTCGGCCCGGCGGGCGGGGTCGGCGCTGTCGGCCAGCAGCCGTTCGGCGCGGTCCAGCAGGGTGATGGCGGAGCCGATCGCGCCGTCCGCCAGGGCCCGTCGGCCGGCCTCCGCGAACAGCCGGCCCGCCTCGGCGCGTTCGCCGGCCTCGGCGCGCAGCCCGGCGACCAGCGGGCACCATTCGCCGGTGAGTTCGGGGTGCAGGGCCTGGACGGCGTCGGCGGCCCGGCCGGCCAGTTCGGCCCGGGTGCCGGGGGTGAGCTGGGTGAACAGCGCCTCCACGGTGAGCGGGTGGCGGAAGGCGTACCAGTCCGGGGCGGGTTCGTCGGGGACGACCAGCTGGGCGGCGACCCCGGCGTGCAGATGGCTGAGCAGGCTGCGGTCGTCGATGCCGGTCATCCGCTGGAGCACGGTCAGCGGGAAGCGCCGGCCGAGCACGGCGGCGGCGGAGAGCAGGGTCTGGCCCTGCGGGCCCAGCCGGTCGATCCGCCGCAGGATGCCGCGGGCGAGGGCGGTGGAGACGTCGCTGCGCAGGTCGCCGACGACCCGCCAGCCGTCGGTGCCCTGGACCAGCGCGCCGCCGCTGATCATCGACTGGAGCAGTTCCTCGATCAGGAACGGGCTGCCGGTGCTGTCGTCACAGAGCCGGTCCAGCACCGTCTCCGGGACGCCGTCCGGCTCGGTGCCCAGCTGGGCGGCGATCATGTCGCGGACCTGCGGGCGGGTGAGCGGGGGGAGTTCGATGAGGGTGCCGACGCCGCGTCGGCGGGCCGAGCCGGCCAGGTCGAGGGCGTCGCAGAACTCGGTGCGGATGGTGACCAGGAGCAGCACGGGCGTGTACTCCAGGTTGTCCACCAGGTACTCGACCACGGCGAGCGTCTCGGGGTCGGCGTCGTGCAGGTCCTCCAGCAGCAGCAGTTGGCCGCGGCCCTTGGCGGCGCCGATGAGCAGCCGCAGGACGGCCTCGCCGAGGATGACCATCGAGCTGTTCTCGTGGTCGCCGGTGTTCCAGTCGGGTATGAGCCGGCCGAGCACCGGCCGGTAGGGGCCGAGGGCCAGGTCGTCCACCGGTTCCCCGCTGCGGAACAGCGACATCAGGGCCTCGGTGAGCGGCCGGAACGGCACGGTGGGCCCGGTGGTGCTGCTGCGGCCGCGCAGGACGCGCATGCCGGAGTCGAAGGCGGTGCCCACGGCCTCGGCCGCGAGGCGGGACTTGCCGATACCCGCCTCCCCGACCAGGAAGACGACGCCGCCGCGCCCCAGCCGCGCGTCGGACAGCGCCTGCTGGAGGGAACGCAACTGTGAGTCACGTCCGACGACATACGGCGCAGGGGAACGCATGACCGGTGAGCATAGTTGATGCGGGCCGCTCAACGTCAGACCGCGTGCCGCCCCGGCAGGGACGCGGACGCGGCGGTGCGGGCCCGCTGCCTGCGCGGACCCGCACCGCCGTCGTGACGATCCGTCGTGGCGATCCGTCGGGGTGCTCAGATGTGCGGCGCGGAGACCGTGGTGTCCAGGCTGCTGAGGGTGATCACGATGCCGCTGGTCAGCACCATGCCGGCGAGGACGCGGGCGCGGGCGCAGGCGCGGTTGCGGCCCGAGAGGCGGATCCCGCCGGCCGGGTCCTGCTCCTGGCCCTGGACCTGCTCGGCGGCGGCAGCGGTGGTGGCAGCGGTGGCGGCGGTGGCGGTCGGCTTGTTCATGAGGGTGGATCCCTTCTGGTGGCCTTGCGCGGGTACGGGGAGCGGATCGGGGAAGGTGCGGCGGTGCGGCGGAAGGTTCAGCGGGTGGTGCGGTGCGGGCCGCTCGTCGCCCGGGGGGCGTGGTCGAGCAGCAGGACGGAGGGCACGGTCCCGGGGAAGCCCAGCCGGAGCAGGGCGTAGCCGATGCCGGAGAGGCCGGTGAGCAGCCCGGGGGACGGCACGTGGTCGGGGGTCGCGCAGCGGTGGCCCTGCTGCTCGATCAGGCCGAGCACCTCGCCGGTGCGGTGGATGAGCGCGTCCCGGGCGCCGGGGTGGCCGCGCTCCGCGAGGACGGTCAGCGCCTCCAGCGCGCCGAGGGTGCCGTGGCCGAGGCTCAGGTCGTCGCTCCCGCCGGGGGCGGAGAGCAGGCGGACGCAGTGGTCGAACCCGTCGGCCAGGGCGTCGTCGGCCACCGCGGCGTCGGTCAGGGTGTCCGCCGCGGCGAGCGCGACGCCGGCGAGGCCGGAGTACCAGGAGAGGTCGCCGCCCGCCCCGGCCCGCACCGCGGCGTCCAGCGCGGGGCGCAGCAGCGCGGCCCCGGCGGTGGCGTACGGCCGCCCGTCCCCGCCCGCCTCACCCCGGACGGCGGCGTACCGCAGCAGCGCCCAGCCGGTGCCCGCGTCGCCGTGGGCGAGGCCGGTCGCCCCGGAGCCCGCCCCGGTGAGGGCGAGCAGCCGGTCGGCGAGGCGCCGGGCCTGCTCGGCCGCCCGCTCGGCCACCCGCCGGTCGCCGGTCGCCCGGCAGAGGGGCAGCACGGCGGCGAGCGCACCGGCGAGGCCGTCGGCCAGACCGGTGACGGGTCCGGTGGCACCGGGCCCGTCGGGCAGGGCGTCGGCGGCGTGGGCGAGGGCGGTCAGCGCGTCGGAGAGGCAGCCGTCGAGTTCGGCCCGGACGCCGTCGCGGTCGCCTTCGCCGCCCAGCAGTTCGGTGAGCCGCAGCAGTGTGTGGACGATGCCGCCCAGCCCGTTCAGGGCGCCGGGCCCGACGGCGGCGCTCAGCTCCGGGTCCGTGACCAGCGCGGAGAGCAGCGCCGGCAGCGGCCGGACCGCCTCCCGGGCCAGCGCGGTGTAGCGCGGGGCCCCGGCGAGCGCGCCGGTCTGGGCCAGGAAGAGCGCCACCCCGCAGTAGCCCTGGGCGAGTCCGCCGCCCATCGGCAGCACCGCCCAGTGCGCCCCGGCCACCCGTTCCAGGCCCAGCCAGTTGGCCCGGCCGTCGCCGTGCACGGCCCGGGCGGTGATCTCGTCGGCGATCCCGCAGGCGGCGGCGAGCAGCCGGGGCGACTCGGGCACGACGGCCGGTACCCGGACCGGGGCCAGCTCCGAACGGGGTCCGGAGTCGGGCGAGTTGGCGCTGGAGACGGCGAGGGTCGCGGAGATGACCCACTCCTGGTCGTGGCGGTCCACCTCGTCCATCGCGGCGATCTTCCCCTGGACGGCGACCAGGCTGGGCACGGGCAGGATCCCGTCCACCCGGACGTCACGGCCGGTCCAGACCGCCGTGCGCCCCGGGCGGTGGAAGAACAGCGGCACGTCCCCGCGCCAGAGTTCGGCGATCTCGTGCTCGATCAGCCGCTGCCGGGCCGGGTCGTCGGCGGACTCCGTCCAGAGCACGGCGAACACCGAGTCCCGGGCCAGCGCGTCGTGCAGCAGGTCGGGGTGGGTGGACTCGTCCAGCAGGGTCGTGTAGAGCCGGGTCGAGCGGACGAGCAGCCGGGCGGGCGTGTGCGCCCAGCGGCCCAGCAGCCCGTCCGTGCCCAGCGCGCCGGCCGCGCCCGGCAGCCCGTCCGTGCAGAGCAGGCCGTCCGTGCCGAGGAGTTCGGCGCGGTGTGCGGTGATCGCGTCGTAGCCGGCCCGGAACCCCTCCAGCAGCGCGGCGCGGTGGTCGGCGTGCCCGGCCGTCCGGCCCTGCGGCAGCGGCTGGTTCTGCCCGGCCGGGCTCTCCACCGGTCCGCGGACGGCCCGCATGGTGTCCGTCCCGGCGTCCTCCCAGCGCAGCCCGTCGCTCGGGTACGCGCCGCTGTCGGCGCGGCCGAGGGCGGAGATGTCCAGCGCGCCGTTCTCGCCGATCAGCAGGTTCGGCAGCAGGCAGGTCCGGTGCACCGAGGCCTCCAGTGCCCCGGCCGCCGGGTCGGCGCCCGCGGTGGTGGCGGCCGGCAGGCCGGTGTGGAACAGGGTCTCGGCGTCCACCAGCACCGGCTGGTCGCCGGAGGCGATGACGTTCTCGTAGTGCATGTCGGCGCCGTCCACCGCGTACAGCAGGGCGAGCAGCGCGCCCTGGCGCCGGTAGAAGCGGTCCGCCGCGGTGACCGAGCCGCACCAGTGGTGCTCGACGAACTCCAGCCAGCCGTACCCGGCGCCGCGCACCGACCGGGGGGTGCGCAGGCCCAGCCCGGCCACCTTGCCGTTGAGCCAGCCGACCGCCTCGTCCAGCAGCGCGTGCTGCCCCAGCGGCCGCGGCTTGTAGACGACGGCGCCGCCGTCCGCGAAGTGCAGCAGCGCGACGGAGCGGTTGCCCTGGTGGGCGTCGCCGCGGCCGAGCTCCAGCCGGACCAGCGCGCCCGGGTCCTCGCCCCGGAAGAGTCCGGCGACCAGCGCGGCGCGGTCGGTGTGGAGGCGCTCCGCCAGTTCCAGCACGGCCTCGGCCGCGTCGGCGGCCGTCCCGCCGAGGATCCGGGCCAGCACCGGGTAGCGGGTGAAGAGCCGGGACAGCCCCGGCCCGGTGCCGAGTTCGGCGGTGAAGGCGGCGAACCGCTCCGGCCCGGTGGCCCCGGTGAGCCGGCCCTCGGCGCGGGCCTCGCTCAGCTCGCGGACCAGCGTCCGGGCCGCCCGCCGGACCAGCTGGTGGCCGAGCCGCTGCTCGAACGCGGCCCGGACGGCGGCGTGTTCGCCCTCGGGCAGGGGCAGCCGCGCGGCCACCCCGGCCCAGGCCTGGGTGATCAGCGGGCGCAGCACCGGCAGGAAGACCTCGACGCCCTCGCCGTGCGCCTGTTCGGGCGCCCCCGCGGTCACCGGGGCACCGGCCACCGTCCGCTCCACGTACCGCGCCCACCGCGGCTTGGCCGACCGGGCGGCCAGGCGGTCGGGCAGTTCGTCCCCGAGCGCGAAGGCCTGCCCGTCGCCGAGGCCCAGGCTCGCCAGCCGGGCGGCGAACCCGGCGCGGTCCCCGGCGGACCACGGCCCGGGGCCGCGGCCCGGGGCCGCGGCCGGCCCGGCCACCGGGAGGCCCGGCGTGGCGAGCCGCTCGCGCAGGGTCAGCCCGCGGGCCCACCACCAGCGCGGCAGGGTCGGGGTCCGGGTGTCGGGGGGAGTGGCGGTGTCAGTCACAGGACCAACGTCCCAGAGCCCCCCACCCCCCACATGGGGGCCGGTTCCCCATATTCTCCCGCCACTACCCAGGAGCCCCCAGGTTTCGCCCACCCGGGGCACCGGCCTCCCGGGGACCGCCCCCACCAGGGCGGGAGCGCCGGGCCACCGGGGGCCACCGGGCGGCGCGGCCGGGCGGCGCCGCCCGCCCCCGCCCGGCCCGGCCCGCCGTCACCGGGGCCGACCCGCCGTCACCAGGCCCGGAACACCCGGTCGCCGGGGTCCGCCGCCGTCCGGCCCGCACCCCGCGCCCCGGCCGCGGGCAAAGCTGGGGGGCCGCTCCCGATGCCACCCCCACCCGCCGGCCCGCAGTCTCTGTCCAGTACCACCAGCTGTTGCGCAGCACCCCTGCCCCGCTCAGCCCGTACCTGTCCCGCGCACCGCCCCGACCGGGCGGATGACCTTCGGAGGACCCGGTGGGAGAACCCGTACCTGTCAGCGTCGTCGCCCTCGACCCGGTGCTGGAAGCCGGCACCAAGAGCACCCTGTACGCCTGCCCGGACGTGACCGTGACGGAACCGGACACCCCGGGCGCCCCCGGCGGCCCGGCCGCGGAGCCGCGGGTGGTGGTCATGATCGTGGACCGGTTCGCCCGGGCCGAGCTGGACATGCTGCGCGCCACCCGCGACACCGCCGGCCGGCCCGCCGTCGTCCTGGTGGCCAGCGATCTGACGCCCGGTGACGCGCTGCACGCGCTGGCCGCCGGGGCCCGTGCCCTGCTGCGCCGCCGGGAGGCCGACGCACCCCGGCTGTCCCGCGCGGTGCTGGCCGCCGCCCGCGGCGACTGCACCCTCCCCCCGGACCTGCTCGACCAGCTGCTCAACCGCTCCGGCGCCGCCGGTGACGCCCCCGGGTGGGCGGCGGCGGGCCTGTCCGAGCGCGAGCGCTCCGTGCTGAGCATGGTCGCCGACGGCCACGAGACCAGCGAGATCGCCCAGCGACTCGCCTACTCCCAGAGAACCGTGACCACCGTCGTGCACGACATCACCCAGCGGTTCCGGCTGCGCAACCGTGCCCACGCGGTCGCCTACGCGCTGCGGGCGGGCCTGCTGTGAGCGCCCTCCTCGCCGAACGCGCCCCGCAGGCCCCGGCCCCGCGCGCCCATGTGCTCGCCGGCCCGGCCGCGCCCCGGCTCACCTCGATGCTCGGCCACGCCGGGATCGCCACCTCCCCGCACCCGGGCAGCGGCACCGTCACGGTGGCCGCCGCGCCCAGCGTCGAGGACGCCGTCCGGACCGGCGCGGCCACCGACCGCCCGCAGCTGCTGGTCTGCGACACGGTGACGCCCGCCGGCCTGCGGCTGGCCCTGCACGTCGGCGTCGCCGCCGTCCTGCGCTCGGCCGGCCTCACCCCGCCCCACCTCGCCGCCGCCGTGCACGGCGCCCACCACGGCGACGGCCGGATGCCGTACGCGGCCCTCGCCCAGCTGCTCACCGACGCCGTCTCCCCCGCCGTCCGGCCCGCGGCCCCGCCGGCCGCGCCGGCCCCGCTCACCGCGCGCCAGACCGCGGTGCTCGACCTGATGGCCGAGGGCCACGGCAACGCGGTGATCGCCCGGACGCTCCACTGCTCCGAACACACCGTCAAGAACGTCATCTACGAACTGATGGCCCGGCTCCAGGCCCGCAACCGCGCCCACGCGGTCGCCCACGCCGTCCGCCTCGGCCTGATCTGACCCGATCCAGCCGATCCCGATCCTCTCCCCGGAGCCCCCCATGACCGCCCCCGCCCTCGCCCTCAGCTCCCCCGCCGCCGCTCCCACCCGCCCGCGGACCTCGCGCCCGCGCCGCATCCTGATGTGCCGCCCCGAGTTCTTCGAGGTGAGCTATGCGATCAACCCCTGGATGAACCCCGACCGGCCGGTCGACACCGACCTCGCGACGACCCAGTGGGAACGCCTGCGCGCCCTCTACACCGAGGCCGGCCACACCGTGGAGCTGATCGACCCGGTCCCCGGCCTGCCCGACATGGTCTACGCGGCGAACGGCGCCACCGTCATCGACGGCAAGGTCCTCGGTGCCCGGTTCCGCAACCCCGAACGCGCCGCCGAGGGCCCCGCCTACCTCGACTGGTTCCGCGACCGCGGCTTCACCGAGACCCGCGACCCGAGACACGTCAACGAGGGCGCGGGCGACTTCCTCGCCACCGACAGCTGGATCCTGGCCGGCCACGGCTTCCGCAGCTCCCCCGAATCCCACCGCGAGGCCCAGGAGTTCTTCGGCCGCCCGGTCCTCGGCCTGGAGCTCACCGACCCCCGCTACTACCATCTCGACACCGCCCTCGCCGTCCTCGACGGCGACGAGATCATGTACAACCCGGCCGCCTTCTCCCCCGCCGCCCGGGCCCTGCTGGACCGCACCTTCCCCGACGCCCTCCTCGCCACCCCCGAGGACGCCGCCGTCTTCGGCCTCAACGCCTTCAGCGACGGCCGCGACGTCTACCTCCCCGAACCCGCCCACCACCTCGCCGCCCGGCTGCGCGCCCGCGGCTTCCGCCCCCGCCCGGTCGACCTCTCCGAACTCCTCAAGGGCGGCGGCAGCATCAAGTGCTGCACCTTGGAGCTGCGCCCCTGACGGGTGCCGCGCACTGCCGGTGTCGCTGCGCTTCCTTCTCTGCCCGGCGGCGGCCCCGGCGGGCACCATCGAGGTACTCGAACAGAACGCCAACAAGCGTACGGAGGACCGGAGATGACCGACGAGAGAGGTCACCGCGCGGTGCGCGGCGGCGAGCCGAGGCACTCGACCCGGCAGGGGCCCGGCGACGCGCGGCACACGCGGCCGCGGCGGCGCCCGCTCGGTCTCCGCCGGTCCACCGCGCACGTCTGACCCCGGGAGGAAACGACCATGCGGACCACCACTCTTCCCGAGCTCTGGGACCCGACGACGTTCGACGCGCTGCGCCGCCGGCTGATCCCGTCCTTCGACCTGCTGTACGGCAGCGCGGCCGGCGCGGTCGCGCTGACCGTCGCCGAACGGCCCCGGATCCTGGACCTCGGCGCGGGCACCGGACTGCTCAGCGCGGCCGTGCTCGACCGGATCCCCGGTGCCGAGCTGCTGCTGGTGGACCACTCGGCCGGGATGCTCGGCCAGGCGGTCGACCGGTTCCGCGGCAACCCGCGGATCGCCACCCTGGTCGGAGAGTTGACCGACGCGCTGCCGGACGGGCCGTTCGACGCCGTCGTCTCGGGCCTGGCGATCCACCACCTCCCGCACGAGGAGAAACGGGACCTCTTCGCCCGGATCCACCGGGTGCTGGCGCCCGGCGGGGTGTTCGTCAACGTGGAGCAGCTGCTCGCGCCGAGTCCGCGCCTGGAGCCGATGTACGACCACCGGCACGAGGCCCATGTGCACGCGTCGGGCACCCCGGCGGAGGAGTGGGCCGCGGGGCGCCGGCGGATGGCGTACGACATCTGCGCCGATCTGGACTCGCAGCTGACGTGGCTGCGGGAGGCCGGGTTCCAGCAGGTCGACTGCCTGGCCAAGGACTGGCGGTTCGCCGCCTACGCGGGCTGGCGGGCACTGTGACCGCCGCCGGGCCCGAGGGCCTCTACCAGGCCGTGCGCGCCGTCGCGGACCGCCGTCCCGACGCGTGCGCGATCCAGCGGACCGACGGCGGTACGGCCGGCTACGCCGAACTCCTCGGCCTGGCCGACCGGATCGCCGGCGGGCTGGCCGAGCGCGGCGTCCGGGCCGGCGACTGCGTGGCCTACGCGCTGCGCGGCGGCATCGGCTACGTGGCGCTGATCCTGGCCACCGCCCGGCTGGGCGCCCACTACGTCCCGCTGCTGACCGGCTTCTCCGAGCCGGAGGCCAAGGAGGCACTGCGGCTCACCCGGCCGGTCCTCCTGGTCACCGACCCCGCCACCCCTGCCGACACCACCGCCCCCGCCCGCCGCGCCGTTCCGGCGGACGCCCCGGCCGCCGTCCCGCTCGACCGGCTGGCGTCCGCCGAACCGCTCGCGGACGACACCCCCGCCCACACCGGAGTCTTCCGGGTGCTCTGGTCCTCCGGCTCCACCGGCTTCCCCAAGGGGATCGCCTGGCGCCAGGACACGTTCGTCCGGGAGCGGCGGCGCTGGATCGCCGACACCGCGATCCGGGACACCGACGTGGTCTTCTGCCGACACACCCTGGACGTCGCCCACGCCACCGACCTGCATGTCTTCGCCGCGCTGCTCTCCGGCGCCCGGCTGGTGCTCGCCGACCCGGACGCCCCGCCCAGGGTGCTGCTGCACCAGCTCGTGCGGTACCGGGCCACCGTGATGAGCGCGCTCCCCCGGCACTACGAGGAGCTGGCGGACGCCGCCGCCCCCGGCACGGACCTGGCCGGGATCCGGCGGGCGCTCTGCGGCGGGGCGTATCTGAGCCCGGCCGTGACCCGACGGGCCAGGGAGACCCTGGGGCTGAGGATCCGCGAGATCTACGGCTCCACCGAGTTCGGCCTCGCGCTGGGCGACATGGCGGACGGCCCGCCGGGCGACGGTCTCGCCCCGGTGGCCGGGGTCGGCGTCCGGATCGCCCCGCTGCCCGGCACCGGCGGTGCCCCCGTCACCGGCGAGCTGGTGCTCCGCTCGGACTGCACCAGCGAGGGCTATCTGGAGCAGGACGCGGCCAACGCCCGGACGTTCCGCGCCCCCGAGTTCTGGACCGGCGACATGGCGCACCGCACCGCCGACGGCCGCTACCGGATCCTCGGCCGGCTGACCGACGCCCTGGCCACCCCGGCCGGCCCGGTGCTCGCGCCGGTGCTGGACGAGGAGATCGAGGCCACCGGGGCCGTCGCCGAGGCGGTGAGCCTGCCGCTGCACCCCGGCGCCTACCGGAACGAGGTACTGGTCGCGGTCCGGCCGCGCGGCAGCGTGGCCGAGGCCTCCACCGCCGCCCGCGCGGTGCTGCGCCGGCACGGTCTGCACGGCCGCGTCGAGCCGGTCGACGCGGTGCCGCGGACCGAGGTCGGCAAGGTCGACAAGCCGTCCCTGCGCGCGCGGCTGGGGCTGACATGACCGGGTACGAGCCGCACGGCACGGGGACCCCGCTGGTCCTCGTCCCCGGACTGGCCGCCACCGGGCGGTTCTTCGCCCCGGTCGCCGGGGAACTGGCCGCCGGGCACCGGGTGGTGACGGTCGAGCTGCCCCGGCACGGGCCGGCCACCGTCCGGCGGGCGGCCCAGGAGCTGGCCGACGTGGTCGACCGGCTCGACCTGCGCGGGGCGGTGCTGCTCGGCTGGTCGCTCGGCGCCACCGTCGCCTACGAGTACCTGGACCGCTTCGGCGCCGGGCGGATCTCCGCGCTGGTCTCGGTCGAGCAGTCGCCCCGGCTGACGGTCGGGCCCGGCTGGCCGCACGCGGCCTTCGGCGGGCTGGACCCGGCCGGTGTCGAGCGGCTGCGGACGACCGCCCTGACCGACCCGGCCGCCTTCGCCGACAGCCTGGTCCGGGGCTCGTTCGCGGCCGGCACCGAACCGGACGAGGCGCTGGTCGCCGAGCTGACCGCCGAGGCGCTGCGCTGGACCCCGGAGGCCTGCGCCACCCTGTTCGCCGACGCGGCCGGGCTGGACTTCCGGGCCGGGCTCGCCGCCGTCACCGTCCCGACCCTGCTGGTCCACGGCGCGCGGAGCCGGGTCTACCCCACGGACGTCGGCCGGTGGCTGGCCGGCACCGTCCCCGGGGCCGAGCTGCGGGTCTTCGCCGACAGCGGCCACCTGCCCTTCGTCGAGCAGCCGGACGACTTCGTCCGCACGGTCACCGACTTCATCGCGAGGAGTGTCAGCCATGCCTGAGAGCACCGTGCGCCGCGTCTGCTGGATCTACCCCGAACGCGCCAGCGCCCACCAGCGCGCCTACGAGGACCGCGCGGTCTGGGACACCCTGCGGTCGCTGGCCAAGAACCTGTCACTGGAGCTGAGCCTGCACAAGCCCGAGGACGTCTCGGTGGACGCCACCGACCCGGCCCGGCCGAAGGTCTACCTGAAGGGCGAGCGGGTCACGCCCGAGGACACGGTCTTCGTCACCATGCTGTGGTCGCTGCCGCACCAGACCCAGGACGTGGCCAACCAGCTCTTCCTCTACACCGTCCTGGAGCGGCTCGGCTTCTACCTGCCGATGCCGCCACGGCTGAGCTACATCGTCGCGGACAAGATGGCCACCGTGCTGCACCTGGCCGGCAGCCCGATCCCGCCGATGCCCACCGTGAAGATCGGCACCGGCCGGGACGCGATGACCGGCCACTACGACCCCGCGTTGGACGCGCTGGACTTCCCGGTGCTCGTCAAACCGGCGAACTGGGCGATGGGGCTGGGCGTCTCCGTCGTGCACAACGTGCACGACCTGCGCGGGGTGATCGGCCTGGCCGGCGGCTCGGAGACCGCGCTGGTCGCCCAGCCGTACATCGCGAACCCGCGCGAGACCAGGGTCTACGTGGTCGAGGGGCAGGTCCGCGCCGTCCTGAGCGGGTGGAAGGAGGGCTACTGCGGGATGGTCAACCGGACCATCGGCGCCAAGCGCCAGTGGGCCTACGCGGAGCTGCCGGAGCGGATGCTGAGCACCATCGCGTATGTCGCCGAGCGGCTGCCGACCCCGTACTTCACGGTGGACTTCATCTCCGACGGCGAGCGGGAGTGGCTCTCCGAGGTCGAGTTCGACGGCGGGGCCGCGTTCGGCCTGGACGAGGAGTCGGACCGGGTCGCCGCCGAGATGGTCGAGGACCGGTTCCGGGCCTACCTCGCGGGCCACGCGGCCAGGACGGCGGTGGCGTCGTGACCATCGGCGAGCTGCCCTGGGAGCGGGTGCTGGACCAGGCCCGCGAGCTGGAGCAGCACGGCGGGGCGCCGGTGCCGGCGACCGCCGGGAGCCTGGCGGACCTCGCGGTGACCGGCCCGGCCGAGATCTTCGAGGTCTCCCGCCGGCTGACCGCGCCCACCGGATCGATCGTCCTGTCCAGCGGCGGCACCACCGGCCCGCCCAAGATCACCTATGTGTCGTACGACCAGGCGGTCGGCCGGCTGCTCCGCGAGTGGCGTCCGCTGCGGCCCGAGAGCGTCCTGCTGAACCTGTTCACCCCGGGCCGGATGTGGGCCTCGCACTACTACATGCAGGCCCTCGCCGAGCGCAGTGGCTGCCGGGTGGTGCCCAGCGGACCGCTGGAGGCGGGTGAACTCGCCTACTGGCTCGACGCGTTCGAGAGCCTCGGGGTGGACGCGGTGGCGGCCACGCCGAGCGCGCTGACCGACCTGGCGCAGGCCGTGCTCGACGCGGGCCGGAGCCTGCCGCTGCGCACCGTGATCTGGATGGCGGAGCCGTGGACGGAGGCCGCGGAGAAGACGGTGCGCGCCGCCTTCCCCGAGGCCGGGTTCTGGGGCAACTACGGCGCGGTGGAGACCTATGTGATCGCCACCAACACACCGGCCTGCGACCTGCGGACGCTCCATCTGATGCCGGATCAGATCATCGAACCCGACGACGAGGGAGCCCTGTTGAGCCGGGCCGGCGAGGGCTGGACGGTCCCGGTGACCCGCTACCGGCTGGGCGACCGGCTGGCCCCGGCACACTGCCGGTGCGGGCGGCCCGACGGCCTGCGGGTGCTCGGCCGCGCCGACGACACGTTCAAGCTGCACGGCAGCCTGCTGGCCATCGGCGACCTGATCGAACTGGCCACGGCGCTGCCCGGGGTGGCGCAGGCCCAGCTCGAACTGGTCCGCGAGGAGGAGTCCTGGCACGGGGTGCGCCGGCTGGCGGTGCACTTCACCGGCACCGCCGAGCCGGCCGCGCTGCGGCAGCACCTGCTGGACGGGTCCGCCCGGCTGTTCGGCATCGCCCTGCACCACCCGGAGGCGCTGGCGGTCGCCCGCGTCGACCGGCTGACCCGGGTCGAGCGCACCGGCAAGGTGCCGCCGATGATCTGGCGGCAGCCGTGACGACCGCCGTCCGGGGCCGGCCCTGGGCCGTCCTGACCGTGGTCTCGGTGGCCTTCTTCCTGGCGCAGCTGGACGCGCTGGTGGTCACCGTCGCGATCCCGCGGATCCGCGAGCAGCTCGGCGCCTCGCTCGGCGAGGCGGTCTGGGCGCTCAGCGGCTACCTCCTCGCGCTGGCCGCCGGGCTGATCACCGGCGGGCGGCTGGGCGACCAGTTCGGGCACCGCCGGGTCTTCCTGACCGGGCTGGCGGTCTTCACCGTCGCCAGCCTGGCCTGCGGGGCGGCCCGGTCGCCGGGCCAGCTGATCGCGGCCCGGGTGCTCCAGGGCGTCGGCGCGGCCCTGTTCTCCCCGCAGACCATGGCGATGCTGGTGCGGCACTTCCCGGCCGAGCGCCGCGGTACGGCCTTCGGGGTCCGGGGCGCGGTCGGCGGCGTCGCCGCGGTGGCGGCACCGGTGGTGGGCGGCGTGCTGGTCGGCGCGCTCGACTGGCGGTGGGTCTTCCTGGTGAACGTCCCGGTCGGGGTGGCCGCGATGGTGCTGGGGCGGCTGGCGATCCCGGACGCCCGGCCGACCGGCGGGCAGCGGCCGGACCTGCCGGGGGCGGCGCTCGCGGCGTCCGCGCTGCTCTGCCTGAGCTTCGCGGTCACCCAGGGCGCGCAGTACCGGTGGAGCGGCTGGATCTGGGCGCTGTTCGCGGCCGGGGCCGCGCTGTCGGCCGGCTTCGTGGCGCAGCAGCGGCGACGGCAGGAGCACGCGCCCCTGGTGCCGTTCGCGCTCTTCGCCGACCGGGCCTTCACCCGGATGACCGCCTGCGGGGCGGTCGTCGCCACCACGGTGACCGGGCTGGTGGTGCTGCTGTCGATCTACTTCCAGTCGGTGGCGGGCTACGGCGCGCTGCTGGCCGGGCTGGTCCTGGTGCCGGCCTCGGCCTGTTCGATGCTCCTCAATCCGGTGGCCGGCCGGCTCTCGGGCAGGGTCGAGGGCAGGCTGCTGGTGCTCGGCGGGCTCGGCGCGACCGTGGCGGGCATGCTGTGGGCCGCCGCCGCGATGCGCACCGGCGCGCGGTGGCCGGAGTTCGTGGCACCGATGTGCGTGATCGGGGCCGGCAACGCCTTCCTGCTCACGCCGCTGGTGACCGCCGCACTGCACGACGTGCCCGCCCGGCTGAGCGGAGCCGCCTCCGGGGTGCTCGGCACGGCCATGCAGGTCGGTTCGATGGCCGGCGCCGCCGTCGTCGGACCGCTCGTCCGGACCACGCCGTCCGCCGGTTCGGTACGGCTCGCGCTGGTCCTCCTCGCCTCCGCGGCGTCCGTCGGCGGGCTGGCCTTCCTGGCCGCCCGGACGACGCCGCGGGTCCTCGTCGGCAGCGGATCCCCGGAGAGGGGGTGAACACCATGAAGAAGCGCACCGTCCAGAACGACAGCACCGCCGAGAGCGGCCGCTGGATGATCATGGCCGCCCCGGCCGCCCAGCGGTGACACCGGCAAGGCCCGGCCACCCGCACCACGCCGCCGGCCCCGGTCCGCGGCGGATCCCCGGAAAGGAGGTGAACACCATGAAGAAGCGCACCGTCCAGAACGACAGCACCGCCGAGAGCGGCCGCTGGATGATCCACGCGGCCCCGGCCGCCCAGCGATGACACGAACGAACCGGATGTCGCTTCCCGGGGCCCGGAGCCGTGCCGGGCCCCGGGAGCGGCGCCGACTCGACCTGGAGGAACAGGCGATGAAGATCCTGCTCGTGAACATGCCGTGGGGGTCGATCGAGGTCCCCTCCCTCGCGCTGGGGATCCTGCGCACGGCCGCCGAGTCCGGTGGCCACGAGGTCCAGGTCCGGCACGCGAACCTGGACTTCGTCGACTGGGTCGTCGGGCGGACGGCGTTCGGCCTCGGCGACTACACCTACTACTCGACCTCCTCGTACTTCCAGGGCGCCGGCGACTGGGTCTTCTCCAGCGCCCTGTACGACCGGCCCGGCGACGTCGACGCCTTCTCGGCCTTCCTCGCCGCCAACGGCGCCGGGGCGGCGGAGATCGCCATGACCACCGCCCTGCACGGGCTCGCGCCGGAGTTCACGGCCCGGCTCGCCACCGACCTGGCCGGGGAACGGCCGGACGTGGTCGGCTTCACCACCACCTTCCAGCAGAACACCGCGAGCCTGGCCGCCGCCCGGCTGCTCAAGCGGCTGTCGCCGGGCACCCGCATCGTGTTCGGCGGCGCCAACTGCGACGGCGAGATGGGCGCGGCGCTGCACCGGAGCTTCCCGTTCGTCGACCACGTCGTCCGGGGCGAGGGGGAGACGGCGTTCCCGGCCCTGCTGGCCGCCCTCGCCGAGGACGACCCGGGGACCGCCGGGGCTTCCGCGGCTTCCGGGGACGACACGCTTGCGGGCATCCCCGGACTCTGCTGGCGGGACGGCTCCGGCACCTCCCGGGCGAACCCGATGTCCCGCCGCCCGCTGGCGCCCGGCCAGATCCTGGCCCCCGCCTACGACGGCTTCTTCGAACGGCTGGACGCCTCCCCGGCGGCGCGCTGGGTGCAGCCGAAGCTGCTCGTCGAGGGCTCCCGCGGCTGCTGGTGGGGCGAGAAGCACCACTGCACCTTCTGCGGGCTCAACGGCTCGTTCATGGAGTTCCGCAGCAAGAGCCCCGACCGCTTCTACGACGAGGTGACCGGGCTGGCCGAGCGCCACCAGGTGCTGGACTTCGTGGTGGTCGACAACATCCTGGACATGGGCTACTTCGACACCGTGCTGCGCCGGCTGGCCGAGTCGGACCACGACATCCGGCTGCACTTCGAGGTGAAGTCCAACCTGCGCCGCCACCAGTTCCAGCTGCTCGGCGAGGCGGGCGCGGTGATGGTGCAGCCGGGGATCGAGAGCCTCAGCACCCCGGTGCTGCGGCTGATGGACAAGGGCGTGACCGGCTGCCAGAACGTCCGCGCGCTGCGCGACGCGCAGAGCGCCGGGGTCAGCTCCTGCTGGAACTACCTGTACGGCTTCCCCGGCGAGGCGGACCAGGACTACCGGGCGGTCATCCGCCAGATCCCGCTGCTGCACCACCTCGAACCGCCGGCCGGGGCGTCCCGGATCGCGATCGAGCGGTTCAGCCCGTACTTCGACAAGCCCGAACTCGGCTTCCCCGACCTGCGACCGGCCCAGCAGTACGCCGAGATCTACCGGCTGCCGGAGAACGAACTCACCGACCTGGCCTATCTGTTCTCCGCCGCGCCGCAGGGCATCGACGAGCCGCTGGCCGCCGAGCTGTCGGCGGCGATCGACACCTGGCACCAGCGGTACCCGGCGAGCCGCCTCACCTACCAGGACCTGGGCACCCGGATCGTGCTGCTCAGCCGCCGGCAGGCCTACGACTGGACGGTCCTCGAACTGTCCTCGCCCGAGCGGCTCGCCCTGTTCCGCCTGCTCGACCAGCCCCGCGGCCTCGCGACACTGACCGCCAGGGCGGGCACCGACGAGCCCACCGTACGGGCGGTGCTGGACGACTGGATCCGGCGGGGCCTGGTCTTCCAGGAGAACGACACCTTCATCCAGGTGGCCGTCGAGGCCGGCAGCCAGGTGCTGTTCCGGCTGGACGACGCCCGGCCCGGCGAGGAGAAGTCCGCAGAGCAGAACGAGCAGCAGGAGGCACGCCATGCCGTCGCAGTTGGCTGAACCGCCGAGCCCGGCCATCACCGTCGAGGCCTGGCGCGACCACGACCCGGCCGCCCGGGCCCTGCCCGGCATGGCGCTGGGCCGGCTGGAGCTGGCCGACGCCGCCCGGCCGGACGCCGAACGCCTGTACCGCGCGGGTGCGCGGCACGTCCGCCTCCCGCACCCCGTCGACCTGTGCGCCGCGACGGCGGGCCCGGAGTCCGCGCGGGCCCTCCTGCTGCTGCGCGAACTGACCGGCCGCGGCCTCGCGGTGGACTGGGTCGCCCGCTGCGCCGACGGCTGCGCGGCGGACGGCGCCCTCGGCCACCTCTACCCGCCGAGCCGGATCGAGGGCGCGCCGCCGCAGGCCGCCGGGGCCTGGCGCGCCGGGTACTTCCCGGCCAGGTGCGTCTACCGGCACGGGCCTGGCTTCATCGAGGTCAGGGACCGCCGCTTCGGCCCGCTCGACCTGTTCACCATCGACGAGCCCCACTTCCTCACCGCCGTGGCCGGGTTGCTGGAGGGAGCACCCACCGGCACCGTGCCCGACGACGTCCGCGCGGAGCTCGCCGACGCCCGGCTGATCGCCGAACACGCCGGCCGGCTCTGGTGGCTGCCGACCCGCCCCTACCGCTGGCCCCTCGGCTCGCTCGGCCTCTGACCCCGGCGCGCAGGCCCGCCCGGCCCTGCGCCGTCAGTCCAGGCTTCGCCACCCGACCCGGACACCCCGCCCCGCGAAGATCCTCAACTCCTTTTGCTTGCACTTGACTTGACAATGCATCAGGCTCAGGGGAAGGGGGCACCACGGGAGGGGGAACCGAACAGATGAGTCCAGGCCGTCGTCTTCGCCACGCCTGCGCCGTTCTCGGCCTGGCCACCGCCCTGTCGATCGGCGCCGGTGGGGTGTTCCCCGCCTCGGCCGCCGGCCCGGAGGGTGTCGTCCGCGGCGCCGGGTCGCCGAACGCCGTCCCGGGCAGCTACCTGGTCGTCCTCAAGGAGCAGGCCGGAGCGGGCGGTTCGCTCCGGAGCGCGGCCCAGGCGCTCGCCCGCTCGTACGGCGGAACGGTCCGGCGGACGTACGACGCGGCGCTGCACGGGTTCGCCGCCGACCTCTCCGCGCGGCAGGCCCGCCGGCTGGCGGCGGACCCGTCGGTCGCCCTGGTCTCGCAGAACCGCCGGGTGCGGGCCGACGACACCCAGCCCGATCCGGAGTCCTGGGGGCTGGACCGGATCGACCACCGGCGGCTCCCGCTCGACCGGCGGTACGACTACCCGGCCACGGCGGGCCGGGGCGTGACCGCGTACATCGTCGACACCGGCGTCCGGGTCACCCAGGAGGAGTTCGAGGGCCGGGCCTCCAACGGCTTCGACGCCATCGACGGGGACAACGTGGCGCAGGACGAGCACGGCCACGGCACCCATGTGGCCGGAACGGTGGCGGGCAGCACCTTCGGGGCCGCGAAGGCCGCGTCCATCGTCGCCGTCCGGGTCCTCGACGACAGCGGATACGGCACCACCGAGCAGGTCGTCGCCGGGATCGACTGGGTGACCGGGCACGCCGTCAAGCCGGCGGTGGTCAACCTGAGCCTGGGCGGCGAGCCGGACGAAGTCCTGGACGCGGCGGTACGCAACTCGATCGCCTCGGGCCTCACCTACGCCGTGGCCGCCGGGAACGACGGCACGGACGCCTCCCAGCACTCCCCCGCCCGGGTGCCCACCGCCCTGACGGTCGGGGCCACCGACCAGGACGACGTCCGCGCGTCCTTCTCCAACTACGGCCCGCTGGTGGACCTCTTCGCACCCGGCGTGGACATCGTCTCGGCCCTGAGCTGGGTCGACGTCGGCGGGATCGGCACCACCATGTCGGGCACCTCGATGGCCACCCCGCATGTGACCGCCGCGGCCGCGCTCCACCTCGCCGCCCACCCGGCCGCCACCCCGGCCCAGGTGGCGGCGGCGCTCACCGCCGCGGCGACCACCGGCTCGGTCCAGGACGCGGGCCCCGGCTCGCCCGACCGGCTGCTCTACACCGGCACCGCGCCGGTGCGGGCGCCCGGGCCGCTCTTCACCAACGGCACCGACGTCGCCGTCGACGGCACCGTCGAGTCCGCGATCACCGTCACCGGAGTGCCCGGGCACGCGCCCGCCGACCTGGACGTCCGCCTCGCCATCAAGCACGGCTGGCGCGGGGACCTCACGATCGACCTGATCGCCCCGGACGGCACGGCGTACCGGCTGCGGGACGAGGACATCGCGGACGGCCGCCCGGACCTCACCGCCCTCTACGGCGTGGACGCCTCCGCCCGAACGGCCAACGGGGTGTGGAAGCTGCGGGCGACCGACCGCTACGGCTACTTCCCCGGCTTCATCGACAGCTGGTCCCTGCGGTTCTGACGGTCCCGCCCGGCCCCGACACCCGGGGCCGGGCGGGACCGCGCCCTCGCGACACTCCGCCCTCGCGACACTCCGACCGAATGCGAAAACCGCCGCGCCGAAGACGGGCGGCGGCGAAAAGTCGCCAAAAAACGCAGAAAGGCCGCTTCCACCGCTCTCGGCGGAAACGACCTCAGACCCGTGCGAACACCGGTCGAGACGGCGACCCCACACCCCCACCGCTCCCCGCCCGGGCGATCCCTGTGTCCTTCCCGCCCTGAGGGCCGGGTGAGGGCTTCACGATCGCGAGCCGCGAAATCGGGTCTCCTGCTTCAAGTATCCCCATATCCACCTCCGCCCGGTCGACCTGCCGGCTATTGATCCCGGCACAATCCAGGATACTCCGCGCGGCCGCCATTCGGTCGGCCTTTCCGGCGCGGCACCGCGCACAACTCCACCGCGCACACTCCGCTGTGCGCAACGCACAGAAAACGGCCCACCCGCCACAATTCCTCCGCGCGATCCGGAAAGGCGCCCGACAACGGGCACCCGGCCCCGGCGGCCCACCGACGACCCGCGAACCCGCCATCCCTCCGGCACGGGACCCGTCGATCACAATGAGCGATGTGACGGATACACAGCGGGGCGACAACCACGGCGGCGAGCGGGAGAGCGGCGCGCCCAGCCCGTCCGCGCTGCTGCCGACCCTGGACGAGGAGCAGTTGCGGGTGCTGCGCCGGGTCGGCGAGCAGTGGGACCGGGTGGCGGGCGATCCCGAGGCATGGCAGCGCGCCCTGCCGGTCGACCCGGACCTGGGCCGCTACCCCACCGAGGTCCGGCCGGCCAGGTTCGGCCGGTTCGTGCCGATCCCCCCGCTCGACGGCGGGCCGGCCACCGCCGTCGAGGCGACCGAGGACGCCGATGCCGTCCCGTTCTCGCCGCTCGGCCGGGCCGGCTCCCGGCTGCGGCGCGTGCTGTTCGGGGCTCCGCTCAGGAGCACCGCGATCGCCCACGAGCGGATGCGCAAACTGGTGGCGCTGCCGGTGCTCTCCGCCGACGCGCTGTCCTCCGTCGCCTACGGCCCGGAGGCGATGCTGGCGGTCCTCGTCCTCGGCGGCGCGGCCGGGCTGCGCTACGCCCTGCCGGTCGCCGCGACCATCGCCTTCCTGATGCTGGCGGTGGGAGTGTCGTACCGTCAGACGATCCGCGCCTATCCGCACGGCGGCGGCTCGTACGTCGTCGCCGGCGACAACCTCGGCCGGCTGCCGGGGCTGGTGGCCGCCGCCGGGCTGATGACCGACTACATCCTGACCGTCGCCGTCTCGATCGCCGCGGGCGTCGAGGCGATCACCTCCGCGATCCCGTCCCTCACCCCCGACATCGTCCCGATCGGTGTCGGGGTGATCGCCCTGCTGCTCGCCGGCAACCTGCGCGGCATCCGGCAGGCGGGCGTGCTCTTCGCGGCCCCCACCTACGCCTTCATCGCCGCCGTCCTCGCCCTGGTCTGCGTCGGCCTCTACGACGCCGGCGGGCGTGGCTTCCACCCGACGCCGACGCCCGCGCTGACGGCGACCGAGGGCCTCGGCGTGCTGCTGGTGCTCCGGTCGTTCGCCTCCGGCTCCACCGCGATGACCGGCATCGAGGCGATCTCCAACGCCGTCCCGGCCTTCACCCCCGTCACCTGGCGCAACGCCCGGACCACGCTGACCTGGATGGTCGGCCTGCTGATCGCCATGTTCGCGGGCATCATCGCGCTGATCCGGCTCGACGGCATCGTGCCCAGCGGCACCGAGACGGTCCTCTCCCAACTCGCCCACCGCAGCTTCGGGAACGGGGTCCTGTACGTGCTCACGCAGGCGGCGACCGCGGCGATCCTGCTGCTCGCGGCGAACACCGCCTACAACGACTTCCCCCGGGTGCTGTTCCTGCTGGCCCGCGACCACCACGCGCCGCGGCTCTTCCTCCGGCTCGGCGACCGCCTCGCCTTCAGCAACGGGATCCTTCTGCTCTCGGCCGCGGCGACGCTGATCTTCGTCGCGTTCGGCGGCCGGACGGCACCGCTGATCCCGCTGTTCGCCGTCGGGGTCTTCCTCGCCTTCACGCTGTCGCAGGCCGGCATGGTGGTGCACTGGTGGCGCCTGCGCGACCGGCACTGGCGCAAGAGCCTGTTCTTCAACGCCACCGGCTGTCTGCTGTCGGCGGTCGTCTTCATCACTGCGGGGGTCACCAAGTTCACCGAGGGCGCCTGGGTCGCCGTGCTCGCCGTCGGGCTCTTCCTGTTCGTCGCCCTGCGCATCCGGCACCACTACGAGCAGGTCGCCGAGGCCGTCGCGCTGCATCCGCACGCCGTAGAGGTGCCCGGGCGGACCCTCGCCCCGCAGGCCGGCGGGCAGCCGGCCGAACCGGGCCCGCCGCGCGGAGCCGGCCCGGCGGCGGAGGGCGAGGAGGAGAACAGGACGGCGGAGGACGAGGAGGCGCCCGAGGAGATCCGCCACCTGGCCGTCGTGCCGGTCGCCGCCCTGGACCTCCCCGGCATGCGCGCCCTGGCCTACGCCGCCTCCCTCCAGCAGCCCGTCCTGGCCGTCCACGTCAGTCCCACCGAGGAGGAGGCCGAGCGCTTCCGCGGGTACTGGCGGCTGTGGGGCGACCACCTGCCGCTGGAGGTCATGCTCTCCCCGTACCGCGCGATCGTCGCACCGCTCGTCAACTACCTGGAGGCCCTGCACCGCCAGCGCCCCGACGTCACCCTGACCGTCATCCTCCCGGAGCTCGTCGTCCGGCACTGGTGGCACCGCGTCCTGCACAACCAGCTCGCCGGGCGGCTGCGCCGGGCGCTGCGGAATCTCCCGAAGGTCGTGGTCACCACCGTCCCCTTCCATGTGCGGCCCCGGTCTGTCCGGCCGGGGCCGCACATGCCGAGGGGCCCGCACCGCGCGTGAACGCGGTACGGGCCCCTCGCCGCCGGGCGGGTGGCCCGGTGGAAAGCTCGCTGCCGAAAGGACTACAGCGGGCGGATGTTCTCGGCCTGCGGGCCCTTCTGGCCCTGGGTGAGGTCGAACTCGACCTTCTGGCCCTCAAGCAGCTCGCGGAAACCGCTCGCAGCGATGTTCGAGTAGTGGGCGAAGACGTCGGCGCCGCCGCCGTCCTGCTCGATGAAGCCGAAGCCCTTTTCCGCGTTGAACCACTTCACGGTGCCAGTAGCCATAATAATTTCTCCTTCAAAGGACTGTTCGAAATCCGCACTGTGCGGATATCGAGTCGCCGCGATGAGGACCCGTCCCGGGAAACGACCGGGAAACAAAAATGCGCCTGCGAGGCATCAGCAGGCGCACACAGAGTTCATGGGAACCAAAACTGCAACTACCACGACTGTAGCAGGGTTCGGGCCCGAACGGCGTTTTTCGTGCGCCGGCCGGGTAGGACGCGGGTTCGACCGCCACGGACCGTCACGGACCTCCGCCGGACCGCCACCGGGCTGCCGGCGGACCTCCGCGGGGCCCGCCGCCGGTGCCGGTGCGGGCCACGACCGCCCCCGCCGGGTGCCGAAGACACGCCGAGCCGCCGAAAATCGATGCCCAGACACGGTCCAGAACCCCGAAGTTGGGCGCATACTGGCCAGGATGACGAAATCAACCTCACCCCGGCGCCCCCTACCCACCAGCCCCTTCCGCCCAACCCCTCCGGAGCCACTCAAAGAGTTCGCCGTCGGAGACCGGGTCTCCCATGACCAGTTCGGCCTGGGCCGGACCATCGCCGTCGAGGGCGACGGCCAGACCGCCGTCCTCGTCGACTTCGGCTCGCACCAGCAGCGCATCACCCAGCCCTACTCCAAGCTCTTCAAGCTCTAAGGCGCCTGCTACGGCAGGGGTGCCGAGGTCGTCGTGAACGGCCGGGGCCCCGGGAGCGCACACGGCGCTTCCGGGGCCCCGGCCCGACCGGGTCTCAGGAGTGGGCTCCTCCCCGGGTCGAGACGGCGACGTACTGCACCCGCATCGGGTGACCGGGCTCCGTGGCCGGTCCCGCGGTCCCGCCGAGCGCGGCGGGCAGGTGGCCGCCGATCGCCACGTTCAGGATCAGGAACAGGCCGTGGTTCACCGCGCGGTCCCAGGTGGCCGCGTCCATCTGGGTGGCCGTCACCCGGTGGAACTCGCGCCCGTCGAGGTACCAGCGCACCTGTTCCGCGCCGGCCGTCAAGTCGACCTCCACCGCGTACGAGTGGAATCCCGTCCGGCAGTCGGGGCACGGCTGGTCCCCTGAACCGAGCCCCTGCGGCTCCTTGCAGGGCCCGCCGTCGAGCGTGCCGCAGTGCATCGTCCCGAAGACGGAGTCACGGCCGTTGACGGCCTCCATGATGTCCAGCTCGCCGATCGCCGGCCAGCCGGTGTAGCCGTCGCGCAGCGCGCCGCCGAGGGTCCAGAAGGCCGGCCAGTAGCCCGCCGCCGCGGGCCCGGTGACGTCGGGCAGGGCGATCGAGGCCTCGACCCGCATCACCCCTCCGGGCGGCGGCTTGAGGTCGGCCCGGCGGGACTCGATCCGGCCGGAGCTCCACTGACCGTTCTCCAGGGTGGGGACGATCTCCAGAACGCCCTTGCCGTCGAGGCGGACATTGGCGGTCGAGTCCGTCATCGTCTCGATCTCGCCGGTGCCCCACTGGGCCGCCGGGCAGCCCGGGTAGCAGGTGCCCAGGTCGTACTGCCAGTTCTCGGCCGAGGGGCGGCTGCCCGCCGGGCCGTCGAAGTCGTCCCGCAGGACCGTGGTCCAGCCGTCGGCGCCCGGCGCGGTGCGCGCGGGCACCGCCCCGGCCTCGGTGAGCAGCCGCTCCAGCCGGGGGGTGAGGACGACGGCCGCGACGTTGGTCAGGTGCGCGTCGTCGCGGTACAGCAGGATGCGCTCCAGGACGGCCGGGCAGCTGCGGCCCGAGCCGGGGCAGATGACCGAGTTCACCTCGACCGTCCGCACGCCGGGCAGCCGGCCGGCCGCGATCGCCCCGGCGAGCGGGTCCGGCCACTGGGCTCGGCCGCGGTCGAACTCGCAGGCGGCCGGGTGGTCGGTGTGTCCGGAGACGCAGGCCGGGATGTCCGTTCCGGGGATCGGGGTGTCCTGGAGGTAGACGATCGGCACGCCGAGCGCGCGCAGCGGCGTCAGCGTCTTCTCCCAGGCCTCCAGCAGCAGTTGCTGGTCGTCGGTGTAGCGGTTGAGCGAGGCCACCGCGATCAGCTTGGGCTTGGGGCCGTTCTGCAGCCGGGCCAGGCTGTTCGCCCGCCAGGTGTCGCACTCCCGGTACGTCCGACCCAACTGCGGGTTGACCACGGTCAGTTCCGGCAGCGGGCAGCCCTGCTTGACCAACTCCTCCAGCGCCCAGTGGCGTTCTGCCGCGATGGCCAGCATCGGGGAGAACCACTGGCCGGCGTGCGAGTCGCCGAGCAGGACGATCCGGTCCGGGCTGCTGGTCACGCCGAACAGGCAGGCCGGGCTGGTGGTGCTCTCCGGGGCGACCTCGCACTCGCCGTCCGGCGGGAAGTCCTTGCGGGCCTGGACGGCGTCCGGGACGACCGGACCGCCCTTGAGCGGCCCTGCGGTCCTGGCCAGCAGGGAGGTGCCGTCGGGCGAGCCGGGCGGCAGGCCCTGCAGGTCGACCGGGGCGGCCGGCCCGAGCAGCCGGAGCGTCCCGGTGCCGACGACCAGCGCCAGCACCACCGGGATGACGACCGCCGCGAGGCCCAGCGAGAGGCCCCGCCTGGGGAGTTCGGAGACGGTGCGGTTACGGCGCAGCGGCTGCTCGATCCAGCGCAGCGCCGCCATCGCGGGCAGCGCGGCCGCCACGGTCAGCGCGGTCCTGGCCGGCCAGCCGAGCGTCCCGAGCCGGGCCTCGGCGAGCACGAGCACCGGCCAGTGCCACAGGTAGAGGTTGTAGGAGAGGCGGCCGACGGCGCGCGGGGCCCGGGTGCCGAGCAGCCGGGCCACCCCGAAGCCGCCGCCGTTCGCGGCGGGGGCGCCGTCGCGGTCGGGCGTGCCCGCCAGGACGACCAGGGCGGTGGCGAGGGTCGGGACCAGCGCCGCGTATCCCGGGTAGGGGGTGGTGGCGTCGTACCGGACGACGCACCAGACGATCGCCAGCGCTCCGGCCCAGCCGCAGAGCAGGCGCAGCGGGCGCGGTCCGCGCAGCCGGTGCCAGGGCAGCAGCGCGAGCAGCGCCCCCACCCCGAACTGCCAGCCCCGGGACGGCGTGCCGAGGTACGCCAGCGAGACGGAGCCGTGCGTCCAGTGCAGCGACAGGGCGAAGGAGCCGACGGTCAGCAGCACGGCGACGGCGGTCAGCGCGAGCCGGACGGCCCGCTCGCGGCGGACCGCCCGGACCGCGAGGAACACGACCAGGGCCAGCAGCGGGCCCCAGAAGAGGTAGAACTGCTCCTCCACGGCCAGCGACCAGAAGTGCAGCAGCGGGCTCGGGTCCCGCCCGGCCGCCAGGTAGTCGGTCTGCTGGGCGACGAAGCGCCAGTTGGCGGCGGACAGCGCCGCCGCGAGGACGTCGTACTCCAGGTCGGTGCGGCGCAGCGGGACGGTGAGCCAGGCGCCGGCCAGCGCGACGGCGGCGAGCACCACGGCGGCGGAGGGCAGCAGGCGGCGGGCCCGGCGGGAGAAGAACTCCCCCAGCCGGATCCGTCCGGTGGTGACCGCCTCGCGCAGCAGCAGGCCGGTGATCAGATAACCGGATATGACGAAGAAGATGTCCACGCCGACGAATCCGCCGGCCAGGCCGGGGAGGGAGGCGTGGAAGGCGAGCACCGCGAGCACCGCCACCGCGCGCAGGCCTTCGATGTCGGGGCGGAAGCCCGCGGAGCGGGGCGTCCGGCCCGGGGAGCCGGCGCCCGGGGTATCGGAGCCCCGGGAGCCGGAACCGCCGGGCGGGCGGCCGGGAATGGTGTAGGTCTCCGGACGGATCTCCGGAGCCACGGTCGAGTCCATCGGTGTGACGACCTTTCAACCCAGCCAGGGCAGCATCGGGCTGACCCAGCCGGAGGCGAGCAGGGCGGTGAGCACGAGAGTGACGGTGGCGGCCAGCGCTTCGGGCCAGCGCCTGGGCAGCATGCCGCGACGGGCCTGGCGGGCGGCCCGCGCGTCGGCGCGTGCCGCGGCCCGGGCCGGGTCGGCGGGGCGCAGTTCGGCGACCAGGTCGCGGATCAGCGGGAGGCTGATCTGGCACTGCACCGCGAGGTACAGCCCGAGGCCCCAGTTGGGCAGCCAGCCGTTGCGGGCGACGGCCAGGGCGAGCCCGACGGCGGCGGCGCCCACGGAGACGCAGAGCCAGCCGAGCGAGACCAGGACGACCTGGCGGGCCAGGCCGCCGGGCTTGGCGCGGCCCGCGCCGGTGGGCACCCAGGCGGCGCTGCGGCCGCGCAGGGTGTGCCAGAAGGCGGCGCCGGCGGCCACGCTCATGAGGACGTTGGAGCGGATCACCTCGACCCGCCAGCGGGTCCGGCTGATCCGGGGCAGCAGGACGTGCCAGAGCCAGAGCGGGGCGAGCAGCGGGAGGACGTGCCAGGGCCGGATCTGGTCCGGGTACCAGAACATCATCACCAGCGGCGGCAGCGGGGCCGCGAAGATGTTGACGGCGGTGGTCAGGTAGCCGACGACGCCCTCGTAGAAGCAGAACCGCATCCGCCAGGGCGCGCGGATCCGCTTGAGGACGGGCGTGCCGAGCAGGTGCAGGTTGCCCATCGCCCAGCGGTACTGCTGGTTGACGAAGGACGCGAGGTTGTCGGGCGAGGTGCCCTTGGCGACCAGGACCGGCACGTAGAGGGTGCGGAACCCCTGCTCGTAGAGGGAGAGCCCGGTGAACAGGTCCTCGCTGTGGTCGAGTTTGGCGAAGCCGCCGGCGGCGTCGATCGCGGAGCGCCGGTAGACGGCGTTGCTGCCGCAGCAGATGGCGGCGTCGCTGGCGTCCCGGGAGGGCTGGATCCAGCGGAAGAACCACTCCTGGGCCGAACCGGCGGCGCGCTGGATCCAGCCCATCGTCTCGTCGGTGTCGAAGCACTGCGGGCTCTGCACGATGCCGATCCTGGGGTCGGCGAAGTACGGCACCAGGTGGCGCAGGAAGTCCGGCCGGGGCGCGAAGTCGGCGTCCAGGATGGCGATGTACTCGGCCTTGCTCCGGGTGAGCGCGTGGTTGAGGTTGCCGGCCTTCTTGAGGTGTCCGCGGTCGGGGCGGACGACGTACTCGAAGCCGTGCGCGGCCGCCAGTCCGGCGACCTCGGTGCGGTCGGCGTCGTCCAGGACCCAGACGGTCAGCGCGCCGGGCCAGTCGACGGCCGAGACCGCGCGGTAGGCGTTCTCCAGGACGTCGAGCGGCTCACCGCAGGTCGGCAGATAGAGGTCGACGGTCGGCAGTTCGGCCGGTTCCCAGGCGTTGACCAGCACCTCGTGCGACTGCCGGGTGAGCCGGCGCTGGCGCAGGCTGTTGACCGAGGACAGCGCGAGCGCGACGAGGTTGAGCACGAGGACGGCGAGAAAGGCCCACAGGGCCGGGGTCCGCAGCGAGAAGGTGAGCATGGTCGCCGCGGTGAACACGAAGGCGAGCGACGTGCAGATCAGCACCCAGCGGCGCTGTGGCCCGAAATACCAGTAGAGCTCCCGGTCGGAAGGTGGTTGAGGAAGGTGATGGATAGTCATGGGGCCCCCACAGCCGCGTGTCTGACAGCATCCTGGGGCCACCGTACCGCAATTGGTATAGACCATTGGACCATGGACCATGGCCGGAAGTCCCCGGCACCGCGACCGCCCACACTCCGTGATCATTTCACCGTCCGGACCGGTGCCCGGCGGGAATCAGCAGGTCGCGCGGGGGTTAACAGTCGTCCAACTTCCCTGCGGGGCCGCCCTGCGGGCCGCAGCGGCGGGGCCGGGACCTGACGCTCGGTAATGAGCGGACAAGTCGTCAAAGCGAGTTCGTCCGGGGAGAGGCGGGCCGAGGACGGCGTGGCGGACCGGCACGCCCGGCACGGACCGGCCGGGCGGCGGCGACCGGGCGGCAGAACGCACCGACGGGTCCCCGATCCGGGCGCCGGGATCTCCCGCGCCGGGGAATTCGGCCGGGCGGCCCGCTGACGGAGGCGAGCGGGCGGGCCCGGGAGCAGCGGTTCGAGCGGACTCCGTGGTGGCCGTCGGCAGCAACCCCACGCTGCTGACCCGAGGGGGGGCACCTCCCGCCCCGAGGTCGTGCTCCCGGAGAGCTACGGCACGCACGGCAGCTGCATGTCGATCGTCCTCGAAGCAGCCTGAGCCGTTCGAGGACGGGGCCGCGTGAGACCACACGGCCGACGGCCCCGGCCCGACGGTCCCGGATTCCGGGGACCGTCGGGCCGGGGCCGCCGTACGTGTGCGGGCGGTCGCGCCCGCACACGGTCACTTCGCCGCGAAGGCCTTCTCGATGTCCTGGACGACCTTCTCGACCGCGATCGGGCCGGAGCTGCTGCTCCACACCTGGCCGTCCACGCCCGCGACCTGGCCGTTCCCGACGGCCTTCAGCCGGGTGAAGGCGTCCTGCTTGCGGGCGGCCTCCAGGGCCTTCTCGCCCTCGGCGTTGAGGGTGGCGACGAAGATGCGGTCGGCGTCGGCCTTGCCCAGGTTCTCCAGCGACAGCGGGTCGGAGTGCGGCTGGGCGCCCAGGCCGTCGGCGATCGGCAGGGTGGTGGCGCCGGCCTTCTTGAGCATGGCACCCGGCATGTTGGCCGAGTTCATCACGATCGGGCCGTTCGGCATCCATCGCATGACCACGGCGGAGCCGGTCTTCCCCTCGCCGGCCTTCTCGGCGCGCTTGTCCAGGGCGTCGAGCTTGGTGTCCAGGTCGGCCTTGTGGCCCAGCGCCTCGCCGTAGACATCGAGCACCGCCCGCCAGTCGCCGGCCTTGGGCACGACGGTGGGCGCCACCGCGGAGAGCTGGTCGTACTGGGACTTCTCGATCCCGGCGGCGGTCAGGATCAGGTCCGGCTTGGTGTTCAGGATGGCCTCGATGTTGGGCTCCTTCACCGTGGCGACCAGCGGGATGCTCGCGGCGTCCAGGTAGGCGGGCGCGGTGTTGCCGCCGCGGCTGGCGCTGGTGCCCACGGGGGTGACACCCAGGGAGAGCGCGGTGTCCAGGGGGGTGTCGCCGAGGGCGACGACCCGCTTGGGCTCGGCGGGCACCTCCACCGCGCCGAAGGCGGTGGTGACGGAGCGGCGGCCGTCCTTGGCCGAGTCGCCACTGCCACCCGCGGAGTCCCCCGACCCTGAGGAGCCGCACGCGGTCAGGCCCAGGGAGAGGGCGCCGATCACGGCCGCGCCGAGGAGGGACTTCGTAAAGCGGGTGCCAAGCATGAGCGATCTCCGAGCAATGATAGTTTATGGACGAATCACTTGTGAGGTTAGCCTAACCATAGATCAGGCCCTGACGGGGAGGCCCGGTGTGACATTCCGATCAATCCTGCTGCGCGGTCTGCTGCCGGCCGGAGCGATACTGCTGGCCGCCGTTCTGGCGAGCCTGCTGCTCGGCGCCGGCGATGTCGGACCGTCCCGGGCCGCCGCCGCCCTGCTCGGCGGCGGCGACCCGGACTCCCGCTTCACCGTGTTCGACCTGCGACTGCCCCGCACCGCCGTGGCCCTCGCCGTCGGCGCCGCCCTCGGCGTAGCGGGCGCCGTCCTCCAGGCCGCCGCCCGCAACCCGCTGGCCGAACCGGGACTGCTCGGGGTGAGCACCGGCGCCTCCTTCGCCGTGGTGGTGGCCATCGTGTCGGGCGCCAGCGCGGCCACCGTCGGCCCGTACGTCGCGGTGCTCGGCGCCGCCGCCGGCTGTCTGCTGGCCCTGGGCGCCGCCCGGCTGCGCGGCACCGGCGACGACCCGGTCCGGCTGGTCCTGGCCGGCGCCGCCTTCAGCGGACTGCTGACCGCCGGCTCCTCCGTCCTGCTGCTGGCCGACGCGCGGGCCGCCGACGAGATCCGCTTCTGGACCATCGGCTCGGTCGCCGGCCGTGGCACCGACCAACTCCTCTCCGTGCTGCCGATCCTGCTGCTCGGTCTGGTCCTGGCCGCGGCCGTCAGCCCGTCCCTGACCGCCCTCAGCCTCGGGGACGACGTCGCCACCGGCCTGGGCCACCGGCCCCGGCGGGCCCGCGCCCTCGCGATGACCGCCGTCGCCCTGCTGGTCGGCGCCGCCACCGCGGTGGCCGGCCCGGTCTCCTTCGTCGGTCTGGTCGTGCCCTTCGCCGCCCGTGCCCTGGTCGGCCCCGACCTGCGCCGCCTGCTCGCGGTGTCCGTCCTGCTGGGACCGGCCGTGGTGCTGGCCGCCGACGTCGCCTCCCGGCTGGTCGCCCGCCCCTACGAGATGCCCCTCGGCGTGATGACCGCCCTGTTCGGCGCACCCGTCCTGGTCGCCGTCGTCCGCTCGCACAGATTGCCCTCGCTGTGAAGACGCTCCCCGCCCCGGCCGCCCCCCGGCCGGCCGCCGTGTCCGCGCCACCCCCCGGCACCCGGCTGATCGGGGTGCGCGGCCACTCGGTCCTCGTCCCCGTCCGCGCGCTGCTCGGCTGCACCGCGCTGCTGGCCGTCGCCGTCGCCGTCACCGCCGTCTATCTGGCGGTCGGTGAGACCGTCCTCAACCCGCTGGACGCCCTGCGCGCGGCCTTCGGCAACGGCTCCCCCCGCGACGTGCTGGTGGTGGAGAAGCTGCGGCTGCCCCGCGCCGAGGCCGGACTGGCCGTCGGCGCCGCCCTCGGCGCCGCGGGCTGTCTGCTGCAGAGCCTCGCCCAGAACCGGCTGGCCACCCCGGACACCATCGGCCTCAACGACGGCGCCACCGCCTTCGCCGTCGCCTCGGTCACCGGCACCGCCACCCAGCTGCTGCCCTCCGCCGCCGCCCTCACCGGCGCCACCACCGCCGCGGTGCTCGCCCTCGCGCTCGGCGGCGGCGCGGGCCGCAACGGCTACCGCTTCCTGGTGGTCGGTCTCGGGATCGGCGCGGTCTTCGGCGCCGTCACCGACCTGATGCTCTCCCGGGCCGCGATCGACTCCGCCAACGCCGCCTTCGCCTGGACGGTGGGCACCCTCAACAGCCGCGACGCCGACGCCGTCGGCTACCTGGGCATCGGCCTGCTGGTCTGCCTGCCGGTGGCCGTGCTGCTCGGCCGCCGGCTGGCCCTGCTCCGGTTCTCCGAGGCCGTCGCCACCGGGCTGGGCGTCCGGGTCCGCGGCCTGCGGATCGCCGTCCTGCTCACCGCCGTGGTCTGCGCGGGGCTGGCCGTGGCCGTCGCCGGACCGCTCGGCATGATCGCCCTGGCCGCCCCCGAGGCCGCCCGCCGGATCGCCGGACCGCGCTGCGCGGTCCCGGTCCTCACCTCGGCCGCCGCGGGCGCCGTCCTCGTGCTGCTCGCCGACCTGATCGGCCGCACCGCCCTGGCGCCGCTGGAGGTTCCGGTCGGCCTGGTCACCGCCGTCGTGGGCGGCCCCTACCTGCTGTGGCTGCTGCTCACCACCCGTACCCGGAGGACCGCATGACCGCCCCCACCGCCACCGACGCCGCTGCCGCTCCGGGTGCTCCGGGTGCTCCGGGCAGCACCGACAGCGGCACCGCCCCCCGGCTGGAGGCCAGCGCGCTCACCCTGGGCCACGACCGCACCACCGTGGTGCACGAACTCGACCTCCGGCTGCCGTCCCGGCAGGTGACCGTCATCGTCGGCCCCAACGGCTGCGGCAAGTCCACCCTGCTCAGTGGCCTGGCCCGCACCCTCGCCCCCCGCTCCGGCGCCGTCCTGCTGGACGGCAAGCCCCTGCCCTCGCTGTCCACCCGCGCGATCGCCCGCATCATCGGCCTGCTGCCGCAGTCCGCCACCGCCCCGGACGGGCTGACCGTCCGGGACCTGGTCCGCTACGGCCGCCAGCCGCACCAGGGGCTGCTGCGGCAGTGGTCCGCCGGCGACGCCGAGGCGGTGGAGCGCGCCCTGACCGCCGCCGACCTGCACGACCTGGCCGACCGCCCGCTGGACACCCTCTCCGGCGGGCAGCGGCAGCGCGCCTGGATCGCCATGGCCGTCGCCCAGGACACCGACATCCTGATGCTGGACGAACCCACCTCGGCCCTGGACATGGGCCACGCCCTGGAGGTGCTGGAGATGGTGCGCGGTCTGGCCGACCGCGGCCGCACCGTCATCCTCGTCCTGCACGACCTCACCACCGCCTGCCGCTACGCCGACCACATGGTCGCCATGCGCGACGGCCGGGTCGCGGCCCAGGGCGCGCCCCGCGACATCGTCACCCCCGACCTGGTGCGCGAGCTGTACGGGGTGGAGAGCGCGATCCTCACCGACCCGGTCCACGGCACACCCGTCGTCTGCCCCGTCGGCCTGGCCTCCCGCCCCACCGCCCCGACCGGCTGAGGGCCCGTCCGGCGGCGCCGGCCCGCTCCCCGCACAGCCCTGGCGATCTTGCCCGGGCTGTGCGGGGGCACCAGGGCGTGTCTGACAATTCTCGGCGGATCAGCGTGCGGCGTTGGGGTTCGTGCATCGCAAGGCCGCCCCGCCCGCAGGCCGTGGCTGAGCCGGCGTGCCCGGAGCGGTGGGCAGGCCCCTCGGGCGAGGAGGGAGAGGCGGCCGTCCCCCACCGGGCCCCTCTCCCTCCTCTTGCCGGCTCCCGCCCTCTTGCCCGTGTCCGGCGCGCCCGGGCCCTGCGGAGCGGGGCGACGCGCACTCGCGGTGCGGGCCCCGGTCAGGCGCCGACGTAGGCCGCGAGGTGCTCGCCGGTGAGGGTGGAACGGGCGGCGACGAGGTCGGCGGGTGTGCCCTCGAAGACGATCCGGCCGCCGTCGTGACCGGCGCCGGGGCCGAGGTCGACGATCCAGTCGGCGTGCGCCATGACCGCCTGGTGGTGCTCGATGACGATGACCGACTTGCCGGAGTCGACGAGCCGGTCGAGCAGACCGAGCAGCTGCTCGACGTCGGCCAGGTGGAGGCCGGTGGTCGGCTCGTCGAGGACGTAGACGCCGCCCTTCTCGGTCATGTGGGTGGCCAGCTTGAGCCGCTGCCGCTCGCCGCCGGACAGCGTGGTGAGCGGCTGGCCGAGGCTGAGGTAGCCGAGCCCGACGTCGGCGAGCCGGCCGAGGATGGTGTGCGCGGCCGGCGTGCGCGCCTCGCCGGCGCCGAAGAACTCCTCGGCCTCGGTCACCGACATCGCGAGCACCTCGCTGATGTCGCGGCCCCCGAGGTGGTGGTCCAGCACCGACGCCTGGAACCGCTTCCCCTCGCACTCCTCGCAGACGGTGGCGACGCCGGCCATCATCGCCAGGTCGGTGTAGATGACACCGGCACCGTTGCAACTGGGGCAGGCACCAGCGGAGTTGGCGCTGAACAGGGCCGGCTTCACACCGTTGGCCTTCGCGAACGCCTTGCGGATCGGGTCGAGCAGCCCGGTGTACGTCGCCGGATTGCTCCGCCGCGAGCCGCGGATCGCGCCCTGGTCGACCGACACCACACCCGCGCCGGCCGGCCCCGAACCGCTGGCCGGCGACCCATTGGCCAGCGACCCGTACACGAGCGAGCTCTTGCCGGAGCCGGCGACACCGGTCACCACGACAAGCACCCCGAGCGGTATGTCGACGTCGACGTCGCGCAGGTTGTGCGTCGTCGCGCCGCGGATCTCCAGCGTGCCGGTGGGCTTGCGCACCGTCTCCTTGAAGACGGCCCGGTCGTCGAGATGGCGGCCGGTGAGGGTGCCGCTGGCCCGCAGCCCCTCCACGGTGCCCTCGAAGCAGACGGAGCCGCCCGCCGCACCGGCGCCGGGACCGAGGTCGACGACATGGTCGGCGATCGCGATCGTCTCCGGCTTGTGCTCCACGACGAGCACCGTGTTGCCCTTGTCCCGCAGCCGCAGCAGCAGGGCGTTCATCCGCTGGATGTCATGGGGGTGCAGGCCCGTGGTGGGCTCGTCGAAGACGTAGGTCACATCGGTCAGCGAGGAGCCGAGGTGGCGGATCATCTTGACGCGCTGCGCCTCGCCGCCCGACAGCGTGCCCGACGGCCGGTCCAGCGAGAGGTAACCCAGCCCGATCTCCACGAACGAGTCGAGGGTCTGCTGCAAGGTGGCGAGCAGCGGCGCCACCGACGGCTCGTCGAGGCCGCGGACCCAGGTGGCGAGGTCGCTGATCTGCATCGCGCACGCGTCGGCGATGCCGACCCCGCCGATCAGCGACGACCGGGCCGCCTCGCTGAGCCGGGTGCCGCCGCACTCGGGGCAGGCCGTGAAGGTGACCGCCCGGTCCACGAACGCCCGGATGTGCGGCTGCATCGCCTCCCGGTCCTTGGCGAGGAATGACTTCTGGATCTTGGGTATCAGCCCCTCGTAGGTGAGGTTGATGCCGTTGACCTTCACCTTGGTCGGCTCGCGGTGGAGGAAGTCCCGCAGCTCGGTCTCGGTGTAGTCGCGGATCGGCTTCTTCGGGTCGAGGAAGCCCGACTCGGTGAAGATCCGCACGGTCCAGTGGCCGTCCGTGGTGTAGCCGGGGACGGTGATCGCGCCCTCGGCGAGCGACTTGGAGTCGTCGAAGAGCTGGGTGAGGTCGATGTCGGAGACGGTGCCCCGGCCTTCGCAGCGCGGACACATGCCGCCGGTGCGGGTGAAGGTCTGCTTCACGGTCTTGGCGGCCCCGCGTTCGACCGTGATCGCACCGCTCGCCCGGACCGAGGGGACGTTGAAGGCGAACGCGCCGGGCGAGCCGATGTGCGGCTGCCCGAGCCGGCTGAAGAGGATGCGCAGCATCGCGTTGGCGTCGGTGGCGGTGCCGACCGTGGAGCGGGGGTCGGCGCCCATCCGCTGCTGGTCGACGATGATCGCGGTGGTCAGCCCTTCGAGCACGTCGACCTCGGGCCGCGCCAGCGTCGGCATGAAGCCCTGCACGAAGGTGCTGTAGGTCTCGTTGATCAGCCGCTGCGACTCCGCGGCGATCGTGTCGAACACCAGGGAGCTCTTGCCCGAGCCGGAGACGCCGGTGAACACCGTCAGCCGGCGCTTCGCGAGCTCGACGCTGAGGTCCTTGAGGTTGTTCTCGCGCGCACCGTGCACGCGGATCAGATCGTGGCTGTCGGCACCGTGCAGCACAGGCGACTGCGGGTCCGTCCTCGTGGCCCTGCTCATCGTCTCTCCCTCTCTTACGCTCTCTTGCGCGAGGCCGCCTTCGCGGCTCCGTCGGCGTCGCCCGGCTCGATCCGGCCGGCTTCGCGCAGTACGTTCTTCTCCCCCGGCGGCGCGGTCGCGGCGGCGGTCCGCCGGCGGTCCGATCGGCGGTGGCGGCCGGCGGGGTCGGCCAGGGGTGGCGCGACCCCGGTCGGCTGACGCCGGCCGGGGTCGCTCCCAGCACAAGAACCAGGGCATCCACGCCTTCGGTCCGTGGCCCCTCCGGCGCCGACCACGCGGCGCGGGGTCCGCCGCAAGGGTAACGCCCGGTTCCCGGGGCCGGAGCCTACTGCTTGCGCGGCTGGCTGAAGCGGAGCATGTTACCGGAAGGGTCGCGGAAGGCGCAGTCGCGGACGCCGTACGGCTGGTCGATCGGCTCCTGCAGCACCTCGCCGCCCGCGGCGCTGATGCGCTCGAAGGTGGCGTCGCAGTCGTCGGTGCTGAAGATGACGCCGCGCAGCAGGCCCTTCGCCAGCAGCTCCGCCATGACGGCCTTGTCGGCGGACGAGGCGTTCGGGTTCGCGAGGGGCGGTTCGAGGACGATGTCCACATCGGGCTGCGACGGCGCGCCGACGGTCACCCAGCGCATCCCCTCGAACTTGACGTCGTTGCGCACCTCCAGGCCGAGAACGTCCCGGTAGAAGGCGAGCGCCCGGTCGTGGTCGTCAACGGCGATGAAGCACTGTGAAAGTCTGATGTTCATGCGCTTCACGCTACGGGCGGGGCACGCGTTTCGCTTCTCCATTCCTGACCGGTCGTGTGTGGATCTTGGCGATGCAGGCCGGGATGGCGGCGCCCTCGTCATGGCTGCGGGCCCGGTACGAGCTCGGGCTCTCGCCGACCAACTCGGTGAACCGCGAGCTGAACGACCCCAGCGATGTACAGCCGACCGCGAAGCAGACCTCCGTCACCGACAGGTCGCCGCGCCGCAGCAGCGCCTTGGCCCGCTCGATCCGGCGCGTCATCAGGTAGCTGTACGGCGTCTCCCCGAAGGCGGCGCGGAAGCTGCGGGAGAAATGGCCCGGCGACATGAGGGCGGTACGCGCCAGCGCCGGAACGTCGAGCGGCTCCGCGTAGTCACGGTCGATCAGGTCACGGGCCCGGCGCAACCGGACAAGGTCCTCCAACGTCACACACCCACCATCCCACAGCGGCCGTGCCCTGCGCGTGATGCCGTAAATACACAGCAATACACGGCCGTAAACGCAGAGAACCCCCACCCGGAATCGGGTGGGGGTTCTCTGGAATGATTGTTCGGCGGCGTCCTACTCTCCCACAGGGTCCCCCCTGCAGTACCATCGGCGCTGTGAGGCTTAGCTTCCGGGTTCGGAATGTAACCGGGCGTTTCCCTCACGCTATGACCACCGAAACACTATGAAACTGTCAACCGACCACGCACCATTGGCGTGGGGTCGTTGTTTCAGAACAACACAGTGGACGCGAGCAACTGAGGACAAGCCCTCGGCCTATTAGTACCGGTCAACTCCACCCCTCACAGGGCTTCCATATCCGGCCTATCAACCCAGTCGTCTACTGGGAGCC